>NZ_FQLF01000002.1:2160676-2469345 GCF_900120175.1 Oceanicoccus sp. KOV_DT_Chl
ATCGTCTTGTCCGCGACGGGCTAAAATACCGCCGTGTACTTTGGGGTGCAGGGTTTTAACTCTGCCGTCCATCATTTCTGGAAAGCCGGTGTAGTCGGATACTTCGATCGCGTTGATATCGTTGTCGCACAGAAGTTTATAAGTGCCACCGGTAGAAAGAATTTCTACGCCTTGTGCTACCAGGGCTTGGGCGAATTCAACAATGCCGGATTTATCGGAGACGCTGATCAGTGCGCGTTTGATGGGCAGAAAATTTTGGTCGTTGCTCATAGCGGTCAGTTCAAACTTTTATCAATGAAAGAAAAGGGTGAGATTTTTGTGCTGTCTTAAAATGGAAAAAGGGGTGACACATCACCCCCTTCGTCTTTTCGTCAGTTAACTTATAGCAGGCCGTACTGCTTCAATTTTTTACGTAAAGTACCGCGGTTCAGACCAAGCAGGACAGAGGCTTTGGTCTGGTTGCTACGAGTGTACTTCATCACTTCTTCTAGCAACGGCGCTTCTACTTCTGATAACACCATTTCATACACGTCAGTAACATCCTGACCTTCCAGGTGTGAGAAATAGTTTTTCAGGGCGATTGATACGCTGTCACGTAAGGTTTGCGCTTGCGCGACTGGGGCGTTAGTCAAATGCTGCTTGGTTTGATCTTGATTGTTCAGTTCAAGTTCTGACACTGATTCAGCGACTGGGGTTGGCGCGCTGCCAGGGAGAGTGTCATTGTTTTTCATGCTGCGATTACCTCTTGGTTGCTTGCGGTATCGGCTTTGGATTGCCGCGTACCTTGTTCATATTGAAAGGGTTGATGATTAAAGAGTTCTGCACTCTGTTGTTCAAAATACCAATCGATTGCCAAGCATTGTTCAATGGCATCTTCGATTTGATTGAATTTTTTGCGAAATGCCTGATTGTCAGTCACTCCGTCTGTTAAATACCAGCCCACGTGTTTGCGGGCGATTTTGACTCCCATAAATTCACCATAAAAGGTGTGGAGTGCGTCCAGATGTTGCAATAGGACGCGCTTAATTTCTTCTTTACCAGGTGATGCTAGCAGTTCACCGCTTGCTAAAAAGTGATCTATTTCCCGGCATAACCAGGGCCTGCCTTGGGCGGCGCGACCGATCATCACGGCATCGGCGTTGGTGTAATCCATGACTTGTTTGGCTTTCTGTGGTGAATCTATATCACCGTTAGCAAACACCGGAATAGCAATGGCTGCTTTGATGGCAGCGATGGTGTCGTACTCAGCCTGACCATTAAAACGACAGGCTTTGGTTCTGCCATGTACTGCCAATGCGGCAATACCACAATCCTCAGCGATACGGGCAATATCCAGGCCATTGCGTTGCTCAGTGGACCAGCCGGTGCGAATCTTCAGCGTAACCGGTACATCAACCGCAGCCACTACCGCATGTAAAATTTCAGCGACCAGTTTCTGGTCTTTCATCAGTGCAGAGCCTGCGGCTTTCTTGCAAACTTTCTTTGCTGGGCAGCCCATATTGATATCAATAATCTGGGCACCACGTTCGACATTCAGGCGCGCTGCTGCCGCCATCATGACCGCGTCCCCGCCTGCTATTTGTACTGACCGTGGTTCCAGTTCATCACAGTGCGTTAGCCGCTGTTGTGACTTCCGTGTATGCCATAAACGACTGTCACTGGTAACCATTTCAGACACCACCAAGCCGGCTCCAAACCGTCGGCACAACTGCCGAAACGGAAGGTCGGTAACGCCGGCCATAGGTGCGAGTACGACTCGACTGGCCAATGAATAGGGACCAATTTGAAACACTGCACATCCTGAATAGTGGAGCTAGTGGTAATGTTTATGGGTATTTTTCGGTTGCTAACTACTGCGCGAGTGATAAAACGAACCGTGGCATCCTCACATTTTTGACCGCATCCTGGCTGCCAAAAAAGAGGCGCTATCATACTGATAAGTGCCATCAGGATAAAGCCTTATCGGACAACTTTTATACAATTTTTTGGTTGACTTTTGTTCAGGTGCGGAGTTTTGGGCAGGCTATCCCCCTGACTATTGCTAGTGAGTGAAACACAGGCAGTTGGACTGCCCGAGCTAGCTGCCTTGGTGGGGGTGGAAGCGCAATTGATAGTTAACCGCCTGTTCGCCGGGGTCAACGATCTCTAGTGAAATATGTACCGGCTGTTTCATCGGCATTAGCTCGTCACCGCTTAGCTCACCGGCCAGATATTCTGACGGTGAGAATTGGCGGCCGGCGACAATATCGCCATCAAGGTCGGTGAATTGCAGTTCCATGATGGGAAAGCGTTGCTTGAAATCGGCGCGGTTAATGATAATGGCGTCGACCACCAGTGCCTGTTGAGCGTTGGGGTGGCTGCGTACCATCAGGTTTGAGGAAAGGATGCTGTTGATGTCATCCAGGCTTGGGATTTTGCAGCCGATAGTATCGCAGGCGGTAGTTAACAGTGGGCGATAATCAGGGTCGCGGGCTAGTCGGTCAAAATTAAATATCAGATACTGGGCGGCAAACATCAGCAGAGCGATGACAATACTGCTCACCCAGGCTCTTTTGACCCAGCGGGAGTGATCGGTAGGCATTGCCATGATGACAGGTTCGGATTCGATCGCATGCAGCAGGCTATTGTGGTTGCCATGATGTTGACCGATACGCTCGCCAGCCATTAGCGACTCATTGCCAAGGACAAATTCTTCTTCGACGAGACTGGCGGGTTCTTCGAGACTTTGCTCAGAGTCTTCGTGCTCTAGCTCATAACCTTCATCGCTGCGATCATTGAGAATATCCTGTAGCTCGTTATCCATGGCCGGCTGGTCGTCTTCCAGGGCATCAAATAAATCACTAAAGGCATCATCGGCTAATTCTTCTGGCTGTTCATCAGCGGCGGGCTCCTCATATTTGGGTTCGTCCTCTTCCAGTAATTTTCTGGCCCAGGCATCTTCCTGAATGGATTCTTCATCACCGCCGAGATCGTCAAGCTCTTTAAATAAGGAGCTGGACTCCGGTTTTCCCTCGTTAAGCTGGAGAAACGAGTCGCTGAAACCAAACTCTTCTTCGCTATTAATATTGGGCTCTATTTCCAGATCGAGATCGGTATTGATGATACTGTCGCTGATTAAGTAATCGTCTTCATCATCACCTTGCGATTCTGCCAGCGCCAAAGCTTCGTCAGGTTTACTTTCTACGTCTACTTCTGGTTCGGGAGCGAAGGTCGGGCTGTCCTCGTTGTTCGTATCCTCGAGTTCATTCGTGTCGTCAGGTGGCAGGTCTTCCCCGGTGCTAACATCCTGCACAGGCTCATCGCTGCTGGAATCAGCAAGCAGGTCAAAGTCATCATCGGCGAACATGTCATCGTCGAAAATGTTATCCATCCCATCCTGTTCAGGGTCATCATTAAACAGATCTTCATAATCGGGACTGCTGGCGGCTGCAGGCGCGTTGCTTGGTTCTTCTTCAAACAGCGAGGTTTCTGCTGGTGCAGCGGGCTGTGGATTGTTGAGCCAGTGTTCGGGAGCCTTAAAGATATGCAGGCAGGAGCCGCAGCGGACTGCGCCATTGGCAATACCAAGTTGAGCCTCGGTGACTCGAAACGAGGTGTGACAGCTGGGGCATTGGGTGACCTGACTGGTCATAGCGGTGGTTCCTGATGGTGCAGTTAATAAAGATTAAGTGTATCGCTTTTTTCAGAAAAAACGAGGGCTTAAAGCGGCTTTGTTATTTACTTTGTGAAGTCAGGCTGGGGATTGATGTGAGGTTTAGCGTTTGCTGCCAGAGAGCCTGGCCCAATCTTGCTCAAGCACGACTGCATCCATTTCAAACCATTGCAGATAGTGCTGCCGTAACTCTTCTGCCTGACTGGAGATAATTCCGGATAATGCCAGTAGTCCATGCTCGGTGGTTAGTTTGCTGATAGTGGGTGCCAACTCAGCTAGCGGGCCGGCGAGGATGTTGGCAACAGTGATGTCCGCCTGAATATCCGCGGGGGCATCTTCGGGGAGGTAGGTGTGAATATGCTCGCTGGCGATGTTATTGCGGCGCGCATTATCCAAAGTGGCAATCAGCGCCTGCGGGTCGTTGTCGACAGCAATGACTTGCGTCGCGCCTAGGAGTAAGGCAGCGATGCCGAGAATACCGGAGCCGCAACCATAATCCAGAACGGTTTTGCCTTTCACATCGATGCTATCCAGCCATTCCAGACACAGTGCAGTGGTGGGGTGGGTGCCGGTGCCAAAGGCTAAGCCGGGGTCCAGCATCAGGTTTACGTCGTTGGGCTCGGGCGGCTGTTTCCAGCTGGGGCAAATCCACAGTCGTCGGCCAAAGCGCATAGGGTGGAAATTATCCATCCACTCACGCTCCCAATCCTTATCTTCCAGAATCTCCCATCGATAGCTTGGCAGGTGTTGATTGGGGTAAACGCAAGAGTAACTAGCGGTGGCGATGACGGTGGCCTGATCGGTATCTGTGTCGGCAGTGAATAAGCCGGTGATGCGGGTATTGTTCCAGAGCGGTGTTTCGCCCACCGCAGGCTCCAGAATCGGTTGGTCGGCGTTATCTTCCATGGTGACCGAGACTGCGCCAGCCGCTAGCAATGCATCTTCGACCGCTCCGGTTTGTTCGCGGGTGGTTTGCACCCGCAGTTGTAGCCAGCTCATTGTTATTGCATCAGTCTGAATGCTGCCGGTAAAGTGGAGAGGACTCTACATTCCAAGCTTTTTCTCCAGATAATGAATGTTGACACCACCTTTGCGGAAGGCGGTATCCCGGACCAAATCCTGCTGTAAAGGAATGTTAGTGCGGATACCTTCGATGACCGTTTCATCCAGTGCAACGCGCATGCGATCCAGAGCCGTAGTGCGGTCTTCTGCCCAGGTAATGATTTTTCCAATCATTGAATCGTAATTAGGTGGCACGGTGTAGCCGCTGTACAGATGAGAATCGACTCGCACACCTAAGCCGCCAGGGGCGTGGAACATTTTTATCTGTCCAGGGCAGGGCATAAAGGTTTTAGGGTCTTCTGCGTTGATTCGGCATTCAAAGGCGTGGCCGTTGAGCTTGATGTCTTCCTGTTTGTAAGACAGTTTTTGGCCGGCGCATACGCGAATCTGCTCTTTGATCAAATCCACGTTGGTCACCATTTCGGTGACAGGGTGTTCAACCTGAATACGGGTATTCATTTCAATAAAGTAAAAACCACCGTCTTCGTAGAGAAACTCAAACGTACCCGCACCGCGATAACCAATTTCGATACAGGCTTTAACACAGGATTGATAAACTTCCTGCCGCACATCTTCCGGAATACCGGGAGCGGGTGCTTCTTCTAATACTTTTTGGTGCCGACGCTGCAAGGAGCAGTCGCGATCATACAAGTGGATGGCGTTACCCTGGCCGTCAGACATGACTTGAATTTCGACATGACGCGGATTTTCTAAAAACTTTTCCATATAAACCGTACCGTCGCCGAAAGCGGCGGCAGCTTCTGCGCGGGTCACATGGATGGAATTTAGCAATGCGGCTTCACTCTGCACTACCCGCATGCCGCGACCACCGCCACCGGCGGCAGCCTTGATAATTACCGGATAGCCAATTTCACGGGCGATAGCCAAACAGCGCTCTTTGTTATCAACCGGGAGTGGGCCGTTAGAGCCTGGCACAGTAGGTACACCCGCTTTACGCATGGCTTCAATGGCAGACACTTTGTCGCCCATCAAGCGGATTACATCCGGGGAAGGCCGATAAAGGTGAAGCCGCTCTTTTGTACTTGTTCAGCAAAATCTGCACTTTCAGCTAAAAAACCGTAGCCGGGGTGGATGGCCACCGAGTCGGTTACTTCAGCTGCGCTGATAATGGCTGGTATATTGAGGTAGCTGAGGGGTGACGGAGCGGGACCGATACAAACTGACTCGTCAGCGAGTCGCACGTGCATTAGGTCTTTATCTGCTTGTGAGTGCACCGCTACAGTTTTAATGCCCATCTCTTTGCAGGCGCGCAAAATACGGAGTGCGATTTCGCCGCGGTTGGCGATAAGAATTTTTTCCAACATGAAACTATTTCCAGTTTGTCGCTTGCGGCCACATTAAAGAGAGCGTGGCAGCTGCATAACCCAATAAGTCAGGACCTTATTAAATCTATTAATAACGGTCGCCAGTAATTGCTTTTAAACTATGGTGACCAAAGGTTGATCAAACTCTACGGGTTGGCCGTCTTCAACCAGTACGGCCTCGATAACGCCGGCTTTATCCGCTTCAATTTGGTTCATCATTTTCATCGCTTCGATAATGCAGATAACATCGCCGACTTTAACGTGCTGGCCAATCTCAACAAATTTTGGCGAGCCGGGTGAGGCAGCAGCATAAAAAGTACCGACCATGGGTGATTTAACCAGGTGGCCATTGCTAGCGGGTGCTGCTGCAGCTTCAGTGGCGGGTGCTGCTGCAGCCGGTGCGGCAGCGGGAGCTGGTGCCGCCATCGGCATGGGCATTGGCTGAGGGTAATAAGGCATAGAGGCATTGCCGTTCCGGCTGATGCGTACGGACTCTTCACCTTCTTTTATTTCAATCTCGTCGATGTTGGATTCTTCGAGCAGTTCAATCAGTTTTTTAACTTTACGTATATCCATGACAGTTCTCTTGCTGTGGTGTCTTTAATTAGAATGAATGAGTTAGGGGTCGGTTTTGCTAATCGCTGCCTGTAGCGCTAATAAATAGCCCTGGCTGCCCAGTCCGCTAATCACACCGACGGCAATGTCAGAGAGATAGGAGGTCTGGCGAAATGCTTCACGTTTGTAGACGTTGGAAATGTGAACTTCAATAAAGGGTATGTTGACGCCTAATAACGCATCGCGCAGCGCAATGCTGGTGTGAGTGAATGCGCCGGGATTGAAGATAATGAAATTAATACCTTCATTGCGGGCGGCGTGGATGCGCTCAATAAGTTCGTACTCCGCATTACTTTGCATGGTTAGCAAGTGGTGGCCAGCAGCGATAGCGGCGTCGGTTAAGTCCCGGTTGATGTCATCCAGCGTATCTGAACCGTATACTTCAGGCTCACGACTACCGAGCAGGTTGAGATTGGGGCCGTGGAGTACCAGAAAAGATGCCATGATTTGATCCTGATTTGCGCCTTTATTGTATCTAGATTGATCCTGGCTAGTGCCGCGAATGACTATCAAGCTAACTCGTAATGGCTAGTTGGCGCGATTCTGCCTTAAAAAATAAGCCTAGTCCAACTTTTGTTTATTTCAATGCATATAGCAGCAAAATAGCGACAATTGAATGCAAGATTGCCTCAAGTTTGTGTTTGTCTTTAACCTTTTAGCGACAATAGGCGACATGTTCTTCACACTATTTGGGGAGATTGGGGGAAATGTCGACTTTTTCTTAAATAATGCGTCTATCGTCTGTTAAAAGTTGATATATTGACGGTTTTGTAAAAGTTTGACGGTTTGTAAGCCTGGAATTGATAAAAAAATCGTTTCTACGACGATCGCAGCAACTCTAATTAAAAATTGGCTTATAACTAAGAGTTTTAACTATTTTCAGCTGGTGTGGCAGCGGCGATGGCATCCAGTACGATGTCCACGGTCAGAATTTGCGGGAGTAGCGTGCCATGAGAGGCGTTGCCAGCGGGAAACATTATATAGAGGGGAATACCATTGCGGCCATATTGCTTTAGCAAGTCAGTGATTAGTGGATTGTGGTTAGTCCAGTCACCTTTTAGGTAGGTGATCCCGGCGGTTTGCAATGCCTGTTGTATGGTTTGAGTGCTCAGTGTGACTTTCTCATTGGCCAGGCAAGTAATACACCAGTCGGCAGTGATATTTATAAATACGGGTTTGCCTTGTTGCCTTAGTTGCGCCAGCGTCTCGGGTTGATAGGCAATCCAGCTTTGGTCAGCAGTGCTCGCAGTGCTGTTATCCTGTGTGCGCAACATCGGGCTAACCAATAAACTGATGGCAGTTGCCAGGCAGATAGCACTTAAAGTCCGTTTAATAACGCCTCCGGACCAAAGCCATATTGCCAGCGCCAGTATGCTGCAGCCCAACAGCAGTGTCGCCATGCCATTGACCCCTGTCTGATTACCCACTACCCAGCATAACCAGATCGCAGTGATGTAGAGAGGGAAGGCGAGAAATTCCTTTAGATGCTCCATCCAGATGCCCGGTTTAGGGATTTTGGCCAGCAGTTTTGGTGAATAGCTAAGCAGTAATACCGGTAGTGCCATGCCTAGGCCGAGGGCGGCAAACACCAGTACTGCAATTGATTTGGGTTGGGTGATAGCAAAGCCTAGCGCGGTTCCCATAAACGGGGCGGTACATGGGCTGGCGACAACTGTCGCCAGAACGCCACTAAAAAAGCTGCCGCTATAGCCTTGCTTGCTGGCTAGCTCATTGCCAGCGTTCATCCATTGGCCGCCGATGTCGACAAAACCAGATAAGCTCAGGCCCATAACAAAAAATAAATAAGCGAGGCCGGCTACCAGCCATGGTGACTGTAAATGAAAGCCCCAGCCAATTGCTTCGCCTGCTGCCTGAAGTGTCACCAGAATGAAGGCCACTAATACAAAGCTGGCAATTACCCCGGCGCTATACGACCAGCCATGGGTGGTTGGCGAGTGTTGTTTGTCGTTAGCGAAGGCCAATACTTTTAGGCTAAGTACTGGAAACACACAGGGCATTAAATTCAAAATGGAACCGCCGAGTATGGCTAGTAACAGCATATACGGGAGCTGGTTCCAGTTGGTTGTTTTAGTCTCGGGCTGAACTGTGGTGGTTTGGCTGTTTCCTGCATCGATGGCCGCGGGTTTGGTTGTTTCCTGAATGCTAAGCTGCTGGCCGTTGATTTTAAAATATTGTGAGTAAGGGGGGTAGCATAAGCCAGCGTCAGCGCAGCCCTGGCTGGTAACGGTTAATTGAATATTGGTAAGTGCGGGTAGTTTGGGTAGAAAAATATCCGCTTGTTGGTAGTAGACTTCCACGCGACCAAAGTATTCATCTTCTTTTTCCAGTCCGCTGGGGATGATGGCATCGCTGGTCAGCACCTGACCGTTGGCGGAGAGCTGGAAACGAAAGCCATGGCGATATAGATAGTAGTCATCGGCAATTTGCCAGTTCAGTCGTAATTGGCCGTCAGCTTCAAATTCTGCGTTAAGCTGATAGGCTTGTTCTACCGGTAAAAATTCCGGGTCATCACCGAAGTTATTAGTGCTAAAGCTGCTGGAGGCATTGTTATCGAAGTCGTTCTGGGCCTGGCTGTAGCTGCTGTGGAGTATCAGGCTGAAAGCGAGAATAATAAGTCGAAAGTACATAAAATTCCTGAGGGTGTTTGAAAGTATAGTGACGGCAGCTAGCGTTATGCCTTGGGCTGGTAAACCCTTGCTTAGTTCCCTGACTGTTAGTGTCGGTTATTGTAGCGCAATATTGTTTAATAACTGTGGCACCATACCCATTATCTTATTTTATGCGAGTGTCTCAATGAGGTTTAAATGTTGATGTGGATAATGCAGCGTGGCCTGGTTTATAGCCTGCTTGGATTTTCGTTAGTGGCCTGTAATGGTTTTGTGGCAAAGCCGATGCCTGCACCGGTGGTGGAGGCGCTGGTTCAGCCAGAGCCAGCCCGGCAGCTATCAGCTGCCGGGCAGCGTCAGCAGCTTAGGGTGATGCTGGCCAATGCACAGCAAGCGCTGGCTGATGATCGGTTGATGGTGCCTGAGTTTGACAGTGCCTATGATTGGTATCGGCAGGTGCTGGCTGTCGATCAGGAGAATGCCGAGGCGCATTGGGGTATGCATGAAATTACCCGTCGCTACTTGCAGTTGGCGGAGCAGGCATTCGATAGTCACCGATTGGGTTTGGCAGAACAAATGCTGCGGCGTGCAGAGATGATTGCTGCTAACCCCCTTACCACAGAGGCGATTCGCCAGCGTTATAAACAGACAGTACGAACAGGTGAAGTATTGCTGCCGGTTGGTGCATTGTCGGCGCGTAATGAACTCATTCAACAGCAGCTAGCTGAGTTGGCGCAGCAAGCACGGGCTAAGCAGTCGCGATTATTAATTGTTGCTCGCAACGATGCGGAGGGGCGTTGGGTGTATCAACAGATGCGTTCAGCAGTGGACGGTTTTCGTCTGCGGGGTAATATCGAAATCGGGCAGGTGCCGCGTATTGTGTTATTGGACTTGGACTAAAATTGATTTAAGTTTGCCATAGTGATCGTGTAATAAAGCATAATAAGCGTGTTGGTAATAAGGTATAGTAGCCATCAGGTTTTAAATATGAGAGGTGCCATTTGTCAGTTTTTCGTTTTGTTTTGTTTGCTGGTATTGGTTTGTGCTGGTCGTTAATAGCGAGTGCGCAGCTAGTTATTAAAGACGGTTATGTGCGCGGGTTACCCCTGGCCAGCCCAATACAGCGGCATTTTTGCGAGTGTTGAATGCTACCGATCGACCGCTAAAAATAGTCAATGTAAAAAGTCCCAGTGCAGCGAAAACTGAAATCCATAGGCATATACATAACGACGGTATGATGCGAATGGAAAAAGTGAATGATATTACAGTACCGTCTACCAGCTCATTTTCGTTTAAACCCGGTGGCCATCATTTAATGCTAATGGGTTTGCATCAGCCCTTGCGTGAAGGGGATAAGGTTACGATAGAATTAAGCACTGAAGAGGGTGATACCGTTAGTACTGAATTAACTGTGCGCAGTGTTTTAAAAGAATAGTTACCGAAGTTACGGTCACGATAGCAATAAAATAGAGAGCATTATGGAATCGATTAAACAACGCATTCGGCACTGGCGTGAAGATGGCGCTGATGTATTAGGTGGTGGTGTATTGCCGCGTACAGTGGCGATACTTTTAGTCCTGTATTTACTAGTGGCTGCTGGGGTTGGTATTTACTGGTCTATGATGCCCGATCAGTTTTCAGTGAGTGATAACGCGATGGTGCATTCCGCTGAGCATCAGCAAGACGTGGTGGTGGGCTCGGTCACTACTGCAGCGTTGATAGAAGTAACTACTGTGTTATTGGAAAAGCCTGGCGGTTTTTTAAGTAATGATATTCTGCCCCCTGGTTTGTGGTTGGATAATATGCCCAGCTGGGAATACGGGGTGTTAATTCAGAGCCGCGATTTGACTCGGGCACTGCGCGAAAGTTTTAGTCGCTCACAATCCCAGTCACAGGAAGATGTCGACTTGGGTAAGGCCGAGCCCAGTTTGAATTTTTCCAGTGATAGTTGGGCAGTACCTGCAACCGAGTCAGAATATCGCACGGCAATAAAGCATATGGATCGCTATCTTGACCGGTTGGCTGATCAGGGCAATATTGGTTCACAATTTTATTCTCGATCTGATAATTTGAGCTATTGGTTGGCGATTGTGGAATCACGTTTAGGTAGTTTGTCGCAACGACTTAGCGCTAGTGTCGATAAGCGTCGTTTAAATACCGACTTGGCCGGTGATGTAGCAGCTGAACAGTCTACTTACTCGCCCAGTGAGCTTGAAGTTAAAACCCCGTGGAATAAAATTGATAATGTATTTTATGAAAGCCGCGGTTCAGCCTGGGCTTTGTTACATTTTTTGCGGGCAGTCGAAATTGATTTTTCGGAAGTATTAAAGCAGAAAAATGCGGCAGTCAGTTTACAGCAAATTATTCGTGAGTTGGAGGCGACGCAGCAGACGGTCTATAGCCCGGTCATTTTAAATGGCAGTGGTTTTGGTATCTTGCCTAATCACTCATTAGTGATGGCTTCGTATATTTCCAGAGCCAATGCCGCGATTATTGATTTGCGCGATTTATTGTCTCAGGGTTGATGAAGGCTGATTAATTACTATCGTGTGGTTTGCTTGATTGTAACTGCACTCAATTATTTTAAAGGATATATAGTGAACGCATCTATTGTAAAAACGCTTTTGATAAGTTTTATCGTATTGATTACGGCTGCTTGTGCCTATAGCCCACAGCAAATCACCATCAACCCAAAAATCGATACCACTGCTGAACATTATGGTAGCGGCCGTGCAGTCAGTGTCACAGTAGAAGATGCGCGTGAGGAGAAGGCTTTAGGTAGCCGCGGCGGTGTTTATAAAGATACCAGTGTCATTACTCTCGCTAATGAGTTGGATACTGCCATTGCGCGCGCGGCAGAGGCCAAGTTAGCGGTGCAGGGTTTTAATGTAAATAACCCTGAAGCTACTGCCAATATGAAAATTATTATCGAAAAGTTGAGCTACGATGTGCCTGAACAGTCAGTGGGAAAAAAAGTAATGTTAGGTGCGATATTGGGGGTAGAGCTTACCGCTGGTAATGAAACTTATACTGGTCGATACAAAACAAATTCCGAACGGCAGACGGTGGTTACTCCCAGTATGGCGAGCAACGAAGAAATGATTAACACCTTGTTGTCAGATACGTTGGTACGTTTGTTTTCTGATCCTAAATTAAAGGCATTTCTGAGTAATATTTAACTAGCTGAGCGCTAGCTGGAATCAGCCGGTGACTTTTCCGATGATTTTTTGATGACAATGAGTTGCCATTTCTGTGCCAGACCAGCAAGGTTTTATTCTAACCCGTCAGTGGCGTGATAGTCGTAATGCTGCTGCCCAAGGTGTAGAGCTGGAGTATTGGTTATCTACAGAGTATGGGCCGATAAAATTACTAGCACCACCTCAAGAGGTGGTGTTTTTTTTGCCTGTAGAAAACTGTGCTGAGGCCGATCAATTGTTACAGCGTTTTCATGGCTGGTCTCGTAAAGCCGTAGCCATGCAGGATTTTTCACTGCGTACTGTGGAGGCCTACTATTTTAATTCGCAACGAACTTTGCGTGAAGCACGTGATCATTTGGTGGCGGCAGGGTTGAGCCCGCTGGAAGCGGACATTAATCCTGCTGATCGTTTTTTGATGGAACGTTTTGTGCGTGGTTCGTTGCGGCTTCGTGGTGATACCAAACAACGTCAGCGTTATAGCTTGGTACAACAGGCAACGATTACCAGCTCTGAGTACCGTCCTACCCTGAAAGTCATATCTTTAGATATCGAAACAGCGATGCAGGGGTTGTCGCTTTATTCGATTGGGATTTATGCGCGCGAAAAAGATCAGGAAATAAAGCATGTGTTTATGGTTGCCGATCAGCCGGTGGCCGAACATGTTGTGGTATTTGCTAATGAACAGTCGTTGCTCAAGGCGTTTTTCTTATGGCTGGCCGAATACGACCCCGATATTATTATTGGTTGGAGCGTGGTCAATTTTGATATGTGGTTTTTGTATCAGCTCTGTGAAAAACATCAGTTGCCGTTTCGCTGTGGCCGCGGTGAGCGAGGACGGGAAGGTGTGGCCCGAATGCGCACCATGGATGATGAAAGTGAGCGGCGAGCCATCACTATTCCCGGTCGGGTGGTACTGGATGGAATTGATTTACTAAAGGCTGCTTTTTATCAATTTGAAAGTTTTTCTCTTAATAACGTCGCCAACGAATTGCTGGCTGATGGTAAGTTGATTCAGGGCAGTGATCGGGGTGAAAAGATTACTGATTTGTATCAAAAAAATAAATCCGCATTGGCCGAATATAATATCCAGGATTGTAAATTGGTATGGGATATTTTTGAAAAAACCAAGTTGATTGATTTTGCCATTGCCCGTACCTGCATGACGGGGTTGCCTTTGGATCGTATCGGTGGCTCTGTTGCATCCTTTGATTTCAGATACTTGCCGTTATTACATCGACAGGGCTTCGTTGCCCCCAATGGACATCTGGCTGATGACGTGGAGCAAAGCCCGGGCGGTTTTGTGATGGAGTCGCGGCCAGGTATTTATCAACACGTGGCAGTGCTGGATTTTAAAAGTCTGTATCCGAGTATTATTCGCAGCTTTAAAATTGATCCCATGGGTATGGCTTTAGGTGCTCATGCCGATATGGATCAGACAGAGTTGGTGCCTGGTTTTAAGGGGGCATGGTTTGCCAAAAATAAAAACATATTGCCGGCGCTAATTAAAGAGCTTTGGCAGCTTCGCGATCAGGCTAAAGTTGAACATGACTCGGCCTTGTCGCAAGCGATAAAAATTATTATGAATTCTTTTTATGGTGTGTTGGGTTCTGGCGGCTGTCGTTTCTTTGATTCGCGGCTAGCCAGTTCCATTACCAAGCGAGGCCATCAAATTATTCAGCAAACTGCCGAGTATATAGAGCAGCAGGGGTGGTCGGTTATTTATGGGGATACCGATTCGGTATTTGTCTGGTTGAAAGATGTGCAGCAAGCGGAGCAGGCCAGTACAGTGGCGGCGCAATTGGCACAGCAGCTTAATCAGTGGTGGCAGCAGCGCCTGCAAAAAGAATACGGTATTGAGAGTGCGCTGGAAATAGAGTTTGAAACGCTTTATCAGCAGTTTCTAATGCCGACAGTGCGAGGCTCGGATCTGGGCAGTAAAAAACGCTATGCCGGTGTTGTGATGAAAAATAATCAGCCGCAATTAGTGTTTAAAGGATTAGAAAATGTACGCACTGACTGGACCAAAGTGGCGCGTGACTTTCAATTGGAATTGTATCGTCGCGTTTTTTTTAATGAACCTTACCGCGATTATATTAAGTTGCTAGTGAAGCAGGTGTTAGCCGGCGAACACGACCAGAATTTGGTCTACCGCAAACGCTTGCGCCGTAAATTAAATGAATATCAGCGCAACATCCCGCCGCATGTGCAGGCGGCCAAAAAAGCGGCGGCCTATGGCGAAAAAATTCGGCGCGGGGACTGGGTAGAATATGTGATCACTGTCAGTGGTGCCGAGCCTCTGGTGGCTCAGCATTCATTGATAGATTATCAACACTACATTGACCGCCAGTTAGCGCCGGTGGCAGATGGGATACTGTATTTCATGGGTGAAAGTCTGGCGGGTATTATTGATCAACAGATAGGTTTGTTTGATTAGTTTTTTTGGAGATACCGCGCTAGTGTCATTAGTTGGTACAGCGTCGATTTTATCTGGTTGCGCTAGCGCGCTTCATGTGGACAAAAACCTGGGCGCGGGCCAATGGCGGGATGGTTACGGCACGTTTCCGGGCGTGTTGGGTAAATGGTGCAACGTCGTGTCTCCCGGTTTAAATACAAGCAGTCTCCACTGGAGTGTTGCGCCAGGGTGAAGATCGAGTCTCTCACATTCAGGTGCGAAATAATCCCTGCTTTTTTCAAGCGCTTGGCAATATTTTTTGCCGGTTCTTCCATTTCGAAAGGGTGAATTAGCCCCATGCGCACCAAGTCAGTTGTGTGTACTTCGACCGGGAGTGTACAGCATAGCGAACTACAGTTATCACAGAGTCTTTTTTTCCAGGGTGACCAGGTGATGGTGTTATCGATATCAACATATCTTGGAGGCATAAAGGTGCTAAATTATTGTTAAGTGAAAGGCTTGATTTATTGCAGTGTGCAGTAGATTGGTGGCGAGAGCATACGATACCAAGAGCGCTAAAGATAGCGCTGAAAAATGGTACTTGGATTTATTCAGGCGCGGAGCAGCCGGGAGCGAAAGTCAGTTTAGCGGAAAGCACCTGGGGATAAGTTAGTGCCGCAGTTGCGCGTCTAGTTGATCGACAGCTTCAGCCCAGTCAGAATCTTGCTCGATCGCTTCATGAATAAATTGTGCTTGACCGGCGCTCCAAAAAGCCGCCTGCTCTAATGGGATTTCTTTAGGTAAGTGATTGTTACTGATAAATGCATCCATAGATTCCGGGTGATTGGAGAGCCCTAATTGTTCGAAGAGCGTTTCGAGGTTATGTCTGGATGTATCCATGGCTTTCTCCGGCTGTAAGGCAGTGCTTTTTGTTGGCACATTTGTTATTGAATCGTAGTAAATTTTTTCGATAAGTAAATTGATCACGGAAACAGTATAACGATTTGTGCTGCAGTTTTGTTGCTTGTGCTTATAGGAATAAATGCTATGCACAAAATTTTTTAGTTTATTTTTTTCGATCAAAGATAGTGATACCGCCTACCAGTGTTTGTTCAACTTGAATATCTTTGATCGTTTCCGGGGCTTGTGTGGTTGGGTCGGCGCTGAGGATGACCAGGTCGGCGAGTTTACCGATTTCAATTGAACCCCGGGTTTGTTCTTGAAAAATTTGCCAGGCAGCATCAATGGTAACGGCTCGCAAGGCATTAATGGGGGCGATGCGTTGCTCGGCCCCAATCACAGCGCCACTACTGCTAAGGCGATTGACGGCGGTCCACACTAAAAACAAGGGGTCCATTGGGACTACCGGGGTATCCAGATGAATGGTGAACGGTAGTTCTTTGGCTAGTGCGCTAGCGGTTGGGCTCATCTGGGCGGCGCGTTCTGGCCCCATAAAAATATCCCGGTGGCGATCGCCCCAATAATAGGTGTGGGCTACAAAAAAGCTGGGGGTGACACCCAGTGTTTTCATTTTATCGAGCTGATCTTCTCTAGCCATTTGCGCATGAATGATAATGTGGCGGCTATCTTCCCGTGGGTACTGCTGTTGTGCTAATTCAATCGCCGTGAGGATGTCATCGATGGCAGCATCGCCATTGCCGTGGATTGCAATTTGGTAGCCGGCGCGGTGAAAGTCTTCGACCCAGCGATTAAGTTCAGCAGTCGGGACTCGGGGGTAGCCGCGATAGCTTGCATCATTATGGTAGGGGACGTAATAGGGCTCTTTTAAATAACCTGTGTAACCTTGAATACTACCGTCGGCTATTATCTTAATAGCGCCAATATGAATTTTATCGTTTTCAAAGTCATTGGTATTAAATGAGCCATCCAGCAGTTCTGTCCCCATGGTGTTGAATATGGGCCACAGTTCCAGCCGTTGTGGAATGAGTCCTAATGTATTAGCTAAAGCCAAGCCCTGGGTAATCTTTCCTTCGATCGCGCCGCTTTGGGCGGTAGTCACGCCGACACTGGCGTATTCTTTAGAGGCGCTTTGGATCATGGTTAGAAAATCGAATACGGAAAAATCCATCGCCAGTGCCTGCACTGCCATGGCGGCATTTTCTTCCAGTAAACCGGTTAACTGACCATTGCTATCTTTGGCATAGACGCCACCTTCCGGGTTAGGGCTTGATTCATCAACCCCTGCCGCAATTAACGCGGCACTATTGGCGACTCCCATATGCCCTGAGATATGCCAAAGGAAGACCGGGTGGTCGGGCAGTGCTAGATCCAATTCTTTTCGGGTGGGGTGGCGATGCTCGGCGAGCAAGGAGTCGTCATAGCCGATGCCTAAAATCCACTCTCCTTTGGGGATGCTGGTCGCATGCTGTTGTAAGGCATCGATGATTTCGCCCATATTGCTGATTTTGCCAATAGGCGGACTGTTCAGGTCGACACTGAGCGCCGCCATACCGGAACCGGGAAAGTGACCGTGGGCATCGATAAAACCAGGGATGAGTGTTTTTCCCTGTAAATCATGGATGACAGTATTGTCGTCGATAAGCGGCTGGATGGTGTCGTTAGTGCCAATGGCGCTGATTATATTTCCCTTGAGTAGCACTGCCTGTGCCCGGCTGTTGCTGGCGTCCATGGTAAGAACATTGCCATTAATGAAAGCCTGGCTTGTCGGCGCGGCTGGATGCACGAGCTGATAGCTAAAGTAGATGGCGCCTACGAGTAGGGCTATCACTAAAAGGATGAGGTTATTGCGCATTTATTGACTTCCAAATATTGACAAAGAGTTTAGTGTAAAGACTTGGCAAAGATTATTCGGCAAAGTAGGTCTGGCAGTTTATACTCCTCGCAGTTATAAAAGGTTACATTTTGGTTATTGGAAATATTGTTACGGAGTTTAGTTATGTCGACAGAAAAAGAGCGGACTATTTTTATTGTGGTTGATCCGGCACAAGATAAGCCTTTGGCTTTGAATCGCGCATTGAATACTGCTAATTTAAATGCGGGCCAGATCCCCGGTATATCGCCACCACGCTTGCACATTTTTATGGCTGTCGATTGCGATAATACCGATACCTCCGCCGGTAATCCCGCTATGCACCGCGATAGTAACTGGCTGTTTCAGAACGTTATTACACCCTTGCAGTCTTCGGGCTTAGAGTATTCGTTGGAAATGAGTTGGTCCGATGACTGGTATGGCTCGATTATCGCCGCTGCCGAAAAGATTGACCCCGAATTACTGATGTTGCCGTTGGTAAGCCGCCCTAGCGATCATGAACGTATATTTAATGAGTCTATCTGGCGCTTGTTGCGTACGGCAAAGTGTCCGGTGTTAGTGGTGCAACCTAACTCGCCAGAACAGCGCAAGATTATCTTGGCCGCCGTCCACTTCCAGTCTCACAAGCCCTCCTATCAGCGCCTGAACGAGCTGATTATCACGCGGGGCCGTTGGCTGGTTGAGCGCTCAGGTGCTGAATTGCATATCGTCAATGCCTATAAGGATTCCTTGAGTTACCCTGATCGCGCCAAGTTGGCCAATGAGACCAAGGTTGATACAGCTAATATTCATGTCCGTGCCGGTGAGCCAGAAGAGGTTATTGCTGCTGTTGCTAAAGAGCTGGGGGCCGATTTGGTGATGTTGGGAACACGTAATCGAAGCAGACGCTGGCGCGGTAATACCGCAGAGAAGATCATCACTAAAGTGTCTAGCGATATATTGACTATTAATTGATCTATATTTCCCCGAGCAGCCTTAAATAGCCTTGCTATTTAAGGCTGCTGTAGTCAATTCCCTCCTTGACGTTCTATTTCTTACAGCTTTCCCATTAGTGCGCTCTGTACTATGGTCAATAGGATTGGCCTATTAAGTTTTTGGGTCTAAGGTCGATAGTGGCTTAATGTTTTGTTTTTCCTGATCTGAGTAGAGCGAGTATAGGTATGTGGTGGAAATATAAGAAAGAAGCCGAACAATGGCAGGCAAAAGCCACCTCGCTGGAAGGGGAGATTGCACAGTTACGTGCTGAGCGTGACGAGGCTCAGCTGAAGTTTGATGACCTATCCCGGCATAAAAATGAGCGCTCGGAAGCCGATCTCGCATATCAGCAAATTCAAGCGTTGTGGCTAAGTAGTGGCTCAGCGCTTAAAGATGTCCGTGAGGGGATCGCGCAATCAGCCACGCAATTGAACCAGGAGCGGAATAAAACCCAGCAAACGACGTCGGTATTTAATGACAGCACCATCGCGTTGGGGAATATTCAAAAGGAAGTGGCGGGTATCGATGAAAAAGCATCGCGTAGCTGCGAAAATATAGATCGGCTAAAAGCGCTGTCGGAAGATATCGTCAAGTTTGTCGAGGTGATCAATAATATTTCGGCCCAAACCAACTTACTGGCGTTGAATGCGGCTATTGAAGCTGCCCGTGCCGGTGAACAAGGTCGTGGCTTTGCGGTAGTCGCCGATGAAGTGCGTACCTTGGCGCAACGTGCCAGCGAAGCCGCTGCTGAAATTGGTTCGCTGGTTGATAGCATTGGTGCTGAAACAATTAGTACTGATCAGCAGATCCGCGATGTATCTGATGATTGTCGCTTGGTGGCTGAATCTACCGGTAACATCCTGGCAACAGTGAATAGCGCCTTGGAATTAGCGCGTCGTATGCAATTGGTTATTGGCGGCTCGGCGAGTAGCAGTCTAGTGCAAACGATCAAGACGGAAGTGACCGTATGGAAGCTGGATGTATATCGTGTGGTGCTGGGCTTGTCTGATCAATCCATCGATGAACTTTCCGATCAGGGGCGCAGCTATTTTTGGCAGTGGTTAAAAGGGGACGGTTTGGAGGTGAGTGCCCGCCTGCCGACTTACTCTGCGCTAGAGCATCCTTTCAGTGAGTTGAATCGTTTAGGTATCGAAGCGCTGAACTATAAAATGCTGGATGATCAGGAAACGGCATTGCGGGCATTGCAAAATATGGAAAGCAATAGCGTTAAATTGATGGACTTGTTATCTCGATTGGAAGCTGAGCTGCGCGATCTTTAAGGATATTAGCCGTTCATTTTGGGGGGTATCTGACTTGAGCGGTTTTACCTTCCCACCCTGTGATTTGCACCAGCCACTCTAAATTTGTCTGTGTGCTTGCCTGCCGACCTCTCCATTGTGTTGTCTCAGCCCGCCAGGCAGGTTAGTAAATTAAACCGATCAGCACCCTATGGGTGGCATACCAAGTTTTTACTGAAAAGCACAAATCATCTACATATACTGCGTTAATGATTGATCATCGGTGCTGGCCGGATCAGCTGTAACAGTAAAAGAGGACGCCAAAGTATGAAATACAATTATCACCACGGGATGTGCCCGGCAGATCAATATGTGCCTCTCAGTATTGGCGCTGAAGAGCGCGGATTTGATGGCGTTACCATGCCGGAAAGTATTTGCTATCCAAAAGAAGCGACGTCGCAATACCCGTACAATGCTGACGGTAGTCGTGAGTTCTTGGAGTCAGTACCCTTTATCGAACCGCTGTTATTGTCAGCACATTTGGCGGCGGTAACCACCAAGTTGACATTCACAACATCGGTGGTGAAATTGGCGATCCGTCAGCCAGCCATTGCAGCGAAGCAATTATCCAGTTTGGCGGTGCTCAGTAACAATCGGTTTAAATTTGGTGTGGGGATTAGTCCGTGGGAAGAGGATTTTGAGATCGCACAAATTCCCTGGGCCAAGCGTGGCAAGCGCATGGACGAAATGGTTGAAATTATTCGCGGCTTAATGGGTGGAGACTATTTTGGCTATAAAGGCGAGATTTTTGATATGCCTGAAATAAAACTCTGCCCCGTCCCTTCTCAACCAGTGCCTTTTTTGATTGGCGGTCATTCGAAGCCCGCTTTGAAAAGAGCGGCATTATTAGGGGATGGCTGGATTGCGGCCGGTGCGGATTTGGCGACTACCAAATCTTATATCGACGAAATTAATACCCTGCGCAAAGAGTTTGGTCGCGATCATCTTCCTTTTGAAATGTCGGCGATGGGGGCCGAGGCCTTCAGTGCTGACGGTATCAGGCAGCTAGAGGATATCGGGGTTACGGAAGTTACAGTGGGTTTCCGCAATGTTTATGAACAGGAACCTGATGATAAAAGTGTGGCAGAGAAACTGGCGATGATGGATTGGTATGCTAACGAAGTGATTGCAAAGGTATAGTAATAATTAATTATTGAGGCGTATTGTTGCTTCGCGAAAAATAGCCGGGTTGCTTTAAAGCCCCGGCTTTTTTTATCGCCGGTATTTAATAATTAACGCTTGCAAAAACCATATACTGTATTAATATACAGTATATGGTTTGCGCTAGTGCACTGGCTGCAAAAACTCTAACTTTTTGAGATTGGGCAAGAGGTAATAATAATGGCTGTAGTAGCAATATGGCAGTGTGATCGGGATGGCTCTATGTTTGAAGATAAAAAAGAGGCAGATGCCTACGATAAAATGCTTGAATTGGCTGAGCAGTTTACTCAGTTATTGGAAAGCCAGATCAAGGGCGTGGATGAAAAATCGGCTGAAGCCTTTGGTTTATTGCTGGCTAAAAATAAAGAGCTAGTGGCTCAGGCCTGTAAAGGCCGCCCCGATGTGCTGGAGCAAATTTTAAGCCCTACCTCTGTGACTAATATAGAACAAGCTAAAGCGAGCTAGTAGCTGCTGACTTTTTACCACCAACCCCAGTGTGGTATTTCAGGCCCGTCTCCCCAGCCGGGCCTTTTTTGTGTTTAATAATTGCTACTGTTTGTTAGTGGCTAGTCTTATGTGCTTTCCGTGCTGATTGAGCATAGGGTTAAAAATCTATTTTTTTAATTGAATCAACCGTGAAACCTATTTTCTTTAAGTGTCACCATAGCTTTGATGCATAACTTATTGAGCTATCAGCTTATAAAAAAATAGTCCAAGTAAAGTGCTGCAGTCATTTTCACAATCGACTAAATTCGATTGCTGATAATAGTGAGGGTGAGGTCATGTCGGGACAATTACTGATCGAGTATTTGGATAGGCAAAAAGCAAATTACCGGCTTGATCGACATCCAGTAGCCTATACTGCGCTGGAAACAGCCCAGGCCAGTCACACTCAGGGCCAAAATTTTGCCAAGGTAGTAATGATAAAAGTTGATGGCGAGCTAGCGATGATGGTGTTGCCTGCGCATTATCATGTGGCGCCGGATGTACTTCAGGCCGTGCTGTCCGTTGATAAAGTGGTGCTGGCGACTGAAAATGAATTTGCCCGTCGTTTTCCACGCTGCGAGCTGGGTGCCATGCCTCCCTTTGGACATTTGTTCGGCTTGGATACTTATATGGTGCCGGTGTTTGATCGCCAGCAAGAGATTGCCTTTAATGCAGGTAATCATTCGGAATTAATTCGTATGCCAATGACTGAGTATCAACGCTTGGCCGCCGTTACTGAAGTCCCCTGGGGGGTATTTCCGCCGCCCAAAACAGCAAAATCCCGGTCTCGCCGGTCTCAGCTCTCCGCCTGAATTCAGTCGTGTTATCCCGTTTCGCTACTGACATATAAGGTCATTTAATCCCTCGGTTTGAACGTAAATGTTATAGGACGCTTGATTGTCGGCGCCTATAATAATGCGCTTGTGAAAATCTAATCGAAAATCAACGCCTTGGAGTATTGAGAAATGAAAATTGGTTTACATCAAGGGTATTGGCAGAAACAACCGACTGATCGCTTTATTGAATTAGCACAAAAAGCCGAGCAGCTAGGGTTTAATTCTGTATTCACCGCGGAAGCTTATGGTTCAGATTGTTTTACGCCATTGGCCGCGATAGCAGCCCATACGGATAAAATTCGTTTATGCACCGGGGTTATGCAGATCTCGGCGCGGACACCGGTTTGCGCGGCCATGTCGGCACTGACTTTAGATCATATTAGTAACGGCAGGCTGGCGCTGGGTGTGGGTGTTTCTGGCCCGCAAGTGGTGGAAGGCTGGTATGGCGAGCAATTTAAACGACCATTACAGCGCACCAAGGAGTGGCAGGATATTTTTAATCAGGTTATTGCCCGCGAACAAGGCGTCACGCTGGATGGCGCGCAGTACCACCTTCCTTATAACGGCCCTGACAGTTTGAATTTGGGTAAGCCACTTAAAAGCATTACTCATCCACTACGAAAAAAAATCCCCTTATTTTTGGGTGCTGAAGGGCCAAAAAATATAGCCTTGGCTGCGGAGCAGTTTGACGGCTGGCTTCCGATTTTTGTCTCACCCTACCGAATGGATATTTTTGATGACAGTTTAAAAAATAAAAAAGATGATTTTGAAATCATCGCCATGGTGAATGTGATTGTGAACGAGAACCTGGAAGAAGCGCTGATGCCAGGAAAAATGACGATGGCATTATACTTGGGTGGCATGGGTGCGAAAGAAGACAATTTTCATAAAAATTTAATGGGTCGTATGGGGTTTGGTGATGCCGCTCAGCAAGTACAGGACTTGTGGATGAGTGGTGATCAGATGGGCGCGATTAATGCGGTGCCAGATGCCTTGGTTGATGAGATTTCATTGGTCGGGCCTAAAGATAGAATTCGCGAACGTATAACTGATTGGAAAAACTCCCCAGTAACCGAATTATTGATGGGCCATGCAGGTAACTACGATGATACTGTTAGCAATATGGAATTTTTAGCCGAAGCAGTGTTGTAACTTGGATACAGTAAGCTCAAAGGTTCTCAACAATATGATTGAAAAAGTTGACCCGTTAACGCCGGTGTTAGTGGGTGTGGGTGTAGCGCAACAGCGCAACGGAGACCCGTTAGAAGCGAGTGAAGTCTATCAGCTTATGGTTGAAGCTGTGGAGACGGCAGCCGTTGATGCTGGCAGTGAATATCTGTTAGTGGATGCTGAGCGGATTGCAGTACCACGAGGTATGTGGGCTTACTCTGACCCTGCCAGAATAATTGCTGATGAAATTGGCGCCACTAACGCGACTACTGTGCTGGCAGAAATTGGTGTGTTGCAACAAAGTTTGATCGCTGATGCTTGTGTCCAGATTGCGAATGGGGAGATAGATATTGCCATCGTTGCTGGTGGCGAAGCCAAATACCGACAGTTGCGCAGCACCATCACTAACACAGCATTGGATGAAGATTTTCAACAAGCGGATGTCACCCCCGATATTACCTTAACGCCAGAGGCTGAACTCTGGTCACCGATTGAAGCGAATGCGGGACTTGCTATGCCGGTCGGGTATTATGCGTTGATGGAGTCAGCACTGTGCCATGCTCGTGGCGTTAGTGTTGAGCAGCACCGGGATAGTATCGCCGAGCTGTATGAAAATTTTAGTTTGGTGGCGGTAGATAATCCTCATGCCTGGAATCGTAATCAAGTCAGTGCAGAGGAAATTCGCAATCCGCAGGGTAAAAATAAAATGTTGGCATTTCCCTATACAAAATTGCACAACAGTCAGTGGAATGTAGATCAGGCGGCAGGACTGATTTTTTGTTCAGTGCAAAAAGCGCGTGCATTAGGGATACCGGAAAGTAAATGGATCTATCCTTTGGCGAGTACCGAATCCAATCACATGGTAAATACTTCCCAGCGAACCGAGTTGCATCGTTGCAAGGGCGCCAAACTGGCGGGCAAAAAGGCATTGGAGCTTAGTGGTCTTGAGCCTAACGAATTAACACATTTGGATCTCTACAGCTGTTTCCCCGCAGCCGTACAAATTTATGCCGATGAATTGGGTATTCACTATGATCAATCGTTGACAGTTACTGGTGGTATGACGTTTGGTGGCGGGCCACTGAATAATTATGTGTTACAAGCCACCTGTCGTATCGCTGAACTATTACGTGAGGGGCGTGCGGTTGGTGAGAGCGGCAATGCGTTGGTAACTTCTGTGAGTGGTATGTTGACAAAGCAGGGGTTTGGCGTGTGGTCGAATATGCCCGCTACCAATGGGTTTCAATTTGCTGACGTTACCGCGCAAACAAAATCGGAATGCCACGCAATAGAGCTTGTGGATGGGGTGGCCGGCAAAGGACGCATAGTTGCGTGCACGGTATTGTTTAATGGTGATGATGCTAGTCGTGCTATTGCTGTTTGCGATGTGGCAGATGCTAAGCGTACGGTGGTTTACTCTGAAGATATTGCGCTTATGCAAAAAATACAGGCCATGGATCTTTGTGGTGAGGATGTATTGATAACGGCAGGCAATACTTTTTCACTGGTTTAGATGCTAGGCGTTAATTTTTTGTTTTAACTATCGTCTAGAAAGCGTTTTTTTGTAGCTTTGGATGGTAGCGGGCAGCTATCAAACCGACCCCAGAGTCGGTAGCGGAAGCGAGCAATAAAACGATAGGGTAGATCGGTGATGGCTTGTGGCAGTACAGAAAAAATTGATAACAATCCCCAGGCGCCAGTCAGCTGCGCGCATATTTTAAAAACCGCGCGACTGCGAATAAAACAATGATCGTTTTGAATTAAAACCAGTGTATTTAAATCGATGTTATCAATGTTATATTGTTGGCAGAGTTGTTTGGCGGCTGCTGATTGCATGGGAGCAAAAACAAACTGACAATTAGGGTCGCGCTGAATAATGAAATTCACCGCAAAGTGGCAGAATTTACACACGCCGTCAAAAATAATAATGCGCTGGGTCATGGCGATTGCCGCTGAGTAAAGTCCCGTTTTCCTTGCATCAGTAGCTGATATATTGTTGCGGAGTTGCCGCCTATTTTTTCAATTAATAAATCATGATTTTTGGCGGTGGCTTGACGCCATTGCTGGCGTTGAGCGGCGTTTAGTTTGTGGATAGTGACGTTATGACTTTGCGGGTCAGCCAGTAATGTCGCTTCGGCATTGCGCACGGATTGTCTCAGTTCATCCAGAGTTGGCAGGCTGCGACGTAATGCTTGTCGCCGCTCTTCGGTCAGTTGATCGAACCAGGCTTTATTGGCGAGAAACATGCCGGTATCAAAGGCGTGTCGAGTCAAGGTGAGGTGGGGCGCCTCTTTCGGTATCCCAGCCAGTGCATAAAAAATACTGCCACTCTCGCCGCCATCAATTAAACCGGTTTGTAATGACGGCATAATATCCGGGAAGGGTAGTGGCACCATATCAGCGCCAATGGCCTGCACAAAAAGTTGTGAGGAGAGCGCGTTGCTGGAGCGAAGTTTTTTATGAGCGCTATCAGCAGGTGTGAGAATGGGGTCGCGACTATAGACATTGGTCCAGCCCACTTCAGCCCAGCCTAATAGGACTAAACCTTGTTGCGCAAACATGTCGCTAAAGGTGTCGCTAAGATAGTGATCCATCACAAAGTCCACCTCGGCTAAAGAGTCGAATAAATAAGGTGCTAGCAATAAGCCTAATTCTGGCACGATGGACGAGGCGCCTTGCAGTGAGAAGCCGCCAATATGTACTCGACCGCGGCGCAGTTGGGAGAGCGTACTCTCTTCGCTGCCTAACTGACCTGAAATATAGAACACTGGCTTGAGTGGGGTGCCGGGTATTTGGTCCAAGCGCTGCTGTAGGGTCATCCAACTGTCGTACCACGGCGTACCCGGTACGGTGATTGCAACAATTTTGGCCTGATTTGCGGGTGCTTGTTGTTGCTCACAGCCACTGAATAACAGGCAGAGTCCAAGGATGGACGGTACTATGAAGTTGCGGATAAATCGGTAAGGGCGTTGGTGAAACATCAGTTAGCAGCCGATTGTATGGATGTGAATTAAAGCGTTGTCCTAGCGTGCTAGTACAAGGTAACTAGAGCAATGATAGCCTTAATGTACTATCATTATGGTTACTTGGGCAACACACTGTTATGTATAGAATTTTTAGCTTGCTCGCAAATTACCCGGCAATATAGTCGGGGTTAGGAACGCTTAGCTAAAGGCGTCGAAAAAACAAAAACACTGCAAAGGCACATCCATGGATTTCATCATTGATAAATTATTTACCCAGCATGAATTGAGTTCATTGCGCGGCGAAGCGCCGACGCCGCTTTACTATCAGATGTACACGCTGCTAAAAAATCGAATTTTGGATGGTTCTATCGCCCACGGCACGCAAATGCCGACCGAGCAGCAATTAGCGGAAGCGTTTAACGTTTCGCGGATTACCGCCAAGCGCGCCATGGATGAATTGGCGGCTGAAGAACTGGTGGAGCGTAGACGGGGTAAGGGTACTCACGTGACCCATCATTATGACCCTGAACCGGTACACGCGCCGTTAACCGGAATGCTGGAGAAATTGGCTAGCATGGGGCGCGATACCAAGGTGCGGGTGTTGGATATTGGTATGTTGGTGCCGCCTGGTGATATTCGAGTGGAGTTAGGTTTAGACGGAGATGATAAGGCGCATCGGGTTATTCGTGTTCGCAGTGCTGAAGATGGTGAACCTTTCGCGCATTACATTAGCTGGACTGTTGGCCTTGAGCGCGGATTCAGTATGAAGGATTTGGAGACCCGAGTTCGTTATGACGTGATGAAAGAGAATGGTTTTGAAGTCACGCGCATTGACCAAAGTATGACGGCAGTCCCCGCGCAGGAATTTGTTGCCAACGAATTGGATATGAAAGTGGGGGAGCCGGTATTAAAGTTAACACGCCGATCTTATACCGAGGCTGGTCGTTTAGTGGATATTTTGTATTGCCATTACAACCCCAAACGATTCCACTACCGTATGTCAATTAGCATGGATGATTATCGCGGTTAGCAATGCGTGAATAGCATGAATCACTGAGCGGGTTTTAGTAGCCCGCTTTTTACTATCTACCGTAAACAGAATCTCACTTATGTCTGAAGTTTTATCCCCATTACCCCGGCTATTGGTCCTGCGTTAACTGGCACTCTGGTGTGTGCTGATCTGGATTTTCTGGTAGCGGCCTATGTTGATTATTTATCGATGACGGTCCAAGAGGCTGGTCTAGTTAGCGAGGCGCAAGCAAGTATTTGGGGAGCTGCTGAGTTAGTTGGTGCTCGCTTTTCAGTGCTGGTGTCTTCATCCGGGGTTAGTTGGATCAGGGTGGTAGAGGATGCGTTCGTCCCTGCAGCGGTGCCATTTAAACAACAAGGCTGGATGGCCCTGGAGGTGGTGGTTGCTGATGTTGATCAATTAGCTACCGAGCTGGTGGGGTCGCCGTTTGAGTTATATCGTCCCCCCGCGGATCTGGATGTCAGTGATGATATTCGCGCCATGCAGGTGATTGGCCCAGCAGGAGAAGTACTTTATTTAACGCAAGTTAAAGCGCCAGTGCCGCCGTTTGAAATCCCTATGGCCCAGTGTCGTGTTGACCGTTTATTTATTCCCGTGATGGTATGCAGTGACCGCGATACAGCCACTGCTTTCTACACCGCTTTTAGTGGTGTTAAAGACTATAAATTCGATACCAAAATTACTTCAGTCAATGCAGCTTACGGCTGGGAGCTTGAACTTAAGCACCCGGTAGCCACCGTGCAGTTGGCTGCTAATACCATGATTGAAATTGATCAAATCGAGGCGGCGGAAGCCAGACCCAATATCTTGGGGCATCTGCCAGCAGGTATCGCCATGATTAGTTATGAGGTTGATAGCATTGCTGACCTTGAATTGAGCTGCTTTACTGCACCGGTCAGAATGGATGTCGCCCCCTATAACGGGCGATTGGTCGTCTGCGGCCGTGGCGCTGGTGGCGAATTGGTTGAGCTCATCGAGCGCTGCTAGAGACTGCTTCGTTAAGCTGAGATCGCAAGCCGATGCAGTATTATTTCTGAATAACTTCAAAACCTAGCTTCCTATTTGTGTGCGTGACCTCGCACTTCCTCCGCTTAATTTGTTAATTCCTAATAAAAAATGGCCTACATAAAAAGTCCGTCTATACTGTTTTTTATAAGCAGGGAAAAGCTGTTGTGCTCGGAGAGCTGCTGGGGGGAATTACTAATGCGTCAATATGGCCAGATGCTCGTTTTACCTCTTTAATTACATAACAAAAACATTCTCAATGAATAGGGAGAGAAAAACATCGTGCGAAAATCAAATACCGTTCTTGCGGCAGCTATGGCGCTTACCAGTATCGGTTACACCGGCACCGCCTTGGCGCAAATTCAAAATCAAGCTTTTGCCACGTTGGAAGAGATTATTGTTACCGCGAACCGCCGGCAAGAAATGTTGCAAGACGTGCCGATGTCAATTTCGGCGTTTAATGAAAACTTCTTTAAAGATGCCGGCGTCACCGATTTTAAATCGCTAGAAAATTACGCAGCGAGCTTAAAAATTGTTTCCAATACCAGTAGCCGCGATACCTCTATCCGTATTCGTGGCATTGGTTCTGCCGGCTCTAATGCAGGTATTGACCCCAGTGTGGGGGTGTTTATTGATGGTGTCTATCAGGGCCGGGCAGGTATGAGTCTCGGTGACTTTATGGATATCGAACGAGTGGAAGTTTTACGGGGGCCTCAGGGTACCTTATACGGTAAGAATACTGCTGCGGGTGCTATCAGTATTATTTCCAAGGCGCCGGTAGGTGATTTTGAGGGTTCGGCTGAAGTAGTCGTTGGCAACTATGACAATGTTGAGACGCGCGGCATGCTAAACGTGCCACTTAATGATAGTGGCAGCGCAATAAGAATTTCAGCATATAAAGTAGAGCGCGATGGCTTTGATGAGAACATTGCTGCGGATGCGCCACAAAAAGAATTAAACAATGCAGATAAATGGGGTATCAAAGCTCGGGCTTTATTTGAAACCGAAAAAATGGGTTCATTTACGTTATCGGTAGATAAGTCTAAAGATACTTCAATTTGCTGTGCGCCAGATATTATTAGTTATGATGGATCATCCAATTTAAATTTAAGCTTTGCGGATTTGTCGACAGTAGGCATACCGATCCCTGATGCCGATCCTTATGATAGAAAGTTATACGCTGATCGAGAGTACACCAATGAGGTTGATGTCGAAGGCGTGTCGCTAGAGTGGGTCAAGGATTTGGATAATGATTTTATCTTGACCTGGATTAATGCGTATCGGACTTATGACTCCTACTCTGCATTCGATGCTGATTTTTCTTATTATGATGCGGGGGCCGGCACTACGGATGTAGATCATGAACAACGCTCATCGGAATTTAGGGTGGCTTCGCCTGAGGGCGAGACCATTGATTATCAAGTCGGTGTTTACTACTACTACTCGGAGATGGATACCGTAGGTACAATTTCCATGTTATCCGATGCCTCTCAGGCGGCTCTCAATACCGGTAATGTGCTAAGTGGTTTTTACAATCTTGGTGGTGATCCACCGGTTTTCCTGGATGTCAGTGGTATTTCGCCGTCGTTTTTTGACCCGGTTACTGGTACTGCTGTTAATACCGATACCAATACCCATACCACCACCAATTATGCGGCATTTGGTCAGGCTACCTGGAATGTCAGCGATACGTTTACTGCAACCTTGGGCCTTCGCTACACCTATGAGAAGAAAGAGCGTGAAGGGAGTCAGATAACTGACCCGGCGCCGTCCACGAGTGCGGGGCCATTTGGACCTGATATCAGGACTGATGAAAGTAAGTCGGGTGAAAACGTGTCTCCTACTTTAACTTTTCGTTACTACCCTACTGAGGATGGGCGGTTAATGTATTACGCCAATATAGCTCGTGGTTTCAAGTCGGGCGGATTTAACCAGCAGCGTACCGCAAGCCCGGAGGACAATTATTTTGACGATGAAACCTCAACTAACTATGAGCTGGGCTGGAAAGGTACCTACTTGGATAGCCGCCTACAATTTAACGGCTCGATATTCTTTGTGGACTATGAGGATTTCCAGGCGCAGTCTTTTGATGGCGCCTCTATTGCGGTGCGCAATGCCGGTAGTCTTGAAAGCTATGGTGTGGAATTGGATTTGCAATATGTACCGACGATAAACTGGTCACTGGCGGGTCTCTGGGTTATACCAAGGCCGAGTACAAGGAGTTCAAAGGCGCTGAATGTACAGTTGCGCAGTCACGTGCCGAGTACAATGAGGCGATTGCCGGTTTGTCACCTTTTGATATTCTGCTCAGTGGGCAGCTCTTTCCAGTCGGGTGTACCCAGGATCTGGAAGGACAAGAGCTGGATAGCTCGCCAGAATTGACCGTCAGTACTTTCTCGCAATATGAGGATTTTTCCGACCTTTTGGGCGGCAATATGTGGTTTGCCCGGTTGGAGTATATATATACCGACTCCTTCTTTTTAGCCCAGGATTTAGATCCTAACCTGGAAAATGACGCGACCAATATGTTCAATTTACGGTTGGGGTTACGTGATAACGATGGTGCTTGGGAGGCCACGCTGTGGGCAAGAAACCTGACGGATGAAGAATCTTACGTGGCGGGTTTGGATGTGCCGGTTCACAGTGGTTATGCAGTTTTTAATGCGCCACCCAGAACCTATGGCCTCAGTCTTCGCTATAATTTCTAGCTACATTTGAGTATTGCAAAAGGGGCGGCCGTTTGGTTGCCCTTTTTTTATGGGGGTTAGAATGCTGTGGTTAAGAGTAAGAGGATTTAATTCGGCAGAAACAAATGATATAATGTTATATCAAAGATATTAATAGTGGCTTGATCTAGCCATTAATTCAATCTAAGTGATTGATAAATAAAGTTTTTAGGTGAATATGATGACGACTACTCAACCAGTAATTGTGGCCGGCGCGGGTCCTGCGGGATCGTTGTTGGCGCTTTATCTAGCACAGCACGATATTCCGGTTATATTGCTGGAAAAAGAAGATAGCTTGCCTATCGATTTACGCGCTTCCACGTTTCATCCGCCCTCATTGGAAATGCTGGATAAATTAGGCGTGACAGAAAAGCTGATTGCCAAGGGGCTAGTGGTTGATAAATACCAGTATCGTGATCGTCGCACCGGTGAAGTCGCAGAATTCGATATGTCGATTATCGCTGACGAAACGGCGTTTCCATTCCGTTTGCAGTTAGAGCAATACGAGATGACGATTATTGTGGGCGAAATGTTGAAAGACTATCCCCATGTGCAAGTTCGATTTGGCTGCAAAGTTGTTGATAGTAGCCAGACCGATGATCTGGTCAGTGTTGACATTGAAACGCCTGCGGGTAAAGAGACATTGACCACGCCGTTTTTAATTGGCTGTGATGGTGCTTCCAGCAATGTACGTAAATCAGCAGGTATTGGTTACGGTGGTTTTACCTACGATGAAAAGTTTTTAGTGGTCAGTACTGACTTCCCGTTCGAACAAGTGTTCGATAATTTGTCTTATGTAAATTACGTCTCTGATCCGGAAGAGTGGTGCGTTATTCTGCGGACAGAGAAAAAATGGCGAGTGCTGTGGCCAACGACATCCGATATTACAGATGAAACGTATTTGTCTGACGACTATATTCAGGCGCGCTTGCAGCATCTTTATGCTAAAGATGGCGAGTATGATATAGGTCATCGCACGCTCTACAATGTGCATCAGCGAGTGTCAGAAATTTATTACAATGGCCGTATTGTATTGGCGGGTGACTCATGCCATATCAATAATCCTTTGGGTGGCATGGGGATGAATGGCGGCTTGCATGATGCCGATAATTTAGCTGAAAAATTGGTGGCAATCATTAACGATGGTGCTGATCATATTGAGAAATTTAAACACTACGACCGGCAGCGTCGTGAGTTGGCGGTTAAGTTTGTTCAGGAGCATACCATTAGCAATAAAAAGTTAATGGAATCAACGGAAACCGAAGTACAAATAGCACGGCAAAAAATGTTGATGGAAACGGCGGCAGACCCGATAAAATCGAAAGCGTTTGTAATGGAGAGAGCCATGTTGAATTGTGTGCGTGATAGCTTGGCAGTGGAATAATTACAGCGGCTATAGTAAACGGGGTGCATTTATGCGCCCCGTTTTTGTTTTGGGGAATTGCTTTTGAATAAAAATTTGCTGGGTATTTATCTGGTTACGTCACTGTCGATGGCAGGAGTCTTTACTATCTCTCCCGCTTTACCGGCTATTGGCTTGGCGCTAGAAATTAGTAAAGCGGAAATTAGTTATTTGATAACAGCGTTTACTTTGGGGACAGTGCTAGTCGCCCCTTTTGTGGGTTTGATTGCAGATAAGGTGGGTCGTAAAAAATTATTGGTACCTTCGCTCTATCTATTTGGTATCGCTGGCTTCTGTTGCGGTTTAACAGATTCCTTTGGTTGGTTATTATTTTGGCGATTTCTGCAAGGTGTGGGGTCTTCGGCATTGGGCACCTTGAGCAGTACCATGATAACGGATATCTATAGCGGACCTGATCGGGTGCGATACTTTGGCTACAATATGTCGGTCAATAGTATTGGAATGGTGGTGTTTCCGTTGCTCGGTGGCGCGCTAGTGGTATTCAGTTGGCGCTATCCATTTATGGTGAGCGTGATTGCCATTCCCATAGCGGTCTATAATCAAATTTTTCTGCGCTATACCGAACACCTCACAGAATTAAACACCAGGCAATACATGCAAAACTTTTTGCGCTCGCTGACTGATAGACGGGTTATGTTGGCTGCATATTTGAACTTCACTTGTTTTATAATGATGGGCGGTGCATTCCTGACATTCTATGCTCTGTTTATCACTGAAAACTTTTCTGCTGAAATAATTTTTGCTGGCGTGCATTTGCCTAGAGAATTGGTTATTGGTTTTGCAATGTCATTGTTTTCAGTGATGGTGGGGTTGGTGGCTTTTCGCCTGGGTGCCATTCATGCCCGGTTTGGCTTTAACCGGGTATTGGCATTCGCCTTTTTATCTTACAGCGGTGCCTTTTTCCTTTTTCAATCGACATCGCATCTATTCTATGTGTTGTTGGCCTGTGCGTGGTTGGGGTTAGGACATGGCTTGGCTGCGCCTTCTTTAATGGCTTTGCATACCCGCTTGGCGCCAGCGGGTATGACGGCATCTTATTTAACTTTAAACAGTTTGGTATTTAGGCTTGGGCAAACGGTGGGGCCTATGTTGATGGCAATGGTATTAAATGGCTACGGATTGAATGCGGTGTTTATGGTGGCAGCGTTGATTGCATTGCCGGCTGTAGTCGTCGCTTGGAGTGCAGGGTGGGCGAAGTAAGTGAGTCAAGCACTGACAGGCGCAACTTAGTAATACGGTTATGATCGCTAATTCACGTAAAGTGGTTGGTTATAGTGATGAATGCTGGCGACATAATGAATGTGCCTTGGATTGTTGATTGAGTGGGCGATATATCACTCTATGTGAATAACTTTTAATGCAGGGTGCGCTATTTTGTTGCAAATGGGACGGCTGTTTGTCGGTGGCGTTTACAAAGATGAATTAGCTTACATGTGAGTGATTGTCCAACTTATTGATAACAATGGCTTGTTAGTATTTGGTGTGAAAATTGCACATATTTGTAGCCTATAAATAATTCAAAAAAGTTTGTAGTAGAAAATATAATAACGTACAGGAGTACGCTTTCATGTTACAGAAATATTTAACCTTAACGGGATTGGTGCTATTTCCCTCGATTGCCCTATCTACCCCGTTATTCGATACCTTCGGGCCATTACCGGAAGCGACTTTTGGAGGTACTGGAATCCCTAACCAGGAAGTGGCAATTTCCAGCCAGTTTTCTAATGGTAGTTCAATTATCACTGTCGCCATGAGCGCTACTCAGCGTTACGGTAACCCCGCATTAACTAATGATGGTGCAGGTACCTATTTTGCGGGAGTGGGTAGTAATACGGGCCCAGGTTCACCGGCAGGCACTCCAGAAGGTGCGCTGTGGAATTTTAATTACTATATTGATATCGACAGCTCCACAGAAGCTTTAGCTGATTATCAAATCACCTTGTTTTACGATTTTGCCCCCGCTTTGGATAATGGGCCTACGACTTTAGGTACCATTAATATTACTAACTCCATTATTGCTAATGGCGATTTGTCAGTCAGCAAAATCGAAGGCTCCCAGAATTTAATGTTTGCCTTTTTAGCGTCTGATAATCCAGGCTTTATTGATGCGCCGGGGGAGCTTTTAATCCCAATGCTATCGGTGAATATAATTTTGGGATTTCGGTATCGCAGGACGGTTGGGGGGTGGAGAATGTTCGAATGGATGTTCAAACCATTCCGGTTCCTGCGGCGGCATGGCTGTTTGGATCTGCGCTATTGAGCTTGCTTGGGATGAAGCGTAGTAAGCATTAATTGTGCGTCAGTACTGGTAAGGCTCCTGCGGGAGCCTTTTTTATCATCGCAAGAAATGCCATTGTTTCTATTTTACTGTGATAAGTTTATAAAAAAGCCGACAAGGCTTAGTAGCATTGTCGGCTAGAAAATACATAGCTCAGCACTATGTGAGAGACCTTGATGGAGTGGTCAACGTTATCTCGTTACAACGTCGATACTATTGACCAGGCAAGCGACGAAATGCATCGTGGCTTATGAAGTTGTTGGTATTGTTGCCGAAGTGGCTTTGACAAATCCTAACGCCTTCACAAGAGTATCTAGCAGGGCTAAACCCTCTTCATCTTCTTTGTTGCTAGGCGGTGATCAGGTGTGATCAGCCGCGGTGCTCTGTTCTAATTCATTGCTGATACGGCGCTTCAAGGGAGCAGGGCTTCCTCAATGTTTTCGTACCAAACTGATTTAAAAGGCGCCAACTAATAACAAGGGTCTATTTATAGCGTATTTATATATTAAATCAACCTGATATAACCAATATGACAAATAGTACCGAAAACTCTCTGTGTAGCTTTGTTTTTATTGGTAAGAGTGAGCTTGGCGAGTTTGTAACTAGACCGGTCGATTGACCACTCCTGATCACGCTTTTGCACATGAGCTTAGCTAGGCTGCTCGGTTTTGCTTCAGGGCTTTACTCCTTAAGAAGGGCTTTGTATGGTGTCATGCTTCTCTGACGGTAATTGACATGAAAATAATAAGCGTACTAAATTTCTGTTTAATCTTGCTAATGGCGCTTCTAGCCACGGTCATAATTGCCGAGGCTTTACCATATCGTTCTATATTATTGGGCCTGGTGTTATTGATTGCGGGTGCTTTAGTTTGGGCTCGTGCTCAGTTGGTGAGCTTTACTGGAGCGGTTAGTCGTTTGAATTATGCGTCCAATCAAGAATTTAGTGACAATGTTCGTTACCGTTATCCTAAGGATTATCACTATTTTGATTTGACTGGTGATGATGAGTTTTCTGAGGTACTCAATAAGATTAATGATTTAACTTATGCCTATCAAATGTCACAAAAATACCATTTAAGTTTTGAGATGGCGCAGCGGAATAAATTCGATCAACACAAAACCCATGCCAATAACCATATTGTTGGCGCGTTAAATGAAATCGTTCAAACACAAAACCGGATCCAAATGCTGCATGAAGATATTTCTGCCGCACAATGTGGCAATGGTGATATACAATCTACGCTTAATTATGCGGTAGAGCGTTTAGCTGAATGTAACACGTCGATTCAGGTGTCGATTCAAGAATTGAAAGAAATTGGTAATAGCAAAGAGAGCCCTAAGGAATCGTACACCAGTATTGGTTATTTAGCGGAAGTGTTAAAAATGACCTCGAATAATGCCTTTGATATTATGGTCAGCCCGGAGATAGAAAACTTCTATTTTTGTATTGATAGTTTGCAAACTCAAGTACTTGCTACTAAATGCAGCAAATTTATTTTGGGTAGGGATCCTCAGGGTTTTTCGGAAGGTAAAGTGAGTATGTCGTTTACCGGCCGGGCTGGTCAGTTAATGAATTACGCTATTTGTTTTCGCCCGCCGGTGGGTTATTTGTCCGGCCCAAAGCAGCATCATGTTGAATTGTTCGATGCTATTATTAATGGCTCAAATCACTTGCAGGCCATTGAGGGATTTTTAACGGAGTCTGATGTTGTTACCATATGGGACTTGTCTCAAAAGTTAAATGCTAAAATATTATCGCGATGGATTGAAAAAGAAGCCGTGCCAGAAGTTATGCTGGTAATAACTACAGCTACTTACGCAGTTCCTCCTGTAGAAGAAGTTGTCGTTGAGTCCGACCAAAATAATGTAGTGCCATTTAAGTTGGTGGCCAAGTAGTAGTGAGCCAATCGAGTAATTGATTGGCGTTTTATTAATTCCCCTTTTGACGCTCTTCGTTAATTTTATCGACGAAGGCTTCGTCCACTAAAATTACTCCTTCCTGTTTTGCGCGCTTGATGATGCCGTTGAGCGCAGTCTTCAAAAAAACTTTAGGTACGCCGGTAAGTTTTTCGCAGGCTTCATCGGTAAATTTAATCTCATCATCCAGCCGGTTTGCTGTATAGATAACAGCTTGTGCTTTAGGGCCGCGATCGGTAGGTGTGGGAATAGAGAAAGGTTTACCGTGTTCAGTAAACCAAAAATCTTTGCCATCTCGAAAACCATAGGAAATAGGCAGGTTGGGCATTATGGCGTTATTGTTATTTATGTGATGGTGCCAACTTTCTTTTAATAAAATATTGTCAAGCTTGATAATAAAGTTACGAGCGGAACCTTGTTCGTTGTAATTAAAATTGACCGACTCATCCAGAGTGCATTCATAAACCTGAATGGCCTCTTTAATTAACGGTGGATGTATACCATCGCCAGTGGCTCTGCCCTGAGTGGGGCTGTCAATAAAAGTAAAGTTCTGGTGTGCCATTTTTTCTGCAGTAGTCTGGCCTGGGTAGCCTAAGCCAACCACTGTTTTAAGCTGTTTTTTATCAAACTCAATAAAGTGCAAGGCACATTTTTTGGTGCGCATGAGGTTAATTGCAGTGTTGGAATTATAGCGAGTGATCAGTACCAGTGAATAATCACTAATGACACCATAAGGCATCGTAAAGGAGTGTGGCCCTATATTGGTTTGGCCCTGCTCATCTACCGTGGTTACCAGTGCAAAGGGGAGGGGGTAGTAGGAGTTTGCCTGATACCAGTTGTCCCGGTGAGGGTTTTTAACAAAGGCTTCATCAAAGCTATTGATGCGACGGTTTTTTCGTAGCCATCCAAACATAATTTATTTCCGTTAAGGAGTGTTAGTTATTGTTATGGTGATAAGTTGTTGTTAGTGATGTTGAATGGAAATGTTATAGTGCATGACTATTTTTCACAATCAATATGTGCCTTCTAGTGAGTTCACCATCGTATTCAATGTTCGCGGATACGCTGGCTAGTGGTATCAGCCATTGTTACCGGAGTTTTCGTGTTCGCAGCGTTTTTTGTCATAGTTATTGATTTAGTCGGCTTCGGTATCATGGTGCCGATTTTTGCTTTTTATGCTTTAAATTTAGGTGCCAGCCCTGCGTTGGCAACCTTGATGATGGGGCTCTATTCAGTTGCGATGTTTTTTACTACGCCGATTCTAGGCAGGGTCAGTGACTATTATGGTCGCCGCCCGGTGTTAATGGTGAGTATGTTGGGGGCGACTATTGGCTATCTGATTTTAGCTAACGCTTCTGCTTTGTGGATGGTAGCGTTGGCGCGGCTGATTAGTGGCGCGATGGCGGGCAACATGGCTGCGGCACAAGCTTATATGACGGATGTATCAGGGGAAAAGGATAGAGCCAAGGCGATGGGGCTGATTGGGGCAGCGTTTGGTATTGGGTTTATTCTTGGGCCTGCCTTAGGTAGCTATTTAGCAGGAGATGATTTTGAAAATGCTAACTTTGTATTGCCTGCTTATGTATCAGCGGGGTTATCCTTTACGGCATTTCTGGCAGTGGTATTTGCACTGCCGGAAAGTTTAGATAGGGCGCATCGAGATGCACTGCGGGCCAAGCCCCGGGTAAGTCGGTTTAAAGAAATGGCAGAAGTACTAAAACGGCCACTGGCTCGTAAAGTGATTGTCAGCGGTTTTATTTATAATATTGCCGCGGGTTTTTTTGAAGCAGTGTTTCCCATTTGGGCCAGCTATGAAGGCGCTCGTTTGGTGGACGGTCCGCAGGGTTTAGTGCCCTTCTTGCTGGTAGGCGGCATTACTCTCGCCGTTGTGCAGGGCTCGTTGGTCGGCCCATTGACGCGTCGTTTTGGTGAGCATCAGTTAATCAAGGGTGGAGCATTGGGTTATGGCGCTGGCTTGATCGGGATGACGCTGGCGGCTGATATACAGCAGGTGTGGTTGGTGTATGTGTTTATGGGCGTGGCCTCTGCGGCTAGTGCGGTGGTGATGACTGGCACCCAAAGTTTGATTTCCCAGCGAGCCGGCACTACTGAACGCGGTATGGTCATGGGTGTGTTTAATTCCATGGGTACTCTGGGGCGGTCGATAGGAACGTTGCTAACCGGAGCGGTATTTACTTACATTTATATGCATGCATCGTTTTATGTCTGTGCCATATTGATGGTTGTATTATTTATACTGGCGGGCTCGATTCAGCAACAATGGCGATCTGTACCGGTATAATCTTGTTTACCCGTTATGCTAAAAAGTGATCTTTAATCACGTCAATGGCATGACTTTATGCACTTGGACTGCTTTAATATCTGGATAGCCTGAACAGGAGTGTGGGCTTATCGTCGTATTTTGAATTTGCTGTTTCGAAAACACACAAACTCTAAATAGAGAATAATAATATGTTGGGTAAGTGGTTAGCGCCTTTATTCGCAACGTTGATTGGGGTATTGATTACCTTATTTGTCGCCTACGAGACGGACCGGTCGCAAAAGAATTTATTAACCTCCGAGCTTAAAGCCAATATGGAGCGCTGGATTAGCGTCATGGAGTTTAGTACCGAAAAGGAAGTGACGCTTGCTAGAACCTTGGTATCGGTGTTTGAAGATTCGCCGGTACTGGATAAATTGGCGTTTGATTTCTTATCGAGTAATGCGCTGCGGTTATATCCTGATTTGGAGGCTTTGTTCTGGATCCCCGCGTTGAAATCAGATCAGCGTGGTGACTTCGAGCAGAAAATGCGTCTAATTCATCCAGAGTATTTTATTAAAACTTATGCTGGTCCTGCTGGATTTATACCGGCACCCCCAGCCGACAATTATTTTCCTGTTTATTATTTAGCCGGTGGTGAGTCTAGTGAGAAATACTCGGGCTGGGATTTAGCCGGTTTCGGTGAGCTGGGCAGTATGTTTAATGGATTGCAAGAACAAGAAAGCCATGTAGCTATGCGTTTCATACCCTCAATGGACGACTTAATGTCCGCTCGTCAGGGGCGGCCTCGGTTGCAGATGTTGCTGGCAACGGAATTAGGAACAGCGGTTAGCTTGCCTGATGACGCGTTGTATTCCGGTGATGGTTATCTGGTATTTCTGGTGAATTTTTCACTTATTTTCAATTATTTTAGTGATATACCCGGCGGCGATAAATTAAATATTGCGGTAACCATGGGGGAAGGTGACACCAGACGAACCGTATTTGAGGTAAAGCCAACCAGTGGCAATTTATTGCTAGAGCACACAACCAGAAGCACTTTTAGTAACCGCGCCACTACCCGGTGGGAAGTGACCCTTATCCCCACCGACGCCTTTTTTGCCGCCAAGGCTACTAGTCTCCAATATTGGGTGCTGGGTACCGGCTTTGGTATTACGTTATTACTCGTTATCTATTTATACAATATTAAAAGTCGTACGGTATTAGTACAAAAAATGGTTGATATGCGCACGCAGGAACTACAAACCGCTAATCACGAGCTGGATCGCCTGTCCCGTACCGATTATTTAACTGCCGTTGCTAATCGACGCTTTTTTGAAGAAAGTCTGGAGCAGGAGTGGTCACGCGCCTTGCGAGGGCAGTATGCAGTCTCTTTATTTATGATCGATGTAGATTACTTCAAGCTCTATAACGATCACTACGGCCATATTGAGGGTGATGAGTGCCTGCAGAAAGTTGCTAAAGCGTTAATGGATACAGTAAAACGCCCAGCGGATATTATTGCTCGCTATGGCGGTGAAGAGTTTGTGTTATTGCTACCCAATACCGAGGATGGCGTGGCGGGCTTGGCAGAAAGTTGCCGACGCAATGTTGAGCAATTAAAGCTTGAGCATGTTGATAGTGAAGTGCAGCAGTACGTTACTATCAGCATCGGGGTTGCGTCTATGCGGCCAAAGCCCGGGCAGCCCTATCGAGTTCTGGTCAAGGCAGCCGATGATGCGCTCTATGAGGCCAAAGAGCAGGGTAGAAATCGAGTAGTGGAGGCCGATTTAGTGGATGATCCTATCCCTGTTAGTGAATAACGCTGTTATAAAAGCCAGTATCTATTACAACCAATTGATTTAATCACGCCCCATACAACGTTGTCACTTCGTCGTATAGTTAAAGCACTGATCAACTATTGGCGGAGTTCCATTATGGCTAGCATTCAATTTCGGTTTACTACTGAGTGTGAAATGACTTTACACGGTGCCACCTACGAAGATATTTATCTGCAATTTAAAGATTTTATGCACGGCGATAATTCCATCGCCAATCGCGCTGAGGTGGTGGTATTTCCGCCCGAGTCGGTGCAGGTCTTTTTTGATTTGGAGGGTGCTGGCGAGCAGCATGAAATCTCTCGTTTCAAGGGGGATTATCGGCAGGACATAAGTGCGCATTGCAGTACTGAAGAGTTAGCCAGAATGCCAATCCCCATGCGTATGCCGACAAGCCCCCAGCTGGCGGTAGCTGCACAAAAATGGGAAATGGCATGGTTTTGGGAGGTAGAACCCGGCGACTCACATTGATACCCGGGTAACAAGTGGCTTCATTCGAAGTCGTAATAGCTTTAGTTACCTAGCGGTAGCTCGGTTTTATACACGACTTGCTTAAGCGCAAAGCTGGATTGGATATTGGCAATGCCTTTGATGCGAGTAAGTTTGTTGGAGAGAAAGCGTTCATAGCTTTCCAGGTCGGGAACCACTACTCGCAGTAAATAATCCGAGCTGCCGGTCATCAGATAACACTCCATTACTTCCTGGTATTGTTCGACGGTGTGTTCAAATTCCTCGAGCCCTTGTCGCTCTTGTCGATTGAGCGAAACGCTAACAAAAACGCTGATGGGTAAACCTACTGCCTTAGCGTCTACGATAGCCACGTAGCGCTTAAGTACGCCATTATTTTCCAGTGATTTTACCCGGCGCAGACATGGCGATGGCGACAAGCCAATATCGTCAGCCAGTTCGATATTGGTGATTCTGGCATTGTTTTGCAGATGATGAAGGATCTGATAGTCGGTCTTATCGAGCGGTGTTTTTGGCATAATATTCTTTAAAATTAAATAAATTAGCTATTTATTGCTAATTTATAGTATTAATCGGCATTATTAGCAATCCTTGTTTTTATCTAATCACTATACTGTCGGCTGTCATAATGAAAGGTCTAGCCTGTGAATAACCCCACTACATTTAGCGATGAGCTAGCTGCTGATAAAGAAGAATGGCAGCAGTCCATAGATTATATTTACCGCCAGTATGGTGAGGCCGGCGTCCGCGAGATTCTGCGCTCGATGCAAAACCATATTCTCGAGCAGGGCATTACCTTAAATGAGGCGACGCTAAATACCCCTTATATCAATACGATCTCCACTCGCGAACAACCCTCTTATCCCGGTGATATTAAACTGGAAAAGCGTATTGAAAATATCATCCGCTGGAATGCGATGGCGATGGTGTTGAAGGCACAGGATCAGGGCACCGGTGTAGGTGGTCATATTGCCACTTATGCATCAGCTGCCACCATGATGGAAGTGGGCTTTAATCACTTTTTTAGGGCGCGCACGGCGGACTACGGTGGCGATTTGTTATTGTCGCAGCCCCATGCTGCCCCAGGTGTGTATGCGCGAGCGTTTGTTGAAGGCCGGCTCAGTGAGCAACAGCTAGCTAATTTTCGCCGTGAATTACAACCCGGTGGTGGTTTGTGCTCTTACCCTCACCCGCGATTAATGCCTGACTTTTGGCAAATGCCGAATGCGTCGATGGGATTATCTACCCCTTCTGCCATTTATCAGGCACGTTTTGCCAAGTATCTCGAAAACCGTGGTTTGAAGCCTGACAATGGCGGTAAGGTGTGGTGCTTTATTGGTGACGGTGAATCTGATGAGCCGGAAGTTGTCGGTACTATCAATATTGCCGCCCGGGAAAAATTGGATAATTTAGTGTTGGTAGTTAACTGTAATCTCCAGCGTCTTGATGGACCTGTTAGAGGTAATGGCAAAATTATTCAGGAGTTGGAGCGAACCTTCCGGGGCGCTGACTGGAATGTGGTGAAAGTCATTTGGGGCAGTGGCTGGGATGGTTTGTTGGCGCAGGACCACAACGGTACGCTAAGAAAGCGGATGGAAGATTGCGTAGACGGTGACTATCAACGCTACTCGGTACTCAATGGTAATAAACAGCGAGAGCATTGGGTTGATGGAAATCCGGAGCTGGAAACCATGATGAATGCGCTCACCGACGAAGAGCTAAAAGAAATAAAGCGTGGTGGTCAGGACCCGAAAAAAATATTTGCTGCCTTTGATCGCGCAGTTAAACACAAAGACAAGCCCACCGTCATATTAGTTAAAACGGTAAAAGGTGATGGCATGGGACCAGCGGCACAAGGTCGTAACACTGCCCACCAAAAGAAAAATCTAACGGCGGAAGAGCGGCTGCAATGCGCGAAAGATTATGGCATTCCTTTGGATGAGGAAGCGATCAAACGCGCTGATTTATATCGTCCGGCAGAGGGTAGTGAAGAGCTTCGCTATTTAACCGAGCATCGTCAGCGCCAAGGGGGTTATTTACCTAAGCGGGTAGTGGACTGCCCGGTCATTACACCGCCACCGTTAGCCACTTTTAGTAAGTTTTTACAAAGCAGTGGCGAGCGTGAAATATCTACCACTTCGGCTATGGTGCGAATTCTGGCGCAATTGTTAAAAGACAAAGACATTGGTAAATATATAGTACCGATCGTGCCCGATGAAGCACGCACCTTTGGCATGGATGGTTTGTTTAATGTGGCCGGTATTTATTCACCGGAAGGACAAAACTACACGCCGGAAGATGCAGACAGTTTGCTGTCTTACCGGGAAGCGAAAGATGGCCAGATTTTACAAGAAGGCATTTGTGAAACTGGTGCTATGGCTTCTTTTATGGCTGCAGGTACAGCCTATGCTGTGCATGGCGTGCCGATGATTCCGTTTTATATTTTTTATTCAATCTTTGGCTTTCAGCGGGTCGGCGATATGATCTGGTCCTGCGGCGATATGATGTGTCGTGGGTTTTTATTGGGCGGAACCGCTGGGCGTACCACACTGAATGGTGAAGGCTTGCAGCATCAGGACGGCCACTCGCATATTCTGGCTAGCACCTATCCGAATCTGATCAGTTATGACCCTGCTTTTGCCTTTGAATTGGCCATTATTGTGCGTGAAGGTATTCGTCGCATGTACCAACAACAAGAGAATATTTTTTATTACATTACGGTCTACAACGAAAATCATTTAATGCCCGCAATGCCTGAAACAGATGGCGTAGAAGAGGGGGTGCTGAAAGGCGCGTATTGTTTTCATCGCAGCGAAAAAAAGGCAGGTGAAAAAATTCACTTGCTCTCCAGTGGTTCCATTATGCAACAGGCACTGGCTGCTGCGCAGCGTTTGGAGGCGATGGGCTATAGTGTAGATATCTGGAGCGTCACCAGTTTTAATGAGCTTTATCGTGAAGCTGAACAGTGTGAGCGTTGGAATCGTTTGCATCCGGTGGCGGAGCCAAAAATTCCCTATGTACAGCATCTATTTGCCGCTGAGCAAGGTGTGTTTGTTGCGGCCACAGATTATATGAAGTCTTTGGCAAATAGCATTGCGCAATGGATGCCCATCGGTGACAGTAGTTATACTGCTTTGGGGACCGATGGTTTTGGCATCAGTGAGTCCAGAGACTCGATCCGTGACTTTTTTGAAGTCAGTCCTGACTATATTGCGCAGGCTGCGATTACAGGTCTTTATAAAACCGATAAAATTAGCCGCCAGCAGTTGTTGGATCAATTATCTTTGCTAGCTATTGATGCTGATAAAATCAATCCGGTTGACCGTTAGTATCGATTGTTAAAATGTGTAAAAGCAGTTGCTAAGCCTATCGGATTTGGCGAAGGTGGGTCATTGTGTTTATCCCACTGGATGTGTCATGAATATTAACCACTTGCGTAATAAAACCTTTCTTGCCATTGCGATGAGCTCGCTATTGGCTTGCCAGCACCCGCAGACAGAAACCCCGGAACCGCTGGCTTTCTCCGCCGACAACGCTGGGAAAGTCGCCGTGGTTATCACTGGCTGGGGAGAAACCAAAGGCTTTGATAAAGAATTCCGCATGGGGTTGGGGCGTGCTCAAAATGGGGAGCGACAAATCACTAAAGATCAGGCCTGCAGTGAAAATTTTGTCGGTAAATTTCCTTTCCGTTCACAAATGGGGCTGGTGCCTTTTGCGCTGGCTTATCCGGTCAAAGGTGTAGAAGCCGCTTACGATTCGTTGGGGTTGTATACCAAACAGGGCGATGAGTACGTTTCCATTATTGATAGTACAGTGCGGCTAAAAGCCAGCGAAATTCCAGCTGTCGATGGCATTATCAAATCGATAACCGAATCAACTTTTTTCCCCGGGCGCTCGGTTGGTGCTATCGATCCGCGCGATGGTAGAGAGCTATTGCCGGGCATGTATCAAATTGGTGAAACCAGTCGCAAGCCAGGCTTAAATCCTTTAGCGCTGCCAAATGGTATTAGTGATTTTGATGAAATCAGAATGGCGTCTTCAATAGCGGATATGCATTTCATGTATGAAGATATGACACCGCGTCCTAATGTGGCTGACGACCACATGACCGAAGTAGCGATAGATGTGGTTAAAGATTATTTTGGTGACCGAGTGGATTTGCGTTTTGGGGCGTATTCTGCCACACCGGGTCTGACCCGCACCGAAGAAGATGTCACCATGGATTTTTATCAGGCCGGTTACCGCCAGTTTATTTTGACCAGAGAAACCACCGATAATAATCACTACGCCAATAATTTTATGACCCGTGGCATTATTGAAAAACGCCTGTGTAATGAGGGGGTGCTAGATCAGGTAACCATTAAACAAACACGTCAGGTAGGTCGTACGCCGGAATACAATACCGCCTTGTTGGAAATTTTACGGCCGCATCTTGAAAAAAGAAAGAAAGGTGAGGAAATTGCCATTATCTATACCACTTATGGCATGCCTTTTCCCGGCAGCAACGATCGTGGTCCATTTGCAGTGGCGCATCCCTTTGCTGCAGATGTTTACCATGAAAATGCTTTTTTAAATCATCTGTCCTTCAAGCGTTACGCCATGGATGAGTTTGGTAAAGACTATCAGTTACGTTTTAATCATAAAGGCAAAGATGGTGATCTGCGTACCGATAGCTACCACGCTTATGCGATGTTTCCTTCCAGCTTTTATGGTAAACCGAATGACCCGTTACGCTTCCCAACTATCCGTGAAAATATTGATCGGGCAAAAAAAGCGGGAGAAAAAGAAATTATCGTGTTGTTGTCGCATTGGAATTACAACAATACTGATAATATGTTGGGGATGAGGAAATTGAATAACATTCCCTTTAATAGCCGCGAAGATGTTGCTAATCAAAAATATTGGCAGCAGTGGTGTGAAGCAGAAGAAAGTTTCCAGCCAGTGGCTTGTGACAGTGAAAATGCGATTAGTCTCAGTTTTACCGAAGTGTTTGATCCACAAGCTACCGAGTTTGGTATCGGCTACGGCAACCGCATTCGCGGTACGGTGGAGCAGTTTGGTTTGCTGCCTGAGGGTGTTGAGGTACTTGCCCGTGGTGATGTGAGTGAGCTGAATGGTGGCGAAGTCGCCGTTACCGAGGGAGTGCATAGTGGCGTAAAATTAGTGGTGGCAGCTGATCCGGAGCCCAATAAACCCGAAAGTTTTAATTGGAAAAACTATGAGGCGTTTGTTGATCCTGCGAAACCGTTTGTCAGTGCGTGGTTTGATTTTGAAGCCTATATAGCAACGCAACCTGTCGATTCATCGTTAACAAAAGAATTATTAAGTGCGCCGGTATTGCTGGGGCCTTATCGAACGATTGTAAATAAACCGGCGCGTTTAACCCTGGCCTTTAATCCCGAACAACTTGAAAGCAGAAAAATTCAGCCGGTCATTTATAACGAAGTCAGCAAAAATTGGGACCCGGTTTATGATGTTGCCGGTGGCGAAGCAGCTACTATCGATTTCGCTAAAGGGACCATCAGTTTTGATGTGCAGGTGTTAGGTTTGTTTGCACTTAAAGCAGAATAGCTGAAAGAGATTTTTCTAATTAACGATGGGCAATCGCTAAGATTTGCTTTTGCCTTTTTCAAAGATATCAATCACCGTAGACATCATTTTCATTAAGCTGTCCCAGCCCTCATCAGTAGAAATGTCGATGCCGTTGAAGGTCGGCGATTGTTTCGCTCTCAGTGCCAGATAATTGGATGCCGCATGAATAATAAACAGCAAGGCGATATGGTCTTCATCCTGTAAGGGCGTGGCCGAGGTAAAAATCTCTTCGTGGGTTTTGCCAATTTGATTGCGTACATACTCAGCAATTTTGCTGAGCTTGTTATTGGGTTGTAGTTCTTCCGCAAAAATTTGTTGTGCCAGCCAGTTGTCTTTAATCATGGTGGCGTAATTAATATGTACGGCTTTAAGTTGCTGCTGAATTGATTGTTGCTGAAACTCTGCCATGGGCGAGCCGATAATCTCTTCAACGTCAGGGATGAAGTGGCTTTGTGCTACCCAGGCATCGGCTAAACCTTCCAGCCCACCAAAATATTCATAAATAAGTCCTTTGCCGACCCCGGCTTCTTTGACGATAGCGTTAACACCGACATGAGCAATGCCGTCCCGTTTCAGCACTCTTTCAAAGGCTTTGAGGATTTTAGCTTCTGTGGCCGCGCGTTTTAACGGCCCTTTGCCTAGTTTTTTGTCTTTGGTGGTAGTCATTAGATCCAGTCTGGCAAAAATAGCCGCTATTTATACCCTATGGGAGTAAAAACCCAAAACCTGTGTTCATGAAATGTGAATTAATACTACTAACTATAGAAAATATGACCGCAAGGTCAATTTTTTATTGAACCCCCGGTAAAAATGCACTATCTTTTGCTTGGTATATTTGACCAAGTGGTCAGTTTTACTATGCTTTATCTTAAGATCGCTGTCGCTGAAGGCTTGGATGGGTTGCTGTTGGATGGATAAATAAAGGTCCGGTGCCGCGTTCTAGTATGTACTTATCAAAGTGTGGGTCTATCAATAACCAAGGGGAACATCATGTTTAAACGCTCCAACCTATCGTGGGGAATTAAGAGTGCATTGGCTGCTGCGGCAGTGACTGCAATGAATACACCTGCCTTTGCGCAGAATGATATTAATTTAGCTATAGAAGAAATTATTGTTACTGCCCGTAAAACGGAAGAGAACATGCAGACCATTCCTATGGCGATGGATGCGATCTCTACGACGACTATTCAGGAAAAGGGTGTAAGCAATATCGAAGATGTTGCCCAACTGTCAGCCAGCTTAGTGTTTGATACCGGCTTAATGCCTAATGATACCCGTCCGGTTATTCGCGGTGTGTCATCTACGCGCGGTCGCGCCAATGTGGCGACGCTGATTGATGATGTCGATATTACCAGTGAAGCACTGACCACCGGTGGTGGCGGTATTACTGCCAACCTGCGGTTAATGGACCTAGAGCGTGTTGAAATTGTGAAAGGACCGCAGAGTGTCCTGTACGGCCGCAGCGCATTTACTGGTGCGGTAAATTATGTGACCAAAAAACCAGAAGAAGAATTTTCTGGTGTCGTCGATGTGAATCTTGACGAACACGGTACTCAGGAAGCCAAGTTAAGTGTCACCGGCGCATTGACTGAGACTATTTCGGCGCGTGCTACGGTTTCTTCATGGGAAACCGATGGCTGGTATGAAAACCCAAACACCGGTGGTGATTTGGGTGATGGCGATAGCACCGGTATTAGCTTGTCTGTGCAGTGGGCGCCTACCGATGAGTTCACCGCATTGGTATCAGGTACATACAGTGATGAGCATTACGGGTTGCGGCCCATAGTGAATTTACCAGCTATTGATATAACCCAGTCAGGGATGTTTGGTACCGGTGTGGTTAATCCCGGCAATGAGTCGCTACCCGTATTGACGGGTAATGCTACTGCTGATGCCGGCATCGCTGCGTACTGTGCTTCCGATTTTGCCGCTTCTGCACCTTATGCTCATTTGTTCGATCCATCAGGTAACACGCCCGCATGTATTCCTCAGGCAGTAGGGAAAGTGGATGCCAGCGAGAGTCAGTTGGATTTGAGTCCAGATACTCGCACCGGTAAAGATTTCAAAGGAACGGATGTTGAATCCACACGTTTGGCGTTAGATTTACGTTGGGAATTTGAAGATTATGAATTTCGTTCTATTACTGGCTATACCGAAAACACGAGCAAAACTGAAAATGATTTTGATCAAAATAACTATGATCAAACCGACTGGTTTGGCCAGGGCGCTTTTGGATTTTCGGCCATGGGTAATATCGAGCATGACGTCGAGCAAATCAGTCAGGAATTTCGTTTCTTGGGTACTGCGGGAGATTTCGATTATTTCTTAAGTGCTCTTTACTGGGACGAAAAAATGAAAACCGATGAGGGCAGTAAGTTTTGGGCGAGACAGGGCTCGGTAGTAGATCCTTCGCAAGACTTTTTCGTACGCGGCCCTGACTTTACTATCGATACCATCAACTTGGATCGTGAAACTGAACACAAATCGATTGCCGGGTCTTTGACTTACAACCTGGAAGATTGGAGCTTCACTGTTGAAGGGCGCTACTTGGAAGAAGATATTGACTACAAGGGCAATAACTATGATCTAGGTGCTTATACATCAACGGGTGGAGAGGCTTGTGGCTTTGGTTTATTTGCACCATCACCCACGGACTTTGCAGTAGTGGGTGGATTATTTGATACCGTGTTCGGCTTCCCAACTAACCCCGATGCGACTTTGGAAAATGGTTGCGGCACTTCAGAAAATTCGGTGAGTGCCAACGAATTTGTGCCACGTGCCTCTGTGAATTATCAAATCAATCGGGATGCGATGGTTTACCTGACTTATGCCGAAGGCTTTAAACCAGGTGGTGTCGTGACGACTGATGCAAATGGTGAAGTGTCTCAAGGTGAATTTAAACCAGAATCGGTTGAGTCTTTAGAGCTGGGTTTCAAAACCGCTTGGATGGCCAATAGCTTGACCTTTAATGGCGCTATTTTTAATTACGATTACACCGATCAGCAAGTCAGTATCACTTCGCAAGAACCTGGTGAGCCGGCGCAATCGCAAGTTGTTAATGCTGGTGAAAGCACCATCTTCGGTTATGAATTTGATCTGGCTTGGCAGGCTACTGAAGCGTTGTCGATGAGCATGGGCTATGTATACGCTGACTCTGAGTATGACAACTACAACCTTACTGAAATCGCTGCATCAGGCGGCTTGGCGGGTACTGCGGTGCTGTCTGATGCCAACCTGGCTTTAGCGGGTAACTCGGAAGGTGATTTCTCAGGTAAGCAGATGGCGCTGTCTGCCAAACATGCGGCAACAGTCGTTATTCGTTATGAGCAGCCAGTATTGGACAATCTTTGGGCCATCGCAGAAGTGAACGGTTCTTATCAGTCCAAGCGTTTTGTGGATGACGGTAACAACGCTTACCTGCCCTCCCATCAGTTATGGAATGTTCAGCTAGGTGTCAATGGAGATAACTGGAAAGCAATACTGTATGTCGATAACGTATTAGATGATGACACTATTCGCAGTGGTTTAAATAATACTGATTACGGTAATTTTGTTGGCTTCCAGGAATTACCAAAAGCGTTGAGCTTGGTGTTACCACAGCCAAGAACTACTGGAGTTAGATTCTCCTATCTGTTCTAAACCAGTCCCACGCCATGTGATGTCAACTATCCTCACATGGATCTTTACCCCACCGCTATTTAACGATAGTGGTGGGGGTTTTTAACTCATTTCATCTAATCAAAAAATATTCTTAGGTAGTGTTTTTCGATTAGCTGTAAATAAAAAATTAAGTGTGTTTGAGGTTTTTATGTCGTCTGAAGTGAATCCATCGTTGAGTATTATCAATAATTCAAGCAATAATCTAATCAGTATCTTTCGCAAGCCCCCCGTGTTGGGTTTATTAATTATTGTGCTGATGTTTTGCGAAAAAATGTTGATGCATAGTTTTACAGTAATCACTTTATATGTTTTGCCGGAACCCTGGAAGTGGATTATCCCTGCTATTACCGGAGCGATAGGTATGTGGTTGGTGGTTCGTGGCATGGGCCGTGATGAGGTAAAAGGCTCGCTTTTAGGCTATACCGGTGGTTTTTTGATTTGGGTGTCCTGGATGGAATCCGCCATGCCGATTATTGGTCATGGTGCGAATATTCCGATGGTGCCGGCTGCTGATGGTGGTACACAAGGCGGCTTTCTTGGCGAGCATGTGTTTATGCAAGCATCGGGTGTGTTTTGTATCATGACATTGATATTCATAATGTTTAACAAAGATGTGCGCTGCCGGATGTTGTTATGGATTCGCCGCGCGTTGAGAATGGATGCCAGTGTATTAGGTAAGCCTACCCAAGGGTATCGTCCCAATGTGGCTCGCGTAGCGGCTTTTGAATATTTTTTCGTAACCTGGTTTATGTATGTATTAATGCTAGTCATCGTTGATCCCAGAACCTTTGGTTTGCATCATCCCGTGACCTACACCTTGTGTGCCTTGGTAGTGATTTGGGGTTTGTATTTAATGTATAAACAAACCCAACAGCGCGAAGTCGGCTTATCCATTCGTTATGGTATAGGCGCTACCGGGGTAGCCTGGTTTATACCCGAGTGCGCGCAATTCTATGGTGAGTTCTATGAGTTTTACTTGTATGCCAATAAGCATCCGGTAGCTATGACTATAGTGTTATTCCTGTTTATAGCCATTTTAAGATTATTGTGGTTAACGCCAATCAATGAAAAGACACAGCGATCTTTATAATCTAGTTTTGGTATAGGTTTTTATATGCGCTTAATGTTAGAAAGATAAAGGCTAACAGTAGTATGCAACAATATGTTCCAGAGTTTATGGAGTTGATATATGACTCTGTGGCTGATCCGCGTGGTTGGGAGACATTCTCACGTCGAATGATGGATGTATTGGATGCTGATTTTTGCCATACTTTAATTACAGATTTTGAAGACCCGTCGCATAATTACGGGATTCATATTGTGCAAGAAACCGGAAGCGTAAAATCTTATCAGAAAACTATATTTGATGAAGGCTTGGTAGAAAAAATTCTACAAAACCAATCAGAGATTGAATGCTTTAAGGGTAATGATTTTTTATCTCAAGCGGAAAAGTATGGAGGCTTAGGCCGAGATGTATTTATCGATGGTAATAAAAACACCAATTTCATGGTTTCCTTTATCAGGACTCGGCAGGACCCAGCATATTCAGTAGTTAATGTTTATGGTCGACGTGAAGGTAAAGAAAGTTATTCTCGAGAAGAATATGAGTTCTTAGCCGGATTGCTACCCCATATCAGAAGAGCTTATAGGCTGTCGGTTGATGTCAGTTACACCGAAGAGTTAAATGGATTTGTAGTCCGTTCTTTAAATCATATAGCTGCAGCAGTTTTTATTATTTCCCACCGTGGTGGCGTGGTGGCGATGAATGACGTGGCCGGGCGCTATATTGCGAATGGAGAATTTTTTGTGCAGGGAAACAAATTACTTGTTAATGCTGATGGTATAACTGAAGTGCTTAATAGTGCTCTGAGATCAATGGTCGAAGCAGAATCGCCCGAAGGTGAATATATTAAGTATGTTAATAATAGCGGTAAAAAGTTTTTTATTTCCTGCTTGCCTCATATGAATAAAAGCGGCGATGTTTCCAGGGAATGGCGCCTGAGTGATGGCGCTCAAAACCTTGTTTTTATTACTGATGAATCTACATCTATAGATTTGCCTTGGGATAAGTTAAAGTCCCTGTATGGCTTAACAGAATCTGAAGCAAAAGTTGTGGGGATGTTGGTGAATGGTAGTTCTACTGAAGATATAGCAACTGCACTATCAATAAATTCAAATTCTGTTCGTTATCATTTAAAAAATTGTTTTTCAAAAACGTATGTTAATAATCAAGCCGAACTAGTTGGCTTGATCCTCCGTACTTTAGGCAATCTCCCTCGTATAAATTGATATCTTTTTGATATTATATCGCCCATAAAAAACGCGCCCATAGGGCGCGTAAAGCGTGGGATAGAATTATGAAAACAAAAATTAACCGTTTTCAAATTCTGTTGCCTTTTAACTAAAAAGACAGCGTATATATAATCACAAAAATCCGAAATCAGTAATACCCATTTGGGTAGTGGTTATTAGTAATATTTTTTTGTGTAAAGCTTTAAGAAAAGACGCAGAAAACTTGTCATCCTATGTGCTCTTCATTTAATCATATCTTTGCCGAAAAACTTTACACTCGCGACGTTTGGGTCATTTTTTTATATATGACCATATGGTGAAAAAATAATTAACGCACTGCTCATATGGGTAGTAAATAAATAATTATTAATATTGAATGGGTAGTAATTTGATGGGTGTTTGTCATCGTGACAACAATAAATTGACGCAATAATCTTCGGCTTGGCCAATTCGACGGCAACTTTTACAGAGAAAATATTTTCGGTGTGCTCGTTAATGCTATAGAGCTATATCTTTTTCCTAGCTCTTTGTTACTAAAGGTTTTTTTTATTCTGGCACGTTGTTTGATATGTCCTTTTCACCGATGCATTTAGATTCATCGGAAATATTTCGTTTAACAATAATTTTAATCGATACGGAAAAAGCCAAACCAGTTGTGAGGCTGGGACGGAAAGCCAACGGATCTTCAAGCTAGTAGTTCTTTTCTAAAAAGAGCATCAAGGGAGCGATGTGATATTGGAAAGCGGAAAAGATGGCCGGGTCACCCTTTGAGTTAATAACCTCGAGGATATAACAATGAAAAAACAATTACTTTCGGCGGCAATTATCGCCGTTGCAGCGTCTAGTGCAAACGCAACACTTTATTACGCACAGGTACAAAATGTAGACATTTACAGCTCTGGCCAATTTGGTGTTGATACCATGTATGAATACAGCAAAATCGATGGTGATGGCGGCTTGGCAAGCAATCAGTTCGTGACTCCACCGCCGATTCCTGGTTTTTCAGCGTTTGCTCCAGGCAACATGGTATATGACAGTGATACAGGTGTTTTTGCCTGGACTGGCGACATCCACTTGGATGGCGGCGCAGCAGCTCATGAAGTGGTTTTGTCTGACGGTACTATCGATACTGCTAATATTCTAGGTCAGCCAAATGGTATCACTACCGGATCTGCTACATGTATTGACCTATCAACTTACGGCGCATGTGGTCCCTATGGCTGGAACTCTGGTTCCTGGAACTGGGCTGACCTTACTGTGACTGGAGCGGGTGTTGGTTCTATTTTTTCTCTTGGTGATAGCGCCGATTGGAATACGCTGGATGCAGACTTAGCTACTCGTGCAGCTGAGTTAGATGCATACGGTGTTGCGTTCAGCCCTGTTTCTGTATTGCAGGATTCAGGTTATCACTACCGCATGAATATTCAGCTTATGGCTATTGCTCCTCCTGAAGCGGCTATCTCTGCTGTGCCTGTACCTGCAGCAGCCTGGTTGTTTGGTTCAGCGCTATTAGGTCTTGCTGGTATTGGTCGTAAGCGTAAAGCTGCTTAATTGATGGTGTTTTCAGTTAACACACTTTAGGTGTGGATCAAGGGAAGTGGTCACTGTTACTAGTGGCCACTTTTTATATGTCTAGGGTTAAATCATGAAAAATCAATTTCTTGTGGCAGTAATGTTGTTTGCTGTCGCGCCTGTGGTTAATGCCACGCTTTACTATGCCAAGATTATCAATGTAGATATTTATAGTGCAGGTAATTTTGGTATGGATGCCGTCTACGAATATTCTACTGCGCCTGGCGGCGGCGGTGATCCTGATGGCGGTTTAGCGGGTGCACAATTTAAAACTCCTCTTCCTCCGATTCCCGGTGTTACCGCGTATGCCCCAGGCAATCTATTTTACAACGATGTGACAGGGGTTTTTACCTGGTCTAACGATCTTATTATGTTGGGTGGGGCCGCTGAGCATGATGTGGTGTTGTCTGATGGCACCATTGATACCAATACTATAGTTGGCCAGGACAATAGTGGTGATAGCTCAATTGGTACTAATAGCATTACTTCAGGTAGTGCAGTCTGTATTGATAATTCCAGCTATGGTGCATGTGGGCCAAGCGGTTGGAGTGCGTCTTCCTGGAGTTGGAATGACCTGACCGTCGTCGGCTCAGGAGTTGGTGCAATTTATAAATTTTCTGACACATCGGATTGGAATGATCTTGATGATCAGTTAGCGGTCCGTGCGCAGGAGCTTGCTGATTTTGGCGTTGCTTTTACTAATGCAACTGCTATGCAGGACTCAACTTACCATTATCGTATGAATATTGAAATAGTGGCAGTAGCAGTGCCGATTCCAGCAGCCGCGTGGTTGTTTGCTTCTGCTTTATTGGGTCTGGTTGGTATGGGGCGTCGCAGGGCAGCGAAATAAAAAATATCGCCAGCAAGTTAGCATTAAGAGGCTCATCCTTGATGCGCTATAAAAGAAATTTAAGCGGTACAGCTCCTGCGTAATTTTTTCCTCGTGGTGGTTATTACATACCGTTGTTCTCAATTAAATACGCTGTCAGTGTAATTTATTTGTTTTGTCATTTTGTCTTCAGGTGTAAAGAATGAAAGATGTTTATCAAAAGAATTTAATGGGTGGATTATTAACCCTGAGTTCTGTGTTAGTTGCCAGTGGGGTTTGCGCCCAATCAAATTATGCAATTGAAGAGGTTGTGGTAACCGCGCGCAAGGGCGCTGCTGAAGATATGCAGTCAGTGCCTTTAGCCATTAATGCGCTGTCCGCGCAGATGATTCAGGAGAAAGGCATTTCCGGGGTTGAGGATATCAGCCAAATGGTCTCAGGTTTAGTATTTGATTCCGGTTTATTACCTAATGATACCCGTCCTACTATTCGTGGCTTATCGACAACCCGCGGTCGAGCCAATGTGGCTACACTAATAGATTTTGTAGATGTTTCTAGCGAGGCGTTATCAACGGCTGGTGGTGGCATGACCGGAAATATGCGGCTCACTGATCTTGAGCGCGTAGAGGTGGTAAAAGGTCCTCAGTCCGTTCTTTATGGCCGTTCGGCATTTAGTGGCGCAATCAATTATATTACCAAACGACCATCGCTAGAATTTGAAGGCGCAGTAGATTTTGATGTCAGCAGTGTTGAAGATGATTTAAGTGAATGGAACGCGAATGAATTAAAATTGAGTTTAAGTGGCCCCATTAATGATGAGCTGGGCTATCGTATTAATCTGGCACGCTCTGAAGGAAACGGCGCTTACGACAACCCTAATACGGGTGGCGATCTGGGTACTGAAGATACTCTGGGTGCAGCTTTTGCATTATTGTTTGAGCCTAACGATATACTTTCTTCCTATACGCGCGTTGAATACAGTGATGAAGAATATGGCCCTAGGGCACAGGTTTTACGGAGAACTGTAGATCATACTCCCGCTCTGGGTGACTATTTTAATGACGGCACTGTTGCCGGAAGTGGCTTGGATACGGGTAGATCATCAAACCCGAATTTGACGGTTTATGATGGTCGTGCCGTTACCTACAATCAGGGGCAATTTTTTCAGCAGGGCGTAGAAAATAGAGCTAGCGCCTATTATGCGAATGATTTACCGCAGTCAGTTCAGGATGCTCTGGGGGTAGCCCCGGGCGATCCAATAGTTGATTGTAGCTTGTCGCAGGTTCCCTACCGTAATAGAAATGCAGCTGGTTTATTCCCCGGGTCTGCTGAAAAGCCAGGTGCCAATCAACTTTGTCGTCCGATGCTGGTGGGTGCACAGCACGCCGATGCGTCTGAGATAGATTTTTCTGCTGATCCACGTACGGGTCGTGATTTCCGTGGCACTGAATTAGAAAACCTTCGCTTGCATCAACAGTTTGATTTTAACTGGGATACTTTTCAATTCAGTTACATCGGTGCTTATACCCGCAATAAATCCAATATCCAGGAAGACTTTGATTTAACCGACTACTCACTTTACAGCGGCACGCTGATTGATGACGACGGCACTGCGCCAACCGGTATCAATTGTAATGGCGATGATCGAGCCGTAGCGGGTGACTGTATAGCGCAATACGGGTTTCAGACAGCTATGGATATGACCTATGACCTGGAGCAGGTTAATCATGAATTTCGATTTTCCGGACAGCAGCAATCATTTCAATGGACGGTTTCTGTACTTTATTGGGAAGAAGAATTAAATACAGAAATGGAGGATCGCTGGTGGTTGCGTGAGGGTGGTACGGACCTGGTGAATAGCGCCTTTGTAAACCCCGGCTTATTTCTTGGTGGTTTGCCTTATCTTGATGAAGATGCTGATCTGGTTAATGACAGTCGCGACTGTATGGGCGCTGATAGAGGTGACATTACCAAAGGTTGTTACGTCACAGCCGCCGATTACTTTAGTACTAGCCCGGTTACAGACTGGTTATCTCGCGAGACAGAACATATGTCGTTGGCGGCAATGTTTACCTATGACGTATCAGAAACATTAAGTGTCACTGTTGAAGGGCGTTATCTGCAAGAAGATATTATTTATGCAGGTAGTGGCTCTGAGTTACATGGTTTGTCTTCTGCGTTTGGCAACTGTGGTGGATTTATGTCTACTGCTATGGGTGCTTATGAAATAGATCCAAACGATGTTTATCCCTTTAATGGCAGTGGCAATGGGAGTACGGCTGAAGCATTACCCGATACGCAGCTTGCAGGAGCATTAAAACCGGATATTCATGGTGAGTGTGAGGCTCAGCGTAATGAATTGCCGACAGTGGAAGAGTTTGTGCCGCGTTTCAATATTACCTGGTACCCAAACGAAGATGTGATGATGTACTTCACTTATGCGGAAGGCTTTAAGCCTGGTGGAGTAGATACAACGAATGCATCCAGTTTGGTTCGCGATACGGATTTGGACAAGGATACTGAGTGGGCCGGCTACGACGTTGATGGTGATGGCATTATCGGTTCTGATTCAAATGTGGATTTTGATGATCGAATTGCCACCGGTTATGCTGAGTTTCAGCCTGAGTACGATCCGGAAAAGCTGAAAACTTATGAGGTGGGCGCTAAAACGACTTGGCTAGAGGGTCGGGTCGTTTTAAATCTGGCTGCTTTTTATTATGAATATACCGATCAGCAAACGTCTATTTTAGTTGAAAACGGTGCTGGTTTTCCTGCTCCTAAAATTGTCAATGCCGGTGAAACGATTGTTGAAGGCGCTGAATTTGATATTACGGCTCGTTTAACCGAGCGTCTGACCGCAACATTGGGCTACACCTATTCTGATGCCTACTACGAAGATTTCAACACCGCCAAAATAGCCGGCGGTCCTGCTTCCAGAAGCTCTATGGCGGATGCCGGCAATGTTGATGGAGATTACACCGGTAACAGAATGCCTTATTCCGCGCGTGATGCCATTACCTGGAGCTTGCGTTATGACACTGATTTTGAATCCGGGATGAGTAGCTTTGCCGAGTTGAATGGCAATTATCAATCGAAGCGATTTATGACGCCGGGTAATATTTCCTGGTTGCCACAATATCGGTTGGTTAATTTTATTTCGGGTATCGAAAGTGATACGTGGAGCGCGGTATTTTATATTAATAACTTAATGAATGACGATACGTTGCGTTCAGGTGTCACCAATACTGATTACGGCTTTGGCGCATCCTATGAGTTTGATTTGCCACAGGCAGCAAATTTAATACTGCCAACGCCGCGAACTTATGGTCTTCGTTTGGGGTATCGTTTCTAAAAAAATAATTCATGCCAGATTATTTGTTGTAGTTGAATAATAGGGTCGACTGTTGGTAACAATTTTAGCCGTTGTAGTTTGAAGGTGGTTTGCAATGTTGAATAAAGTAGTTTCATTTTTCTCAGGTATTTTTTCCAGATTTTTGGTTGCAAGCTGTGCGTCATCGCTGATGCTTATGGGGTGTGGAGGTAGTGATAGTAGTGATGCTGAGCCAGTGCAAACGGATAAGCAGGTCCAGGGGGCGGCGGTTAAAGGTCCGCTGGTTGGTGCAGATGTTAACGTATATACCATTGATTATAGTGCCACAGGGTTAAAGGACGAATTAATAGCTACTGGCATGACGGATGACAACGCAGCTATCAGTGGTGTGCAAATACCTGCTGCAGATGTTTCTAAAGGGCCGTTTATCCTTGAATTTATTAATGGTCAGGAATTGAACGGCAGTGATCCCGTTATTCCTGTATTAACAACCTATGTGACGGCTGAGCAAATTATTAATGGAGAGGCTATTTATGCAACGCCTTTAACTACCTTGGTTATAAACTTGGCTGAAAATTTAGGTGATGATAGTGTCACTGCTGGAGAGTTTTTTAATTCGATGCAGTCGGCAATAGAAAAAGTTAAGGTCAGTTTTGGTTTTGGTTTGTTAGATGACAGTATAGATATTTTTACCACTTCGCCCATTTTTACCAGCAGTGACAATCAGGATAAGGCACTAAAATATCGCGCGGCATCCGAAGCCTTTTCAGCCTTAATAGTAGAAATACAAAAGCTGGCTGGTGCTAGTAATACTGATGTACTGGTTGCGGCATTGGCTGAGGATATGTCTGATGGTGAGCTTGATGGCGTTAAAAATGGTGTGGCGATTAGCGCTTTAGCTAGTGTTGTAAACCTGGATCAGGTGCTGAAACAAAATACATCATTGCTGAAGATACCCGGTACAGAGACTCTGCTATCAAATTTGAGCAGCTTAATGACTACTGAGTCAGCAAGTATTAGGCCTGGAACCACAGTCGGCGCATTGGTTGAGCCTGTTATCGGTGTGGTTCATCTTACTCCCATTAATAACTCACCGGTTGCCAATGCGGGTGCCGATCAGGGTGTTACTGTATCCCAAAAGGTGGTACTTGATGGCGGCGCCAGTAGCGATGCCGATGGCGATGTCTTAAGTTTTTCCTGGCGTTTCATTGCTATGCCCAATGGCACCTCTGTCAGTCTGGTTAATCCCAATTCAGTCAATCCGGAATTTACGCCTGATGTGCTGGGTGATTACAGTCTTGAGTTAACCGTGAGCGATGGTCGAGGCACTATTTCAACCGATTTGGTTTTGGTGGTGGCGGGTGCATCGAATAACGCACCTGTCGCAGATGCTGGTGTAGATCAATATGTCGCTATTCCTGCATTAATAACATTGGATGGCAGTGCCAGTACGGATCAGGAAGGGGATACATTAAGTTTTCGCTGGGAAATTACCAGCATGCCCGCTGGTTCTGCCGCCAGTTTATTAAGTGCGACAGTCGTTAGCACATCCTTTACTGCTGATGTGGCAGGCGCCTATGTAATAACCCTGATGGTGAGTGATGGCGAGTTAGATAGCGCCGTGGACACGATGACTGTTAGTGCTGCTGCTGGGAATATTCCACCTGTAGCTGTGCTTACTGGCTCCGCTACCAATGGAAATGATTATGTGGCTAATGAATTGAGCGTTGAGTTGATGCACCAGATTTATCTTGATGCAGGTGATAGTTTTGATCCAGATGGTGGTGATTTGACTTATTCCTGGGCTATTTCAAATGCGGATACGGGGGTTACGGTAGATGATATTTCGACGTTAACCACCGACTGGATTGGTATTCTTGCAGGGACGACTGAAGGTGATATTACCCTGACTGTTACCGTCAGTGATGGTGAACTACAAGACTCGGCATCAATTGTTGTCCATATCCAAAAAACAATTCCAACCAGTGGTAGTTTTATGTTCGGGTCGCTTATCCTGCTGTTAGCGTTAAGAAAAAAACGTGCTATTCGTAGATACTGGCTGAATTTATGGGCTGAATTAAATAGTGCCAAGTAGAGGTTTTAGACGTGACTGAATTATATAAAAATCCACGGTTTGCCTATCTGTGTATAGCAATGACATTGTTAGTCATGCCCGTAGCGCATACTGCCTCAATGTTGCTGGAACACATCGCTGATAAAACGCTATGGTTTTATGGGCATATTGCGCTGGGTTTTATCGGCTTTGCTGTTGTGTGGGTTGGTTTAAAAAAGTCCGAAATTCAGGCCTGTGTATTGGGATTTGTTGGCGCCAATATGATGTTCGTAGGATTTTTTGAGTTAATGTTTGCCCTATTCGCGGATGTGTTTAATGTGCAGCCCATATTGGATGCCGAGAGTGGGCAGGTGCTGTTGACGCCATCGCTGCAAATTAATGAGGCCTCTATCTTGATTATGTTGCCTCTGTTTCTTTTGACTTACGCAAATAACCAGGTGCGTTGCAATATGATTCGCTGGGTTCGAAAAATTTTGCGTCTGGACCCGGGTCGGCCTACCGAGCCACCACGTGACCGACCTTATTCGCGAATAGTAGCAATGGAGACGCTATTTATTATTTGGATGATCTATGCAGTCAGTTTATTAACTCTGGATCCGCGGGTGTTAGGGCCGGCTCACCCTATTACCGGTCTTATTTATCTGGGATTTGTGATCTGGCCTTTGTACCTGCTGTATCGCATTAGGAAAATATCCGGTGCTGGCCCGTGGTACGCTACGCGATACCTACCGGTATTATTTTCTGGTCGTGGTTCGAAACGGCTTTCTCGATGGATTGGATATTTGAATATTATTTATACCCCTTTGAATACCCTGTTAGTAGTGGTGTTACTGCCTTATGCTGCATAGTGAGCTGCTATCTGGTTTTTAACCGGGATAAAATCCATGATCCAGGCGGTGTATTAAGTGCGGGTTAGTACAGGCTTTGTAAGCAAAGAGTAAGCAATAAGAAGGGAACAGTTAAGTTCCTTTTTTATTAGCTGCCACCTCTCTATAATATCCCAGCGACAACAATAATGATGGGATATGGCGATGAGTGAAACCATTCTACTAAGCGGCGCCAACGGCAAAACCGGCCGTGCTATTTTGAACAAGCTGGTGGGCTTAAAGCAAACGGTAAAAGTGTTTATTCGCGACCGCGAGCAGTGGCCCGCACTTAAAGCCATGGGGGCGAGTGGTTTTGCGGTGGGTGATATGCACGACGCTGATTTGGTGGAAAGTGCGGTGATGGGTTGTGATAAAGTTATTCACGTCGGCCCGCCGATGCATGCTGATGAAAAAACCATGACTGAAAACTTTATTGCTGCAGCCAAAAAGCATGGAGTACGGCACTTTATTTATTATTCAGTGATGCATCCGCTGCGCCGGGAAGTTCGTCATCATAGTCTGAAGCTGGATACTGAAGAAGCGCTGATTGAGTCGGGCTTGGCGTATACGATTTTACAACCCATCCGCTATATGCAGCATTTATTGCCGATTTGGCAAAAGGTGTTAGATGAGGGTGTGCATGCCATGCCGTTTAATACCGAGGTGCATTTCAGCGTGGTGGATTTGGAGGATTTGGCTGAAGCGACAGCCATTGTTGCTGCCGAAGGTGGCCATGAATATGCGACTTATGAACTCGCGGGTCCGCAGGGATTAAATCAACAGGACATGGCGGCAATAATATCCGAGGTGGTGGGCAGGCCAGTGACTGCACAAGCTATTACCTTAGAACAGGTTGCGGCTAATGCCAGGGCCAAAGGGTTTGATGAAGACCGCGTTGAGCAGATGTTGGTGATGAACCGGCATTATGATCATTGCGGTTTTATCGGTAACCCTAATGTGCTGAGCTGGATCTTGGGGCGGGTGCCTAACAGTTACCAACAATTTGTTGAGCGCTTGTGGGCAGAGCAGGCGAGTTCATAGGTGCGAGCGTTTAGACCATAAAAAAACGGAGCTTATGGCTCCGTTTTTTTATGCGTTAATAAAGACTGGCTTAGTGGGCTAAATGTCCGCGTCGAATGAAGGGGTTCAGCCAGCGAGTGAAAAAGCCGGTAAACTCAATAGGTGCGTCAGTGACCGTTAGGCAGATACACACTTTATCTTTGGTTACGACTGGGCGGTGTTTATGGCGTCCATCGCGAACCACAAAGTCACCTTCCTTATAAATCCCGCTTTCATCAGAAAAGCTGCCTTCCAATAAAATGGTGTACTCGTCACCCGTATGGGTGTGAGTAGGAATGGCGCTACCAGGCTTGATTCGGAGCATCTCTACTTTTGAGCCGTTACTATCAATACACAGTTTTGCCGCTTCAATAGCCGGTGACACACTGTGCCAGTCCAATGATTCGTAATCCTCGGGAATAAATTGCTGCAGTGCCGTGGTATATTGGCATTGCGTTTAGCTATGGCTTTTGGCGCTTCTTCTACTGGTGCCTCATCTAACATAGCCATGACGTTAGATTTTAGTTCCGGTGAAGTGGTAGCCGCTGGTTGCAGGCCTGCCATTAACTGCGCGCCGATAGCGTTGAGGCGTTGCAAATTGGCATTGCAGTCGCGACATTGCTCTACGTGCGTGGATACGCAAAGCGCGTGGCTTAACGGCAAGCTACCTGCCGAAAAGGCGGTGAGTAATTCAGAAGCTGGGTGATGGTTTGCCATCGTCAATCTACCTCTTTAATAACAATTCTAGTTTTTGCAATGCTAGTCGCACCCGGGATTTTACTGTTCCCAGTGGCAGGTCTAGCTCATCCGCCGTTTCCTGATGGCTTTTGCCTTCAAGGTAAACTTTGGCTAATACCTGTGACTGCTCAATTGGCAGCTGTTTTAAACCTTCATGGACTTTTGTCTCCGCCCTCTGTCGCTGAGTCAGCTGGAAGGGATCTGGACCTTCGTCTTCCATATTTTCAAAAATATCCGTCGGGTCGATTTCAGTGCTAAAGCGACCATTACGGCGTAAATAATCAATCCGGCAGTTTCTGGCCAGCGTAAATATCCAGGTAGATACAGCGGCCATGTCCGGTTTGTAAGTATGGGCTTTATTCCATACCTTGATCATTACTTCCTGTGCCAGTTCATCGGCTACCAGAGCTGCACCAGGTTCGCGTGCCAGGCTGTAGGACCTCAGCATGGGTGCAAAGTGATCAAATAAAGCGCTAAAAGCCTGCTTGTCACGGTCATTGGCCACTTTCAGCATATGCTCTTTAAGTAGGGCATTGCGCTCGGCATTGCTATCGGTGCTAGTTATGCTAGCGTCGGGCATAGGACTCCGCCTTGGGTGGCTGATGACATTAGACATTGGTTGTGCTCATCATAGTGGGGTTGCCGTCGTTTAACTAGTGCTTTGCCTAATGTACGGGGGGATCTTATGGACAGATCACCCGCTGATGTAATTAACTGAATGATCCATTGTTCAGATGCGCCCGTACAACTACTATGCTGATGGTAAGTTAATGTTTTATAGAGAGTTTTAGATTTTTCAAACCGTCTGGCAAGCCCTTGGATACAGGTGGAAAATGAGCAGCGATATTATTAAATTATTCAAAGACAGCTATCGCGATATGCTGGCAATGGACCTCAGTCAACTAGATCAGCTTTATGCCGACAATATTGTATTTAAGGACCCGGTGCATGAAATCCGGGGTCTGATTGCGTTGCAGGATTATATGGCGGCGATGTGCGCCAATACGCAGGCCTGTCAGTTTGAGTATCTCGATCAGGTAGTCACAGATCAATCGGCTTACATTAAATGGAATATGCATTTTCGTCACCCCAAGCTTGGCGGCGGTAAGTTGATAACCGTGCGGGGCGTCAGTCAAATTCAGTTTGCTGAACGTATTTATTATCATGAAGATATTTATGATATGGGTGAGATGGTGTACGAGCATGTACCGCTAGTGGGTGGTTTGACCCGCTGGTTAAAAGCACGTTTAGCTGATTAATAGAGGATGACCATGGTGACTGCAGAAACCATCTGGATTACCGGTGCCAGTACGGGCATTGGCCGCGACTTGGCATTGTTGTTAGCCGAGCAGGGTAATACCGTTATTGCCAGTGCGCGCAGTGAATCCGGTCTGCAGCAACTGGCAGCCTTAAACGCGAATATTATTCCTTTGGTATTTGATGTGAGTCGTGCGGATGCTATTGATGCTGTGCGTTCCGAATTGTTGAAGCATAGTCCGTATCTGGATCGGGTAATTTTAAACGCAGGCACCTGCGAATATTTGGATATCAGTGCTCCTGATTGGGACATGATGCAGCGGGTGATGACCACTAATTATTTTGGCGCGGTAAATTCATTAGCTGTCGCCATGCCCTTATTGCAGGCTAGGCCAAAAAGCGCTGATGGCAAAGGCGCACATATTATTGGTGTGGTGTCATTGGCAACAGTGGTGCCATTCAGTCGCGCTCAGGCTTATGGTGCATCCAAAGCTGCAATGCAATACTTTTTAGATTCGCTGCGGGTGGATTTACAATCCCGGGCCATCGACGTCACGGTAATTAATCCGGGCTTTGTGAAAACACCGCTAACCGATAAAAATGATTTTTCCATGCCGTTTTTATTATCGTCTAGCGAGGCCGCGCAGCGTATGGCAAATGCCATCGCCAAGCGGCCAAGGCAGTATGATTTTCCGGGCGCTTAAAATGGTTGTTGAAATTACTGGGTTGTGTACCGGTGTTTTGGAATAAAGTGGTAGCACCTTCCTTAAAAGCTTGATGCTGTTAGCGGTAAGGTTTATTCAGGTGCTTTGGCACAAAAATAAAGAGAGATGTGAGTGAGAATAGCGATTGTTGGAAGCGGGATTTCCGGTCTAAGTGCGGCGTACTTGTTACAGCGTGAACACGATATTACGGTTTTTGAAAGTGGCGATAGAATTGGCGGTCATACCGCCACCATGGATGTCTGTGTGCAGGGCCAGAACTATGCTATTGATACCGGCTTTATAGTCTACAACGATTGGACCTATCCAAATTTTATCCGCTTAATGGATGAGTTGGGCGTTGCGTCCCAGCCTACTGAAATGAGCTTCAGTGTCAGTTGTGATCTGACCGGGCTGGAGTATGGCGGTAATAATCTCAATACTCTATTTGCGCAGCGTAAAAATATTTTTAGCCCATCTTATCTGAAAATGATCAAAGATATTTTACGTTTTAATAAAGAAGCCATTGAGGATTTAGACGCGCAGCGCATTGATGAGGCGACAACACTGGGTCAATACCTGGACCAAAAAGATTATGGTAAAACCTTTGCTAATAAATACTTAATACCTATGGGTAGTGCGATATGGTCGGCGTCTACTGACAGTATGTTTGATTTTCCGTTATTGTTTTTTGTGCGGTTTTTTAAAAATCACGGTTTGTTGAGTGTTAATAATCGACCCCAGTGGCGGGTTATCAAAGGTGGCTCTAATCAATATCTGGCACCGTTAACGGCAGGCTTTAAAGACCGTATTCGGGTGAACTGCGCGGTGCAAACGATTACCCGTCATGCGGATGGTGTGGCGTTGGTACTGGCTGATGGTAGTACTGAAACATTTGATCAGGTGGTCATTGCTACCCACAGTGATCAGGCTTTGGCTATGTTATCAGACGTAACGGCTGCTGAGCAATCCGTGTTGGCGGCTATTCCTTATCAGGAAAATGACGTGGTGTTGCATACCGATGACAGTGTATTGCCTGAGAAAAAATTAGCCTGGTCCAGTTGGAATTATTGGCTGCGTTCCGAGCAGCAGGAGCAGGCGATATTGACCTACGATATGAATATATTGCAGGGGATCGATGCGCCGGTTACTTTTTGTGTCACCTTGAATGCGACTGAAGAAATTGATCCTGCTAAAATTTTGGGAAGATATTCTTACAGCCATCCGGTATTTTCTTTGGCATCGGTAGCCGCTGCCGAGCGATGGCAAGACATTAACGGGTCAATAAAACCTGGTTTTGCGGTGCATACTGGGCTAATGGCTTTCATGAAGATGGTGCTAGTAGCGGTATCAGGGTTGCTAAAGCATTGGGAGCAGATTGGTAGGATGCAGGCTTAATGAAAAGCGCTATTTATACAGGCTGGGTTCGTCATCGCCGCTATCATCCCAAGCGGCATGAGTTGCGCTACCGTTTGTTTATGCTGTTGCTCGATTTGTCAGAGTTGGATCAAGTGTTTGCGGGTACCCGTTGGTGGTCTGTATCCCGCTGGGCGCCAGCAAGGTTTAGGCGTAGTGATTTTCTAGGTGATCCCGCAGTACCGCTGGATACTGCGGTGCGTTTACAGGTGGAGAAGAAAACCGGAGTCTATCCGCAAGGCCCCATTCGATTGTTGGCAAATCTTCGTTATTTCGGGTTTATTATGAACCCTATTAGCTGTTATTACTGCTTTGATAAAGCAGAGAAATTACAATTTATTGTTGCCGAAGTGAATAATACCCCTTGGGATGAGCGTCATTGTTATGTGCTGGCATGTGATCCAAATCGTCGTCATCAACGAATAAGTTTCAACAAAGACTTTCATGTTTCGCCGTTCAACCCGATGGATATTCGCTACGATTGGCGCAGCAGTGAGCCCGAACAGAGCTTGCGGATTAATATGCAAAATTGGAGAAAACCGGGTCAAAGTGATTCGGAAGTTATGGAGTTTGACGCTACTTTGGTGCTAGAGCGAGAAGAGATCACTCCGCTGAGTTTGCGTAAAACCATTATTCGTTACCCTCTAATGACTGTGAAAATAGTGTTAGGGATTTATTGGCAGGCCTTAAAGATCTGGCTTAAAGGGGTACCATTTGTATCCCATCCAGATAGTAGAGTGGTGGATAATACTGCGGCCTAGCAGGAATAAAAGTAATTAATTATTAAAAATCAGGATTATTTTATGAGTACCGCTAGTATTGATGACACCAAAGTTAACCGGGAAATCAAATCCAGTTTTATGGATGCGATAGCAGAAAAGGCACTTATCAAGGCCTTGTCAAGCTTGCAATATGGCCGCTTGGTGTTGGAGCATAATGGTCGGGTGTTGGAGTTTGGCAAGCCCGCTGCTGAAGCAGAGGTGGTCGGTCATATTTTTATTCATCACCCTTCTGCCTTTAAAGATATTTTACTGGGTGGTTCGATTGGCGCCGCTGAAGCTTATATGCTGGGTAGTTGGTCTTCCTCTAATTTGGTAGACGTTGTGCGGTTGATGACTTTAAATCTGGAAGTCATGAATAAAATGGATAACACTCGCCCTATCTTTAGTCGTATTACTTCCAAAATAATGCATGTTCTCAATGCCAATACACAAAGTGGTTCGCGCAAAAATATCTCCGCGCATTATGATTTGGGCAATGACTTTTTTAGGTTGTTTCTTGACCCTACTATGATGTATTCCTCTGCAGTTTTTCCTACCCAGGATTCAACGCTGGAAGAGGCATCGCTGCATAAGTTGGATATTATTTGTAAAAAATTAAATTTAAGCGAGCAGGATCATTTGATGGAAGTTGGTACGGGTGGGGTGGCTTAGCGATTTATGCCGCTAAAAATTATGGCTGCCGGGTAACCACCACGACTATCTCAAAAGAGCAATATGATTATGCTTGTGCGGCGGTGAAGGACGCAGGCCTCGAAGATAAGGTGACTTTGTTGCTAGAAGACTATCGTGATCTTAAGGGGCACTATGATAAGTTGGTGTCGATTGAAATGATCGAAGCCGTTGGCCATGAATATTACGATAGCTATTTTGCTAAATGCTCCAGCTTATTAAAGCCTGATGGTTTGATGTTGATTCAGGCAATTACTATTGCTGATCAGCGATATCAGGAAGCTAAGCGCACTGTTGATTTTATTCAGCGCTATATATTCCCTGGCGGGTGTTTGCCCTCAAATGAAATAATCGCGCAATGTGTCTCTAAGAAAACGGATATGATGATCGTGGGTCTGCAGGATATCGGCCTGGATTATGCTAAGACGCTGGCTGAATGGCGTCGTCGTTTTCATGCTCAGTTGGATACTGTAAAACAAATGGGTTTTGATGACGTGTTCTGTCGGATGTGGGAATTTTATCTGTGTTACTGTGAAGGAGGTTTTTCTGAACGTGCTATCAGTACTACGCAAGTCGTTTTCGCCAAGCCTGGCGCCAGAACGATTAACCCCGCTGTTTAGATTATTAATGAATAAGCCGCTAATCAATGCGGCATTATTTCAGCTGGGCTGGTTCGCCTGTGTTTTGGGTGGGGATGCTATTGCAGTTGCTGCTCTGTTGGTGGTGCTGGCCATTCACTACCAATATTTTTCCCGTAAACCGTTTGAGTGGCTGTTCATTGCTGGCGTCGGTCTTACCGGCTTGGCGGTTGATACTATGATGGCCTGGTCTGGCGTGATGCAATTTGAATTCCCTTCTATTGGTTTGATTCCCATTTGGTTGCTGTGTTTGTGGATTATGTTTGCGCTGACGCTGAACCATAGTTTGCAGTGGCTGCAATCTAAGCTTTGGTTGGCAGCTTTATTGGGTGGCGTTTCAGGACCGATGTCTTATCTGGCAGGAAGCAAGCTCGCCCCTGTAAGTTTATTGGATCCGGTTGCTTATTCTTTGCTACCCATTAGCCTTTGTTGGGCGCTATTATTGCCGCTAATGTTTTATGTGCTGCGGTCCGATAGTAATGAATAAATATATTGCTTTTTTTATCTTATCTTTAGTTAGCGTAACTGGTTGGGCTCAAGCTGCTGTGCCAGCGGTTATCGGTGAGGCCTATGATCTGGACGGTCAGGTTATGCTCTATCGAGAGTTGCATTATTACAGCGGCGATAAGTTAAACCATCGAGTGGTCTATCAGGCTCAAGCCGCAGATACTGATCAGTTATTACCTCAATCGTTAATGGCAGAAAAAATCATTGATTACAGCTATGGCTTGGCGACTCCAGCTTTTACCCAGCAAAGTTATTTATTTCCTGAAACTATTGTCGTTGAATGGGCGGATGCGCAGCTGGCTGTTTCCTATCAAGAAGGCTCTGCCAGTTCAGTCGCAACCAATACAAAAAAAATATCAGTAAAAAATCCAATGGTTATTGATGCAGGCTTTGATCATTTTATCCGCGAACATTGGCAGGCAATAAATTCAGGCAAGGCAATGGATTTTTATTATCTTGCACCGACTAGACAAAGTCTGGTCGAGTTAAGCGTTGTTGCAAAGGCGTGTGCTGATAATCAGCCTGATTTTGCCTGTTTTGAAATAAATTCAGCAAATTGGTTTATCCGCTTGATACTGGACCCTATTGAGATTAGTTATGATCTCGAAACAAAAAAGCTAAGGCGATTTAGAGGTTTGGCAAATTTATCCGGTGCTGATGGACAGGCACTTAAAGTGGATATTCAGTATTGTTATTTAGTGGAAGCCACCAAGGATAGCCCTTGTCCTGTGGTGGCTGTAGCGTCTACGTTTTAAGCCGGTCTTAGCTTTCTGTTTGAATGGTGCGCCAGGTGATATCGCACTCAATAGCGTTGCGGTCTTTGCTTAGTTGAATGCAGGGCGGCAGCTCAAAAGTCTGTTCAATCAGGTCGAAATTAATGGGTTCTTTGACAAAGCAGATTTGAGCGGCCATATCATTATGCCAGCGGTCTGCGCGGGCTAGGCTATGGCCATTGGCGAGTAAAAAATCTACCAGAGTTTCCATGTGCGCGTAGGGCGGTTGAGCGTTGGGGTTATATTCAATCGTTGTTTTCATGGCGTTATCAGTATCTCAAATAAGTAAAATTAAACTGCGCTAACCTTCTAATAAAATCAAATGGATTGCAAGGATGCTTGAGTTGAAACCGCGTGGTTGTAGGGGGTTTGTGGTTGAATTGTTAAGAATAGTTTGCTTGGGTAGATTCTTGTTTTAGCTTGGTACACAATGTTCAAATAGCTTGATAAACGATTAGCGTAAAGATTGTTTAAGATCAGCTATGAGTCTTATTGCAGAGAATAATTAAGAGCAAATCTATGTTAGATCCAGATACAAAAAAAACCTACGGCGTGACTTCGGCAGTCCTCGCCTGGCTGGTTTTTTTTAGCTTCCTGATTACTTTTATCGTGTCGGTTTCTTTCCCGCTGATGAACGTAGGTGATCCAGAGCGTGATTATCGTCGCGCGTTGCATATGAGCTTGGGCGTCGTCACTTTTATCTTTGTGGCCTTGAGATTACTTTGGTGGCTAAAAAACCCGCGTCCACAAGCACCTAAAGGCATGCCAGAAAATGCTTATGGTCTTTCTCGGCTAACTTTATTGTTTCTTTATGTTGATGTGCTCGGCTTGGGGGTGACGGGTTTTATGAATAGCTGGGCGATGGCATATGAGGTGAGTTTTTTAGGTTTATTTACTCTGCCAGTACTGAGTGGCTGGGCAGTAGCAACTACCGGGTATTTGCATAGTGTCTTTTTGTTTTTCAATAACATTATGTTGTTAACGTATTTAATCGTGTTTGTGTATCACGCACTGCGTTACAAAGTGGGCTTCCGTAGAATGTTGCCCGGCATGCATGTGTGAGGAATAAAAATGTCAGCTAACAGTACCTATACTACATCCGCCAAAATTCTTCATGGCAGTTATTTTATTATTATATTTTTCTGCTGTCTGATGATGCCGTATTGGCAGTTTGGTGTGGTTCCCTTTGTTTCCGATCGTACCGATGGTCCGGTCTATACCGACCAGGAAGTTATATTGTCCCCCATAACTGCAGCTGATGCATTGGAGGAAGATGTGATGCTCAACGAATTCAAGTGGTGTCGCTATTGTCATGTGATGCAGGAGGGGGGGCTGAAGAACCAGGCCCATCGTTGTACCGTATTTTTGGTCGTCAGGCGGCTACCATGCCTGGCTTCTTTTATTCAGATGCATTTTTGGCGGCAGGCGAAAGCAAGCTAATTTGGACGGAGCAAACGCTGGATGAATTTATTACTGATCCGCAAGCGTATATTCCCGGTAATCGAATGGGGCATGGCCCAGTAGTAATCTCCGACCCGGAGCGGCGTAAGCGGGTGCTTAATCTGTTAAAAAAATGGACCGCAGAAGGCAGTACAGTTGAGCGAGATTATTTACAGGCAGAGTTGGATAAAGCTGGCGTAAACGCTTCAAAGCAGTGATAAATAACAGAGTGAAGGTGATGCAATGAAAAAATTAACGTTATATATGCTATCGATTTTGATGATGGTGTTATCAGCCAATGTTTTGGCCGGTGGTCACAAAGAGGCTATGAAAGATCCCAAAAAAATGGAGGAGTTTTTAGAAAAGCGCCTGGATAAGGCCACAGGTATGGAGTCCAGGCAAAAAGAGCTCGGCGAAAAAGTGGCTGCAATTGTTAAAGAAATGAGCCCGGAAAAAGGCGATTTAGATCCTGAAGTATTAGGCCACTATGTCAATATTGCCGTGCGTACGATGAATCATAACTCTTCCTATCAGCATGAGTTCAACGACGCCTTGGTAAAATTACATCTTACGGCAGTCGCATTTGCTAAAGACCAGAATATGTATGAAGAGCTGGTTGCGAACGATGTCAAAACTACCAAGTTTATGATGCTGCGTATTGGTGGTGGTATCAAAATGACTGGGCGTGAAGACTTTGCCCTAAAAGCTATCTTTGAACAAACCACCTGCTTTTATCAGTTGGTCGATGATTTAGTATGGAACAGCCCTACCAGTGTTACCTATACTTCGCCCTTTAAGCGCGTGTTGGAAGCCAGTCAAAAAGTACGAATTTTTAAAGGTTTGACTGAGCAAGAAGTGCATGAAAATTACATTATCCCTCGTTATAAAGCCTATGCTGAAATAATGGGAGTGAAATTAGATGTGTCGCCTTTGGGTCCAAACGGTGAAGTAACCGTTAGCCTGATAAAGTCATGAATTCAATAGTTTAATTACGGGAATAACTATGAAAACAAATCGTAGAGAGTTTATTAGTATCAGTACCACCGCTGCATTTGCAATGGGATCAGGTGTGGCTGTTGCAGCAAGCAAAACGCTTAGCCCCAATGAACAGGCATTAGCGAAATTAGCAAGCACACCATATGCAAGCAGTGCTATGCCAGATATGTTTTCGTCCTTAGTTGATGCGACCGGCTTTGAGAATCATCGTAAATAAAGAATTTGCATTTAACCTATAATTTAATATCAGGAAAACATTATGATTACGCTGAATGGTTACAACGACTCACGCTTACCTAAAGACTTTGGTTTAAACCTTAACGATCCGGCTACTAATTTGAAGCACTTTGCACGATTGATGGGTAGCTCTAATCCGGAAAAAGAAACAGTGGGTTATTATGGTGGCCACTTATTCGCTTCTTTGGATAACAAAAAGTTAATTCCTCTATTAGGTTTAGAGGGTATAGGTGTTACCCGTATGGAAACACAGGCTAATGGTGATGTGCATACCTTTCACCGTGAAATAGGTTTTTATTCAGATGTTAAAACTGGCAAATACATTGATACCTGGCACAACCCATTAATTGATGACAAGGTTGAGATTTATCATATTAAAAATGACCATGTAAATAATAAGATGGCGCCGATTAATGTAATGGATTTTGATGGTCATGAAGTGAAAATTCCATTTCCTGCCAAGTGGGATATTTTGGGTGCAACCGGCGTTAATAATTTCGAGTTGCTAATGGAAATGCCAACTATTTTGTCGAAGGCGCAATGGCCGCGGGAATATCCTGGGCCGACTACAAAAATTTCAGAAATGTTTATGCGCCAGTTTGATACTGCAGACCTGCTAAATGAGAAGTTGGATTCGATTCCAAATATGGGGTCATGGTGCCGTGTATCTACCTGGTTTCCATGGATGTTGATGGGTGAATTACCAGGGGAGCTGGTATTCCGTACGCACTCCGTAAAATTAGAGAATGGTGTTGACGACTTACCTAAGCAATTACGCGATAAAATTGAAAAGACGGCACCTGAGTATTTTAATGCGCCACCACAATCTACTTGGGGCACGCCAAATGAATCTTCATTTGTAAATTACTTACGTGACCGCAAACCGGTACCAGTTAAAAAGTAACTGACGGATCTGTTGAAAAAGGCATTCCTTGGGGGTGCCTTTTTTCTTGGTAATACTGATCGCAGATATATAGCGGCAAAGAGGTTTGGTGAAAAATGAAAGTGATAACAGTAAAAAGTCTATTGGTAGTAACAATTTCTTCTGTGGTGATGGCTGCCTGTGCCACAACAGAGCATGAGCCATTGGTTCGAGATACTGCGCCGGTGCTATCTGATCTGGATAACAAGGACCGTGTTGCCATACTGAATACTGCTTGGGGAACACCTAAAGCTTATAGTGCAGCCTACCGTACGGGCTTGGCTGACAGGGCTTATCGTGGACCAAAACAAATGACAGAAAATGAGCCTTGTACAGATATGTACTATGGCGAATGGCCTTATCGTGTTAAGCAAGGACTGCTACCGTTTTCTGTTGGTTATCGCACGCCTAAATTTGAAATGCTGTTTGATGGCTTGGGCGTTTATCGACTGGATAAAAAGCTGGAAATGTATACCAGTGTACTCAATCCAAAAATACAATTAACCACTTATCAGGTTGATAAGGGGGTAAAAAAGGGCACGCTTAAAGTCAGTCCTGCATCTGAATTAAAGCTGCCGATTGAACGCTTGAATCTAGGGCCCGACCCACGTACAGGCGAAGATTATATTACTGACTTTTATACCATCGACCACCCGAATGGTTTGCATGACCTTGATGAAATTAGCTGGATGACAAATTATCGTTTGTCCTTTATTGAAGGATTGCCTCGCGACTCTGTACCTGAATTAAATGAAACCTATACCATTCTTAATAACAATACCAAGCAGTGGCTGGTCGATCGCTTTGGCGGAAAAATAGATTATCGCGATGGCTATTATGAATCTATTCCCGGCAAAAGTGAGCGCCATGATGACTTGGCGGTTAAATATGTACGCGAAGGTTTTAAAAATATGGTAGTGGCTCGTGAAACCACGGATTATAACAACTACGCGATAAATACCATGGGTAAGGCCTGGATTGATAAAGGTTTCTGTGAAGCAGGTATTGAAGAAGGTAAAGACGTAAATACTCAGTATATTCGTCAGGCTGGCCGTACACCAGAATACAACGTGTTGCTTGCCGATCTAGTTGCCAAGCATATAAAGCAAATTCCGAAGGGAGAAGAGGTGTCCATTTTGTACACCAATTATGGTATGCCATGGCCGGGCGGAAATCCCAAGGGACCAATGTCCAGCGCTTTGCCGCTAGCCAAGGAAACATTCCATGAAAACGGATTTAATAACTTTCTGAGTGCCAAGCATTATTTGTTAGCACGTTTTGACCAAGGTAATGGCGGCGACTGGAAACTTAACTTTAACAAAAAGGGTGGCACTGGCGGCACTGATGCACGTACCCGTAGTTTGTATAGTTATGCAATGGAAGCCAGAAATAAAACGTCTTTTGAGTTGGACCCTTTGGATTTTCCGAATATTCGTGAAAATCTGGATGTCGCTGTAGGTCAGGAAAAAGAAAAAATATCATTATCGTAACCTCGCACTGGTTTGGTGATAACGAGGATACTAAAGTGGTTATTCGTGATCTTAATAACATGCCTTATAACTCTAAAGAAGATTTTAAAAATGAAGAGTTTTGGATTAGTTGGTGTGAGCGTTATACCGGTGCAACGGAATTTGAGCAAAAAGTGATTGCTGATGATGCGCAATGTGATGCCGGTTGGACACGTATCACGCTGACGGATGTTTTCCATAAGCAGATTCCCGATTTCGCGGTAGGTTATGCGGCTAGAATTCGTGGTGGTGTAGAGCGTTACGGTGTTTTTCCGGAGTTGGATATTAATGTTGTGAGCAAGGGCGCTATCAGCAAAGATAACGGCGGTGAGGTTGTCGTTAAATCCGGCCAGTTGGCAGGTGCTAAATTATTGGTACGACCGGATTACAAGCCGGGCATCCCCGAAGACTTAACCTACTTTGATGTTTTTACTCCGGGAGCAAGAGGAAGGCTGAAAAATGTTAGCCCGGATGCATTCCGCCCATTTAATGAATTCACCAAGCCGGAAGACCATGCCTGGTCGGCGTGGAATGATTTTACTGGTTATATCGGCACCCAGGGTTTAGCTAACCCGGGTGAGCCTTTAAAGGCGCCAGCAAAAGCAGTTTCGGAGGTTATTTATTTTGGTCCTTATCGTACTATCTTTAACGCCCCTTCGCTGGTTACTTTGCCGTTTGATAAGAGCAAGGTCAGTGATGCTAGTAAGCTGAAGGCGCTTATTTATAACGACTTGACTAACAGTTACGACCCTGTCTATCCAGTGCCTGGTGGTGCCGCGTTAAGGGTGGATGAAAAAGCGGGTACTGCAACTTTCGATGTGCAGGTATTGGGCAACTTTGTGTTGGTGCAGGGTTAAACAACACAAGCGGCTATACAATAAAAAACCCCCGCCATTGAGCGGGGGTTTTTTTATTGCTGCGCAGAAAATACCTCGTCTAAATATTTACGTTATTGATAGGCTATTATTTTGATCGGTGTAAATAATCAAGTACATAATTCATTAAGTTGTTGATGGTGGTATAACGTTCTTCAGGAGTTGCTAGAATATCATCGGCGGCCTGAATATATTCCCCTGTTACTAATTCGTCACCACAGTGAGTGACAATTGCTCGTGCTGAGTCGTATGTAGTCTCCAAGTGGCATTGCAGGCCAATGACATTGCGGCCGATTTGAAAGGCCTGGTTTTTACAGGCCGCACTTTCGGCAAGCAGTATCGCCTTGGTTGGCAGGGTAAAGGTCTCGCCATGCCAGTGAAAAACATCGACCTGTGGTGGAAATTTAAACGTCATATTATTGGGGCGGGTACACTGGTAATGGGGAACCAGCCTATTTCTTTTACCGGATTGGCAAATATTTTTGCGCCCATTGCGCTGGCAATAAGTTGCGCGCCCAGACAAATTCCCAGTACCGGTATGCCGGAGTCTATCGCTTGTTGAATGAAGGTTTTTTCATTGCCTAGCCAGGGATATTGCTCTTCATCATTAACGCTCATAGGGCCACCCATAATAATAAGCATTTCAATGCCATCAAGAGCGGGTAACGATTCTGCGGCGTAAAGTTTGGTGCTGCTGATATCATAGCCAGCTGTGTGAAGCCAGGTCTCGATGCTACCGAGTCCTTCAAAAGGCACATGTTGTAAATAGTGCGCGCGCATAGGCTTTCCTTATGTCAGCGCTGAACGAGTCCAGTGCTGATAATTGGCTATTAAAAAAGTAAAATGATTTGTACCATCGTTGAAGAAAGCGGTAAATCGTAAATAGAAAAATATATAAAATTATTTCGTTTTGATTGGGTTAATGATCCATGATGTTGCCATCAATTAATTGCACTTGTATTTCTTGAGTGCTTGGAAGAACCTGTGGCCCGAATTGATTATAGATGGCGACATCGGCAGCGTCTCGGCCATAGCCAATAGCGACGTAGCCACCTTTAAGCTCGTACTGCGTTGCATCAAAGGTATACCAGCGGCCGCCAACGTAGGCTTCAAACCAGGCATGCAGATCCATAGGTTGCAAGCCGTGCAAGTAGCCTACAACCAGCCTTGCTGGAATGCTAAGGCTGCGGCATAGCGCAATCCCCAAGTGAGCAAGATCACGGCAAACCCCTGACTGCCTTACGTTGACTTCAGTTGCAGATATTGGTGTGTCACTTCGGCCTGGTTGGTAAGCAATATTATTGCGCAACCAGGTCTCTATCGCTTTGACTTGATCGTAACCAAGAAGGTGGCCTTCTGAGATTGAGGCAGCCATTAATCCAAAACGGTCTGATTCACAATAACGACTGGGTAATAAGTAGCTGAGCACTGCGTCTGGCAAGTGTTCTACATCGACAAAGGGTGCTCCCGGAGATTGGTCAACGACATCGGCGGTCATTACATCTGCGGTGGTAAAGATTTCGAATAAGCCAGGTTGCGCTATAAGTCGCTGGCAGAGGTTGCCATAATTATCAGTAAACTCATAAACCGGCAGGCTAGGGTTGAGTCGATACTCTTCACTTGCTATCCATTGTTGCGCTCCGCTGCGCAAGCGCAACATTAAAATAAAGGGTGTGGGAACGGCGATATCGAATGTCAAGAAACAGCTGGCACGTAACCACATTCACTTTATCCTGAGTAAAATAACAGTTAAAAAAACACTAAGACCGGTAGTACTTGTCTAGAATTGCAGCAGCCATTCTTCGGCCTCCCGCTTATTATCAAATTGCGCCAATTGGTAGCCTTTGATATAGGCGGTTGAGTCAACAATAATATTGGGGTTGTTACCCGTTGCATGAAGCACGGCGACTTTTGTATTTTTTAGGTCCTCATTAGAGGCTAAATGAAGGCCAAAACTTTTTTGCTCGGCGACTGAAAGTTGCATGTCCAAATGGATGACATTAATGAGTAACCTCAGCGGATTGAGTTGTGAATAGGCTGCACATACATCGCTAACTGCATTGAGTCTCTCGTCGAGCTCACTTGTTCCAGTGTAAGTCACGGTGACTATTAGTGCAGTGTCATCGAAATCGATGGTGTAGCTCATAGGTTTCCTTAAGGTCCGGCGGCTTATATCTGTAGTGTTGGTAAAGTTATTATTAAGCAGATGGCAAATGCTTGGCCTGAAGATTAATTCAGGTTTAAAACGCCGCATCTGAATAGAATTAATGCCATTTGGGTTGTTGCTACCAAGGGGTTAGGTTGCCAAAGTGTAGACCGGATCCGTACCTTGCCACAATGAATAACGCATTCTTTATGTTTTAGATAAGCACAGATTACCAGCTTAATGTCCATTTTTAGTGAGGTGGCTATCTTGGAATGGCTAATAAGTCGCGCCCATCGATGAACTGCTCATTTTATTCTGACGTTGATTTGATAATCTCTTCACGCTCGCGCTGGTAATCATCATAAGGCTGGCCGTGAGCTTGCATGCACTCTTCATACTGCACAGGGGGGCGTTTCTGGCATTCCAATTGGCGGTTTTGTTGAATCGCCTCATAGGCCTGTTGATTGCTGCAGCCAAAAATAAAACAGATAAAAATCAATAGTATGCCAACTGATCTTAATATCATCTTGAATCCTCTAAAAACCAAGCACCAAATAAAAGCCTGAATAGGAGATAAATAGGATTAACGGTGCCAGCGGCCCTCGTGAATCCGTAGCGAGCTAGCGGTAAATACAAAGATTTCCCAGCAATGACACAAATTGGTTCACATATTGCTATAAGCTTTATAGTGGCCTGAATGCCATTGGCATAGCTGCCATAGAAGGCAGGGGGAAGTTTAGGCGTCTATATCTCTCGAATCAATAGCATATACCACTGGTGCCGCATAGGGTGACCGGTGGCCAGACTGCGGGACAGTTGATGATAGGGTGTCTTTTAGCGCACTAAAATAGTGAAAATAGGTGCACCAATTTGGTGTGATTGAGTATTTTAAGAGCCAGTATTGTGCATGAGATGATTTCACAGGCGATCGCCAAACACCAGTTACCGGCAAGTTTCGCGGACACGATTACTATGGCTTACTTGCCCATTGCGAAGGCAATTGCTGCGCGCTGTCAGGGCAGTCACTCGGCTTTATTGGTCGGTGTGCAAGGCACACAGGGCAGTGGAAAGAGCACAATGGCTGATTTTCTTCGTCTATTGCTAGAAACAGAAAATCAATTGCGGGTAGCGGTGATCTCAATTGATGACTTCTATTTAACGCGGCAACAGCGTCAGCAGTTGGCAGTGGATATCCATCCTTTATTGAGCACCCGAGGCGTCCCCGGCACCCATGATTTATCGCTGGCATTTTCTACCCTAGAAAAACTACAGTCGCTGTCAATTGGAGAGACCTGTTTACTGCCGTGCTTTAACAAAGCGCTGGATGATCGCGAAGATGAAACCTTGTGGCCATCAGTGACGGGGCCAATTGATGTGATTATCTTTGAAGGCTGGTGCTTGGCTATCCCGCCACAAACTGATGAAGAGTTGCAACAGCCAATAAATGACTTGGAAGCGATGGAAGATATGGATGGTCGCTGGCGGTCTTATGTGAATCAGTGCTTGCAACAGCAATACGGTGATTTGTTTGCTCAGCTGGACTGTTTAGTGGCGATTACAGCGCCGAGTTTTGACTGTGTGTATCAGTGGCGGCAGTTGCAAGAGCAAAAGCTAGCGGCCAGCTTGCGTAACGCTCCTGACGAGCAAAAATCCAAATTATTCACCCCGCAACAACTTAAACGTTTTATTGCTCACTATCAGCGGCTAACAGAACATGGTTTGAAGCAACTACCCGCTAGCGCTGATTGGTTGATCGCATTGGATGAAAATCATCGGGTGCAGCAAATTGAAGAAAGGCAAATGTAGTATGAGTAATACCGCTGCGTATTTGATTAGCACCGATCTCGATGGCACATTGTTAGACCATCATAATTATAGCTGGCAGGCGGCAAGTGAAGCGCTGCAGCAATTAAAGATCAAATCCATCCCTATAGTCATAAATACCAGCAAAACAGCGCCGGAAGTATTGGCTTTGCAACAGCAGCTAGCTATCAATGATCCTTTTATTGTTGAAAATGGGTCGGCGGTTTTTATTCATAAGCAGGATGCCCGTTTTAATATTGAAACATTTAAAGTGGGGACTCAGCCTCACTTGACCGATAAAGAAAAAGTATTCAGTGACTGGTTCGCCATCATACTGGGAAAGCCACGGGCTGATAGTTTAGAGGCGCTGAGGTTCGCGCGTAGAGAATTTAACTGGCAGTTTAATGGCTTTAGCGATTGCAGTACTGCTCAAATTTCAGACTTGACCGGTTTGTCTTTAGCTAGTGCAGCGCAGGCCAAAAATCGCCAGTTCTCGGAGCCATTGCTGTGGCAAGATAGTGAAGCAAATTTAGCAACCTTTAGAGTTTTTTTAGCCGAGCGGGAATTAACCTTGTTGAAGGGCGGCCGGTTTTATCATGTGTTGGGCAATACCAATAAAGGTAAAGCTATTCAGTGGTTACAACAGCGCATGACTCAATCTGGAAAAACATCGCTTATTGCGTTGGGTGACAGCCAAAACGATCTGGATATGTTACGTGTCGCTGATTATCCGGTGTTGGTGAAATCACCTAGCCATGATTACCCAGTGTTTGAGCATCCCAATTTAATTAAAACAGATGGTGAAGGTCCTGTCGGGTGGAGCGACGCCATTAAACAATTAACGGTTACTAGAACATAAGGAGTCCCTGATGGGCGATTTTTATCAAAACGGTATTGTTACCACGCTGCATAATTTAAACCAAAGACCGTTAGAAGAAATGGAAGCAGAGCTTCGACAGTTTTCTAAAGTGAGACCAATGTCTTTAGTATTGCCTTCACTGTATTCCGAGTTAGAAGGGGATGCACTGCCCAATATTGTCAAAGAATTAAGTAAGGTCGATTATTTATCCGAAATTGTGATTGGTCTGGATCAAGCAGATGAAGAACAGTACCGAAGCGCATTAAGGTTTTTTAAACCACTGAATCAGAATTTCAAAGTGTTATGGAATGATGGCCCAAGGCTACGCGCACTGGATCAAAAGCTCATCGATGAAGGACTGAGTCCAATGGAAGCGGGTAAAGGCCGAAATGTCTGGTTTTGCCTGGGCTACACACTGGCCTCAAAAAAATCAAAATCAGTGGCTTTACACGATTGTGACATTGTCACTTACGATCGAGGTTTGTTGGCGAGATTGATCTATCCTGTGGCCAATCCCAGTTTCAACTACGAGTTCTGTAAAGGCTATTATGCTCGCGTCGCCGATGGCAAGATCAATGGAAGGGTTAGCCGTTTATTAGTCACGCCATTAATTCGCGCGCTCACCCGAACGCTGGGGCACTATGATTATCTGGATTATCTGGATAGTTTTCGCTATCCATTAGCCGGTGAATTTTCATTTCGTAGCGGTGTGTGCACCGATATTCGTATTCCCAGTGACTGGGGGCTGGAAATCGGTGTGTTATCCGAGCTAAACAGAAATTACGCTAATAACCGTATTTGCCAGGCAGACATTGCTGATATCTATGATCATAAACATCAGGAGCTTTCGCCGGAAGATAGCGAAAAAGGTTTATCCAAAATGTCGATAGACATTGCCAAGGCCTTGTTTCGAAAGCTGGCAACTAATGGCGTGGTATTTAATACTGAAACGTTTCGTTCTATTAAAGCCACCTATTTTCGGATTGCGCTGGATTTTGTGGAAACCTATAACAATGATGCAGTGATGAATGGTCTTAAGCTGGATATCCACAGCGAAGAAAAAGCAGTGGAATTATTTGCCATGAATATTCTGGAAGCGGGTGAAAGATTTTTATTAAACCCGATGGAGAAACCATTTATGCCTAGTTGGAATCGCGTGACCAGTGCTATACCGAGCATACTCGATGAAATGGTTGCGGCTGTTGATGCTGACATGCGGGATTATCAATAATCAGCTAATAGGTAAGTAGTGATGACATCTTTACAGCAAGAGCTACGTTTTTTGGTAGAGACACATTTAGCCTTTATCTATGACGAGGCAAGTTATCCCGAGCTTGAGCATAGTCAATTAGCCAAGCAGCTGATTCAACTGATGGGGTTAGACGAGTGTTGTGTAAAGCCGGAGGTCCACACCAGTTTATGGGATCAGCAAGATGTAATGGTGATTAGCTATGGTGATAGCGTACTACAGGATGGTGAGACGCCGTTACATACGCTTAACCAATTTTTAACCCAGCGGCTGGCAGGCACTATTAATTGTTTGCATATCTTGCCATTTTTTCCGTATAGCTCGGATGATGGTTTTTCTGTCATTGATTACACCCAGGTAAATGATGGCTTGGGCGGTTGGCAGGAAATAGAAGAGATTTCAAGTCAGTTTAAATTAATGTCGGATCTGGTGATCAACCACTGCTCCAGCCGTAGCCGCTGGTTTGATAATTTTAAGCAATGTAAACAACCCGGCGTCGATTATTTTATTGAGACTGATCCAGCCACGGATACCAGTGCCGTTGTTCGCCCTCGAACTTCGCCGCTATTACGTGAAGTGGAAACACTGGAGGGTAAAAAATATGTATGGTGTACTTTTAGTCACGATCAAGTGGATTTAAACTTTGCTAACCCGCAAGTGCTGGCTGAGTTTGTCAATATCATAAAACTGTATCTGGATCGGGGGGTAAAAATATTTCGCCTAGATGCCGTTGCATTTTTATGGAAAGAGTTAGGTACCAATTGCCTGCACCACCCCAAAACCCACGAAATCATTCGGTTGTTGCGTACCCTGGTTGAACATCACTCTGCTGATGCCATCATCATTACGGAAACCAATGTTCCCAACCACGAAAACCTTTCATACTTTGGTAATGCTAACGAAGCGCATGCGGTGTATAACTTTAGCTTGCCGCCACTGCTAATCAATGCTTTGGTTACCGGCAGCAGTCAATATTTAAAAGCCTGGCAAATGACTATGCCGCCGGCGCAACAGGGCACCTTTTATTTTAATTTTATTGCCTCCCATGATGGTATTGGTTTGCGGCCGGTTGAAGGTTTGCTGAGCGAAACGGAAATCGATACCTTAATTAATACCATGCAGCAGTTTGGCGCCCGCATATCCTGGCGCGCTGCCGATGGTGGGAAAAATAAAGCCTATGAAATCAATGTCAGTTTATTTGATGCGTTGCAGGGCACTGTTAATGGCCCTGATAAATGGCAGATCCAACGGTTTTTATCTGCTCACGCAATCATGCTGGCATTAGAAGGCATTCCGGCCATTTATATTCACAGCTTGTTTGCTACCAATAACTATCAGGAGGGCGTAGAGCTTACTAAGAATAATCGTACTATCAATCGCTACAAGTGGAATTCGAACGAGTTGGGTGCGCTGTTAGATAATCCGCAAACCCATCACGCCAAAATTTTTACTCAATTAACGGCATTAATTAAAACCCGCCGCAAGCAACCAGCTTTTCATCCCGATGCCACTCAGTTTACCTTACATTTAGGTGACGATATTTTTGGCTTTTGGCGCCAGAGCCCGCGCCGTGATCAAAGTATTTTTTGTATTAATAATGTAACTGACAAGCAGGTAGTGATTCCCTTATCGTCGATCAATTTGATCAGTTTGGTAACGTGGGTAGATTTAATTTCCGGGCAGGCCTTTGAGGATTTACATAAGGATTTGATTCTGGAGCCTTACCAATCAGTTTGGCTAACTAACAAGGCCGGTTTATAAAATTCAAAGATGCCAAAACATAAGGGCTCCGAAATAGTGCGCGCAGTATGTTTTAGCATGATTGGTGTTTCATTGCGGTGCGTTTTTAGTGTCGATAATTACTCTTAATAGCCCAAGCCCCTACTAAACAAGGGCTGAGGTAGATTGGCACAGGCGTTGCAATAACTTAATCAGTGCTGAGATTTCTGGTTGTCAACCGGAGCGCAACACCAAACCCAATAGATGGCTAGGGTTCCGATCTTGCTGGTAATGCCTGCAAGGTGGCTGGTCCGAGAGCTATCGACCTCCTCCACGGGGGGTTACACGGCGGGACAAAAGCCCGGGAGACCTTGTTGTAAACACAGGATCTCACGCGCCCCAAAACCACTGTGTAGCTGTTGGAGGCTTCAATGAAAATTTTTTCCATTCGTAAAGCAATAAGTTCACTGGCCGCTGTCGCGGCAATTTCTCTTTCCAGTTTTGCCGCCACAGCGGCTGAGCCTTTAAAAATCGGTTACAGCGATTGGCCCGGCTGGGTTGCCTGGGAAGTCGCTATAGAAAAAGGCTGGTTCAAACAAGCAGGAGTTAGCGTTAAGTTTGAATGGTTTGATTATGTTGCGTCTATGGATGCATTTGCCGCTGGTAAATTGGACGCGGTGGCTATGACCAATGGTGATACTTTGGTTACAGGTGCTACTGGTGCACAAGGCGTCATGATGTTAATCAATGACTACTCCAATGGTAACGATATGATCGTAGCGCGCCCGGGCATCAAATCAGTCGCCGAATTAAAAGGTAAAAAAATAGGGGTTGAGGTCGGCTTTGTTGGCCATCTACTGCTACTCAATGCTCTCGAAACAGCCGGATTGTCCGAAGCTGACGTCGAATTGATCAATGTACCTACTAACGAAACACCTCAGGTGTTGGCTTCTGGTGATGTAGACGCGATAGTTGCATGGCAGCCAAATTCAGGTCAGGCGCTGCAACAAGTGCCAGGCTCTACTTCAGTGTCCAGTTCAGCGAATGCACCGGGCTTGATTTATGATGTGCTGGCAGTGAATCCTGCTTCATTAGTCAGTCGGAAAGAAGATTGGGCTAAAGTCGCCAAGGTTTGGTACAAAACTGTTGATTACATTCTGGATGAAAAAACCAAAGCAGACGCGCTGTCTATTATGGCTGCCAGAGTCGGGTTGACGGCTGAGGAATACGCACCGCTATTAGCGGGTACTAAGCTGATGACGTTGGCAGAAGCTAAAAAAGTTTTTAAGAAAGCCGATGGCTTTGGTTCACTGTATGGGTCGAGCAAAATTTCTGATGACTTCAATCTGAAGTATGACGTTTACCCCGAGGCTCAATCCTTGGATAACTATATTGACGGTTCAATCACTGGCGGTTTGTAACTGTAATTTTTGGTTCGGGGGAAGTCCTTATGTCGGAAGTAACACAGTGGTTCGCAGTTAGAACGGCATTGCCAAATAATAAGGCAATGTCGCTCACTGTGTTGTCTTTTTTACTTCCCATTTTATTATGGTGCCTGGTGAGTTATGTGCCCTTTATCTGGCATCCAAAAATTGAAATAACTGAACCCGGTGGGGTAAGTTGGTTTCAACAAGGGATGCTGGTGGAGCGGAATGTATTCGCTGAGCAACAAGAAGAGGCGGAACAAAAAGGTTTGGCGTTGCCGCAAGGCTTTCGTGCAAACCCGGTTTATTTACCAGCGCCGCATGATGTGGCAACCGCTTTTTATACGGCCTTCACAACTGAGCCAAAGCGCAGAAGTGAGCAATGGTTACATGAAAGCTTGTGGCACAGCATCACCATTATCTTTTGGGGATTTATATTGTCCTCTATTATCGGTGTGCCTATCGGTGTGCTTTGTGGTACCTATGCGGCAGTTTCAAAATTAAATGAACCCTTTATAGAATTTTTTCGTTACTTGCCGGCACCTGCATTCGGTGCTCTAGCGGTCGCTATATTGGGCATTCATGACGGCCCTAAAATTGCCATTATTTTTATCGGCACATTTTTTCAGCAAGTGTTAATTGTGGCTAATACTACCCGTAAGTTGGATCTTGCTTTATTAGAAGCCGCACTGACATTAGGGGCAAAAAAGTTGCAGTTGCTGTTTCGGGTGGTGGTGCCCGGTATCTTGCCGGATTTATTTCGCGACCAACGTATTTTATTAGGCTGGGCATGGACCTATTTAATTGTTGCAGAATTGATCGGCACCAGTTCGGGTATTACCTGGTTTATCACCCAGCAAGCACGCTATAAAAATTTTGATAATGTTTTTGCTGCCATAATTATGATCGGCATTATCGGTATCTTATCCGATATAGTATTAGCCCAGTTAGGTAAGCGATTGTTCCGCTGGGAAACAGCAAAGGCAAAGGCGTAGAGTAATGAGTGTAATTGAGCTACCCAGTTATCTGGAGCAAAGCGATAAAGTGAAAGCCCGATTAGCCAAGCTTAAGCAGCGGGAAACTATTCTTGAAGTAAAAGGTTTGTGTAAAAATTTTGTATCACCTCAAGGTGCGACTATTAATGCACTGAAAGATATTAATTTTAAAACCCATCGTCGTGAGTTTGTATGTGTTATTGGCCCTTCTGGTTGTGGTAAATCCACCTTGATCAGAATGTTAGCCGGCCTGGAATCTCCTAGTGGTGGTCAAGTTTTATTGGATGGAAAACCGGTTTCTTTACCAGGTCCTGATCGGGGTATGGTCTTTCAAGGTTATACTTTATTCCCGTGGTTAAGCGTCAAGCACAATGTCATGTTCGGTTTGGAGATGTCGGGTCACTCGAAAGCGACTGCTGAAGGTGAGGCGATGGACTGGATTGAATTAGTAGGTTTGACCAAGTTTGCCGACAATTATCCGCATCAATTATCCGGCGGTATGAAACAACGGGTTGCGATTGCTCGAGCTTTGGCCAATAAGCCGCGCATCCTGTTAATGGATGAGCCCTTTGGCGCACTGGATGCACAAACGCGCTCTAAAATGCAGGAAAATTTACTAGAGATATGGCGAAATATTGATATCACGGTGTTATTTATTACCCATGATCTTGATGAAGCCATTTATCTGGCAGATCGTATTTTGGTACTGAAAGCCCATCCCGGCGAGGTTAATGAACTGATCGAAGTGCCTGTGCCCAGACCGCGAACCGTCGAGCAGTTTATTTCGCCTGAATTTCTAGCCACTAAAAAACGGCTGGAAGAATTAATCCATCCGCCAACGACTGACGAGGATGAACCGGCCATGTCTATGGTGCGGATGGTGCGTGTTGGTGACGATGTTGAGAATGGTCACAGTGATACGCCTTTTGATAATTCAGCGATGACATCCGAGGTGGAATAATGTCATCGCTCCTCAATTTACTAACCGGCATCGGGGACGACCCCGCTGTCGCGATTCACACGGGACGGCCCGCGGTTAACTCTTATGCCGGATGCGGTCGCTAGTTGTATAGCAACTACTTATTTAAAACTTATTGATATTGTAAGCCTTGCATTCACACGACTGCGTTGTCGTGGAAACGAATATTGTCGAAAAAATATTATCGGGGGATAAGCAATGACAGACGTTAATTACAATCACATGGTCTATAGCGACACCTTGCCAGGCGGTAGTCACTGGTCAATGACGATGCGCAAAGGTATGACACTGCGCTTAATAGATGATGAGGGTGGTGCCAATTTGGGGATGTTGTTTTACAACCCTGCAAATTTACTGGAGCGCTATAACGCTCCGGATACCTTGAAATGTCAGCACAGTTTTAAATTGACCCAAGGACATTGCTTGTATTCGGATATGGGTCGTATTTTTTGTTCCATTATCGAAGATAGCGCCGGTTGGCACGATACCGTTTGCGGCAACAGTAATCGCGAGCTGGTGACTAAAAAATGGGGAGAGAAAAATTATCAGCAATACCGCAATGACTGGCAGCTGAGTGGCTATGATTCGTTTTTAGTGGAAGTGGCAAAGTACGGGTTAGGAAAAAAAGATTTAGCTGCCAATATTAATTGGTTTAGCAAGGTTGCCACCGATGAACAGGGCAATCTGTGTTTTGATCCGGCTGCCGCAAAAGCGGGCAGTTATGTGGATCTGCGTTTTGAAATGGATACCCTGGTGGTGATGCACACCTGTCCGCATCCTTTAAATCCTGCGTTGGAGTATCCGCGTAAACCAGTGAGTTATCAGTTGCGTTACTCGGCACCGATTACCGACGATGATCTATGTAAAAACCATTGTCCTGAGAATCAGCGTGGTTTTAAAAACACTGAATTATTTAACTTAGGCTTGTAGGCGGGTGGCAGAATGATTAAGCACAGTACATTAAACACCGAGCAAGCTATTTACCGTGAAGTGATTGCGGCCGGTGATTATTATTTAAAACCGTTAAAAGCGGGGCAGACGATTCGTATTCTTGATCTGGAAGGCAATCAGGCGGCGGATACTTTATTTTATAGTGAGCATGACCCTGCGGAGCGTTACAGCGCTATGGATACTATCCGGGAGCAGGGCAATGTGTATCTCAGCGCCGGTTCAGTGTTGATGAGCAATGACAATAATCCGATGCTGGAAATTGTCGCTGACACTTGTGGCCGCCACGATACATTAGGAGGTGCTTGTGCCACTGAGTCCAACACCGTGCGCTATGCGCTGGATAAAAAATGTATGCACGCCTGTCGTGATTCCTGGTTGTTGGCAGTGGCAGAAAATGAACAGTTTGGTATGAGTAAGCGCGACATCACTCATAACATTAATTTCTTTATGAACGTACCGATTACCACGGATGGCGGATTGACGTTTGCAGATGGCATTAGCGATGCGGGTAAATATGTTGAGTTACAAGCGAAGATGGATGTGCTGGTACTGATTTCGAATTGCCCGCAGTTAAACAACCCTTGCAATGCTTACAACCCGACACCGGTTGAAGTCATTATTTGGGATTGCTGAGGAGCGCATCATGTTTAACACTGTATTAATTGCCAACCGTGGTGCTATTAGCACACGTATTATTCGTACCTTGAAACAGTTAGGGGTGAAGTCGGTAGCTGTTTTTAACGAAGCCGATGCCGAATCCTTGCATGTGCAGCAAGCCGATGTTGCTGTCAGCTTAGGGGTGGGCAATGCCGCAGACACTTATTTGGATATGGATAAAATCATTGCCGCCGCTAAGCTACATAAAGCGCAGGCGATTCATCCCGGTTATGGTTTTTTAAGTGAGAACACCGGATTTGTGCAGCGCTGTGAAGCCGAGGGTATTGTTTTTATTGGACCCACTGCGGAACAAATGAATATCTTTGGTTTAAAGCATCAAGCCAGGGATGTGGCGGAACAGGCTGGGGTGCCTTTGGTACCCGGTTCGCCCTTGCTGAATGACCTACAGGCTGCGCTGCAATGGGCTACCGATGTCGGCTACCCGATAATATTAAAAAGCACCGCCGGCGGTGGTGGTATCGGCATGCAAGTGTGCCAAAGCCAGCAGGAACTGGAACAGGCCTGGAGCAGTGTCAAGCGCTTAAGTGCTAATTATTTTTCCAATGATGGTGTCTTTCTGGAAAAATTTATCGGCAATGCTCGCCATATTGAAGTGCAGGCTTTTGGTGATGGCAAGGGTGTGGTGGTGTCGTTGGGTGAGCGTGATTGTTCTGCTCAGCGTCGTAATCAAAAAGTAATTGAAGAAACCCCCGCGCCAAATTTAAGCGAAACCATGCGTCAGGAATTACATGCCACGGCGGAGCGCTTGATGGCTGCGGTCAATTATCGCAATGCCGGCACGGTGGAATTTATTTATGATGCGGACAACGATAAGTTTTACTTTTTGGAAGTTAATACGCGTTTGCAGGTTGAGCACGGCGTCACCGAACAGGTGTGGGGTGTGGATCTGGTGCACTGGATGTTGCAACAAGCCTGCGGTGAAATGGATGACCTGTTGGCACTTAAGCAGCAAACGCAACCACAGGGTCATGCCATTCAGGTTCGGGTTTATGCTGAAGATCCGCTGAAAGATTTTCAACCTTGCGCCGGTTTGCTCTCGCAAGTGCAGTGGCCAGTTGCCGATGGCTTGCGTATTAATCACTGGATTGAATCGGGTGTTGAAGTACCGTCGCTGTTTGATCCCATGTTAGCCAAAGTGATTGTGCATGCGACTGACCGTCAGCAGGCTTTAACGCAGTTAACCGAGGCGCTGGCTAACAGCATTATTTATGGTATTGAAACCAATCTTGATTATGTACAAAAAATACTGGCATCTAACAGTTGCCAGCAGGGGCGTTTGTTAACCCGTAGCCTGGCGGATTTTGTCTATACCACAACAGCGATTCAAGTATTGCAAGCCGGTACCCAAACCACGGTTCAGGATTTTCCTGGTCGTACCGGTTTATGGCATGTCGGTGTGCCACCTTCAGGGCCGATGGATAGCCTGTCTTTGCAACTCGCTAATCGTTTGCTAGGCAATGATGACAGCGCAGCAGCCCTGGAAATTACGCTGAATGGCCCGACCTTATTATTTACCAGTGCAACCCGGTTGGCATTGGTCGGTGGCGAGATCGAAGCGTTTATCGATGATCTGCCTGTTGCCATGAATCAAGTCATTACTATTGCCGCTGGTCAGCAATTACGCCTAGGGAAAATTTTAGCGGGTGCGCGCAGCTACTTAGCTGTAGCGGGGGGCTTGCAGTGTCCTTTGTATTTAGGTTCTCGAGCCACATTCACCCTTGGCAAATTTGGCGGTCATGCGGGGCGCGCATTGCGTGCAGGGGATGTATTGCACCTGGTAGAGAGCACCGGGACTGATAAAGAAACTGTGTTGCCGCAGCATAGTTGCCCTGTCATAAACGATGAGTGGACGCTGCGGGTTATCTATGGGCCTCATGGCGCCCCGGATTTTTTTCAGCAAAGTGATATTGATACTTTTATCAATCATCAGTGGGAAGTGCATTACAACTCAAGCCGCACCGGTGTGCGTTTGATTGGCCCCAAGCCGCAGTGGGCGCGTGAGACAGGCGGTGAAGCAGGTTTACATCCCTCTAATATTCACGATAACGCTTACGCTTTTGGGGCGGTGGATTTTACCGGTGATATGCCGGTTATTTTAGGGCCGGATGGACCGTCGTTGGGTGGTTTTGTCTGCCCAGTTACGGTGATTACTGCTGACCTGTGGAAGCTGGGACAATTAAAAGCTGGCGCCAGAATTCGTTTCCAGGCGATTACGGTGGAGCAAGCGGTAACGTTAGAAGCGCAGCAGCAAGCAGCGATTAAACAACTATCGCCATTAACACCGTTAGCAATTGCTGAGCAGCAATTGATTTCTCCCATCGTTAAGCATTCCAAAACCGGTGATGACGAGGTGGTTTATCGTGTGGCCGGTGATCATTTTTTATTGGTTGAATTAGGGCCGCTGGAACTCAATATCGAGCGGCGTTTTAAAGTCCACGCCTTAATGCTGTGGTTAGAGGCGCATCAGTTGGACGGTATGCGTGAACTGACACCAGGTATTCGCTCATTGCAAATTCATTATGATTCACAGCAACTGTCGCTGAGCTCGCTGCTTGAGCATATTGAGCAAGGTGTTGCCACACTTATCAATAGTGAACAACTCAGTGTGCCGTCTCGTATCGTGCACCTGCCATTGAGTTGGGATGATGAAGCCTGTCAATTAGCGATAAAAAAATACATGCAGTCGGTGCGTCCGGGGGCGCCCTGGTGTCCGAGCAATCTGGAATTTATTCGTCGCATTAATGGCTTGGAAGATATCGAAGCAGTAAAAGACATTGTCTTTAATGCTGCTTATTTAGTGATGGGTTTAGGCGATGTCTATTTAGGTGCGCCGGTGGCGACTCCGTTAGACCCGCGCCACCGTTTGGTAACCACCAAATATAATCCGGCCAGAACCTGGACTGCGGAAAATTCGGTGGGTATCGGTGGCGCTTATATGTGCGTGTACGGGATGGAAGGGCCAGGTGGTTATCAATTTGTAGGCCGCACTTTGCAAATGTGGAACCGCTATCGCAGTACTTCATGTTTTTCGCAGCCCTGGTTGCTGCGCTTTTTTGATCAAATTCGTTTCTATCCGGTGACTGCGGATGAATTGCACGCTATTCGCCGTGATTTTCCTTTGGGCAATTATCCTTTGCGGATTGAAGAAACCGAATTTAAGTTGGCCGATTACCAACAGTTTCTCGATCAGCAACAAGCACCCATTGAACAATTTCAACAGCAGCGGCAGCAAGCGTTTGCTGACGAGTTGGCGCACTGGCGAGCTACCGGTCAATTGACTTATGAACAACAAGAAGTGATGTCTGCGCCGTTAGATCAGCACATTATTCCAGAAGGAATGGTAGCGGTTGATAGTTCGGTTTCCGGTAATGTCTGGCAGCTGCAGGTGAAAGAGGGTGACATCGTGGCGAGTGGTGATGTGTTGATGGTATTGGAATCCATGAAAATGGAGATTGAAGTATTTGCTAGTAGCGCTGGTACTGTGCAGAAAATTTTATCCCAGCCGGGACAGGCAGTGGTAGCCGGTCAACAGCTGCTGTGGTTGAAAGCGCAGTAAGTCTGAGTATCGCGAACACATTATGTAGATGAGAGAAATCAAATTATGAGTAACACCTTAATCAATTTATCATTGGCCGCTGTAAGCGAAAGTTATCTGTCGGCCAGTACCACGCCGCGGCAATTAATTTTGCAATTACGGCAGCAGGCAATAGCACAGAGTGATTACAATGCCTGGATTCACTTGCTGACCGAAGATGAGTTAGAGCCTTATTTTTTAGCACTGGAACAAGCTGATAGCGATGCCTTGCCTTTGTACGGCGTGCCCTTTGCCATTAAAGACAATATTGATTTAGCGGGAATTGCGACCACCGCGGCCTGCCCGGATTTTGCTTATACGCCGACACAATCTGCTTTTGTGGTGGAGCAGCTGATTGCAGCGGGTGCGGTGCCTCTGGGGAAAACCAATCTCGATCAATTTGCCACCGGTTTGGTCGGTGTGCGCTCTCCTTTTGGTGAGGGAAAAAACACCTTTAATAAAGACTATATTTCTGGTGGTAGTAGCGCCGGGTCTGCCATTGCTACTGCACTGGGGCAAGTCAGTTTTGCTTTGGGTACAGATACGGCGGGTTCTGGTCGTGTACCTGCCGCGTTAAATAATTTAATCGGGCATAAGCCCAGTCTCGGCTTGTTAAGCACGCGCGGTGTAGTTCCTGCTTGCCGGACTCTGGATTGTGTCAGCATATTTGCCTTAAACACCGACGATGCAGCCACTGTGTTAGACGTCGCGGCTTGTTATGATGAACAGGACCCCTACGCAAGACCTAATCATTACGCTAACCGCAAACGTTTTTTTGGCAACACCAAAGCGGCGTTTACCTTTGCGGTGCCAGCACAGCTGGATTTTCAACATAATACGGAAACTGAAAAACTGTTTGATCAAGCGGTCGCTCACTTTATTGCGCTGGGTGGTGAGAAAATTGAAATTAACTTTGAGCCGTTTTTGACCGTTGCCAAGTTATTATACGAAGGTCCCTGGGTAGCTGAGCGCTGGTTAGCAACTGAGCAGGTAAAAACTGAATCGATGTTGCCGGTAATTCAAACCATTATCAAAGGTGCAGAAGGCACCACCGCTGCCCAGGCCTTTGCGGCACAATACCGTCTGGCTGAATTAAAACGCCAGTGTGATGCGCTAATTGCTGGCGTAGACTTTACTGTCATCCCGACTTCGCCAACCTTTTACACCCGTCAACAGTTGCGTGAACAGCCGATTGCGCACAACTCAACTTTAGGTACCTATACCAACTTTGTGAACCTGTTAGATTACACCGCGACCGCAGTGCCTATTGGCTTTACTGATTGCGGCGTGCCCTGGGGTGTTTCATTATTTTCCCACGCCTTTGACGATATTCGCTTGCTGTCTTATAGCCAGCAATTACAACAGGCTTGTGGTCTACCCATGGCGACGGGGAGTCACCCTTTACCTCAGCCAGCCATAGCAAAACAGGCTGCCATAGAATCAACAGTGGAGGTGGTTGTTTGTGGCGCGCATCTTGAGGGGCAGCCATTGAATTGGCAGCTGAGTGAGCGCGGGGCCACGCTTATGGCTAAAACCCATAGTGCTTCCAATTACTTATTGTACGCCCTCGCGGATGGTAAGCGGCCAGCGATGATGCGTGATGAAGATGATGGTGTGGCGATCGAAGTAGAGGTCTGGTCATTACCAATAGAAAATTTTGGCTCCTTCGTGGCCGGTATTCCGGCTCCGTTGGGGATTGGTAAAGTGGAGCTGGCGGATGGTCGTTGGTTGAGTGGCTTTATTGCCGATGCCTCGGGTTTGGTGGGGGCCAGTAATATCAGCTCCTATGGCGGTTGGCGGCACTGGCTGGCTGCGGCTAAAAGCTAGGGCATCTATACTTCAGGATCAATGTTTAGATTCCTCCGTTGAGTGTAAACGCCCGGTGGAGGTTTTATCCCTGACTCCCCCGCACCCCAATGTCTCCGTTTGCTACGATATTTATCCCCAAAAGTGGCGCTGAATCTGTAATACTTCCCCACCAGTATTATCATCTGTTTCAGGAATACGCCCTTGCCCTTGCTACACGATCTTTCCCTGCACCCCAAATTATTAAAAGCACTGGATAAACTCGGCTTTACCGAGGCCACACCGGTGCAGGCAGAATCTATCCCGGGGGCTTTGGCGGGTAAAGATTTGATGGTTTCAGCTGCAACCGGTAGCGGTAAAACCGCTGCTTTTTTACTGCCGTTGATCGACCGGCTGTTGAACCATGCCGCCCCTAACAGTGCCACCAGAGCACTGATCTTATTGCCGACTAGAGAGCTGGCGCTGCAAACCAAAAAGAACTTTGAGCAATTGGCCGCGTTTACCCCTATTAAGTGTGGTTTGATCATGGGTGGTGAGGCCTTCAAACATCAGGTAGCCACGTTACGAAAAAACCCGGAAGTGATTATTGCTACCCCCGGGCGACTGGTCGATCATATTGAAAAAGGTACTACCGATTTTCGCGATCTTGAAGTGTTGGTGCTGGATGAAGCAGACCGCATGCTGGATATGGGTTTTGCCATTGCCATGAATGCCATAGCCGATTGTTGTAACAAACAGCGCCAAAATTTATTGTTTTCAGCGACCTTGAGCCACAAGGGCCTGGGGCAAATTCTTAAAACCTTTAATCAACCCCTATCTATTGAGGTTGGTTCGCCTCGTCAACAGCATCTGAATATTCAGCAGCAATTAGTATTAGCCGATTCGATCAAGCATAAAGAGAAATTGGTTACGGCCTTAATTGCCGAAGAGCAGGCCCGCAAGGTATTTGTGTTTTGCAATACCCGCCAGCACTGTCAGCAATTAAGTCATGTGTTGAAATATAATAAACTGAAAGTAAATTTTATTCACGGCGAGATTTCGCAAAACGACCGCAAGCAAATTATGAATCAATTCCGTCAGGGCAGTATTGATGTGCTGGTGGCAACCGATCTCGCTGCCCGTGGTCTGGATATTGATGATGTGGATTTGGTTATCAATTTTAATATTGCCCAGTCCGGGGACGATCATATCCACCGCGTCGGAAGAACCGGGCGCGCAGGGCAGGAAGGCAAAGCTATTACCATTATCGATAGCAATGAATGGAATCAAATGTCTAGCATCGAGCGTTATTTAGGTATTCGATTCGAGCACAGAGTGGTTAAGGATTTAAAAGCGAATTATACCGGTCCTAAAAAATTGAAAAATTCCGGTAAGTCAGTAGGTGCCAAAAAGAAAAAGGTCTCTAAGGCAGATGCTAAGGCCAAGGCTAAATCGGCGAAGAAAAATAAAGCTGGTACAGGAAATTTAAAACCGGTGACGGGTGATGGTTTTGGGGTGATGCGGAAAAAGAAGTGACGCCAGAGTTCTGTTTTTTAGTGTAATTTTCCGCCTTGGTGCAATTAAATCAAGTAGATTTTGGATAGTAAATAATAAGTGCGCTAAGAGCTTGTATCGTTTGGCTATTGATACACCTATTTAGGAGTAATTAATTTGTTTAAATTAATTCTACAATCAATCGGCATTTTTATATTGGGTACAGCAGTGCTGGCTATCATTGCAAGATTCACTTTTCATGGTCAGTATGATGAAATGACCATAGTGCCGAAAATATTGATTGGGATATTATACTGCCTGCCGATTGTGGTTTCGGCCAGCTATTTTGTAAAAGGCTACAAGCTTACGGTTGCAAAAAAGTAGCAGGGAAAGAGCGCGTTTTTTTGCAACTTGGGGGTCGCATCCGATTTTGTGATCGGCTGAAATAGCTGTAGCGATAGCGTATGGGTTTGCTAATAGGGAAAACTGAGAAGCATTTCAATTTTTCATGAGGTATTACTTTGATTTATCAACGGCAAAACTGGTTGACGTCCATAAACTTTGCCATACCGCTTCAGTTGATGCGCTAAGTTCAGGAGAAGGCCTCACCATATGGACTGCGCTCACCATAAATTCACCACCTTGCAGCACTGGGATTACAATTTTACCTTGATCATCGGTGATTAATTGGGCTTCCAATACCTTGTCACCAATTCGGTTAAATATCAGTGCTTTTTTATTGGTAAAAGGTTTGCCTTGCCATAACAGTTGCAGGCTAATATTGTCCTGCTTGGCTGACAGCTGATAGGGATTGTCATTTACCACCCATTCAAAATCCAGACCTAATATTTGATCTTGCCCGTCGCCGTTACCGACCGCGATTAAACTTTTGACATAGCGTTTGTAGGCTTCAGTAAAACCGCTGGCGGGCAGTCCGCGTTGCTGATGTTCCGTCAGTACCCAGTCAAGTCCTGACTCGGTTAAAAACCCAGTGAATTTTTCCGGGCTTGGGTAGACCACAGTAGAGTTGTTAGAAATATAGGATGCTATATGTAAACCTTCACCTAAGGGGAGTTGGCTAAGTGCGGGTAATTGTCCAAATCGGGATTCGATCTCTACCGTTTTATTAGCCATGGTTAGTTCAAACGTCTCAAAATTAGTTTTGAAATAGCGCAGTGGTTCGCCTTTAAAGTGTTGCCCTACGCGTAAGTTCGCTTCAATCAATGAGCGCTCTTGTAACTGGAAGTTGAGCGGCTGTAGCCAAAATTCATGACTGTAACCGGTAATGCAGTGAAGGATTAATCCAATGAGTGATAATAGCTGTATATATAATTTGTTATTGCTCATAATAAGCACGCTAGCCCTGACTGAAATTAAATCAACTATAACATTTATTAGACATTATGAATTATTTTAAAAGCTTACAAATTGTTTTCCTGACGATACTTCTACTACTGAGTAACGCCCTTCATAGTCATGAAATTCGGCCTGCTATCATCGATGTTAATATCGCACAAAATGGCGAAATCCAGATACAGTTAATCGTTAATTTGGAGGCATTAATTGCAGATATCGGGCCGCAGCATAGCGATACGTCACAATCTGAAAATGCCGAATTCTATGACAGGTTACGAAAGTTATCGGCTGAGCAGTTAGCTGAAGAATTGCAAATTTTTTCTCCGCGCTTGCTACAGGATACTCAACTGCGTGCTGACGAGTTACCAGTGGTATTGGATATTATCTCTAGCAATATACCCGCCGTGGGTGATGTCGAATTGGCGCGTGATTCGGTTATTAACATGGCAGGGCAGTTACCGCTAACGGCGCAAACGCTCAGTTGGAGGTGGGGTGAGCGCTTGCCGTCGGCAGCCTTACGGGTTAGCACCAAGCAGCAAGCCGATATTTATACTGCCTATTTGCAAAATGGCCAAGCCAGTAAAAAGATTAATGTCTCTGGAATATTAGTGTCGGGTGGTAGTGCGGCAGCGCAATCAGAGATGGTTCAGCAAAGCAGCTTTGATATTTTTAACAATTATCTGTTAGTGGGCTTTACCCATATTTTACCCAAAGGTTTGGATCATATTTTATTTGTGGTGGGTTTGTTTTTACTGTCCACCCAGTGGCGGCCACTATTGTGGCAGGTGAGTAGTTTTACTCTCGCGCATACGGTGACGCTGGCACTGGGTATGTTAGGTATCGTGACCTTATCGCCGGCGATAGTGGAGCCATTAATTGCGGCATCGATCGTTTATGTGTGTGTGGAGAATATTTTTGCCGCTAAGTTAAGCCGTTGGCGACCGCTGTTGGTATTTGCTTTTGGTCTGCTGCATGGTCTGGGTTTTGCTGGTGTATTAACCGAGATTGGTCTCTCTAGCCAAAGTTTTGTTACCGGTTTGATTGCGTTTAATATCGGTGTTGAGTTGGGGCAGCTGACAGTGATTGCCCTGTGCTTTCTTATTGTGGGTTTTTGGTTTGGTAATAAACCCTGGTACCGGCAACAGGTCACGATACCCGCCTCAATAGGGGTTGCTTTAATTGGAGCTTATTGGTTTATCGAAAGAGTATTTTGGTAAAGCATTAAATCATAGGCAATAAAAAAGGGCTATTAAGCCCTTTTTTATTGCTGGATTAGAAAAATTAATAGTCAGTCCAGTCGCCGCCCTGAAAGCCGCAGCCAGTTTCCATTGATTCCCAGTCACCATCATAGTAAACCCACTTTACTTCGCCAGTGTCACAGGAGCCTTTGGCACCTTCCATAGAGCAATCACCTTTGGCGTGCTTAGAGTCGCTGTTGTCGTCAATGCTGCCTAATACTTTACAGCCAGCTGCATTAGCGGGTTGCTCACAAGTTTTTACTTGAGAATCCATCATGTTGTTTTGCAGCATATAGGTACAGCTACCATCACCGGCCTTGCCCTTTGGAGCACCGTCATCTTCGCTGTGTAGCCCGGCAAAAGCGCTGCTGGATAGGGCGATGGCTGCGGCTAGCGTCAAGCTTTTCGAGAATATTTTCATAAGAGGTCTCACCTTATTGTTGTGTGGAGTGAATGTATTGGTTCGATTACAAAATTTACTACTAGTAATACGATCATAGTATAAAAACGGATCAGGGTGCATCTACTTCGTGGCACTCATCCTCCGTTCTCGGGTTGCCATCGTCATCGCAGGTGATCCCTTCTTTGGCCACCCATAAGGGGGTTCCTGCAACAATCATTGTTGGTACCGCAATATACCCTTTGATGCCACCGATGGCTAAATCATTGAGTGGGTTAATAATGATATCAACTTGTCCTTTGGCAACCGCTTTCTCACAAACAGTTAAATCATTAACGTATTTGGTTTTGATGGTGTGCTTGGGCATAAATGCGCGGGCCGTCTGGGTAGTTAAGGGACCAGCACAAATGCGTACATTCGGGCGCGATACTAAATCGCTAAAATGTTTTATCTCTTTAACCAAAGGAGACTTTTCCGGAATATGAATATATTGGCTGGAAGCGGTCATGGTACAGCCGAAGCGACGTGAAATGCGGCGGCGTAAACCCTGGGTATTTCCACCTGTGGCATTCAATTGGGAAACAAAATCGACTTTATTCGCAGTTAATACCGACGTTGCTGGCAGCCGGCCCGGAGGCAGTACTACAGATTCAAGTTGCAGTTTGACGTTGTAGTGATTGCTAATTTCATCCAGTACCGCCTGTTGGTATTTTTGGCTGATGCTGGAAAAATACCATGCGGTATTAGCTGGGGTTTCCGGTACTCCCTGAGTGAGTTGACGAATCACGCCGCTGTCCAGAATATCTTTGAACATGCCTACAGGTTTTTCTGGCCAATGGGCGATTTCAGGTTGGGGTAGACAGTCGGCCATGCGCACAATGTATTGCTTGGCTGCACCGGGTTGGTTGCTGGGCTCAGACTCTAGAATGGCTTGATCTTTGCCGCTGGCTAACACTCTTACCCAGCCGGCATCAAAAGCGCGGATCAATTGTTCGCGGCCCTTCGCGGTTTCGGCTGCAGACCAGTTGCCATTGCGCGCGGGCAGTTCCTCTACTTTGGACATTGCGGCACCACCATGGGCACCAGCATAGCTAAAAGCGCTGAACAACAGTGCGGTCAGCACGGTGCTGGAAAACATAGTGCTTGGCAGCAAAGTGGCAAGCGTGTTTCGAAACTGCATCCTTAGTCTCCGGATATGGCTACTGATATTAAGCAACTGAACTCTAGTGCCCTAATATAATCTTTGATCCCGTAATGATGTGCAAGACTATGTAAAGCTTTGTTAATTATCGACTTCATTGGGCAGAAATTAATACAAACTCTTAATAACCCGGTGGGCCAACTCCTCTCCCAATATTTTCCCAAACATGCCCAGGACCGGGTTGTGTTGCATTGAGAGTTGCTCGAAATGCTGCGCGCGTAATTGAATTTGCGCCAGACTGGAGGAATCGACCGGACCGATATTGTTTGCCCAAATAATCAGCCATTGTTGCATGTAGCTTAGTGCTTGTTGTTCTAGCTCTAGTTGCTTGGCTGGCTCGGCGTCAGTCATAAAAAATAGCGGTGAAATATAATTACGTAACCATAAGCCCTGTGGCGGCGTGAGATGAAATTGCTGCATAGCCTGCAGGTAATGTTCACTGAGTGGTTGATAGTATTGCTGATAATAGTCAGGCGCTGTGGCTAAGTCGCGATGAGGAAAAAAATCCATATCAAGATGCAGCTTGTCTCCCATTAAGCTGAAGTCACTGCCGAAACGTGGCACGTCATAGTGGTATTCGGGTTTGATTACCACAAGCGATGCCACCATGCCAGGGCCAGTAATAAACTCAGCGATGACCATTTTAGCAATTCGTAAACCGCTGAAAACAAAAACTGATCCTATCTTTTCACCCTGTAAAGTGTTGATTGTGTTTAAGTCTTGATAGTCTGCGTTTAGTGTTAATTGCAGAGGGGCGGCAGTTAAGTCGTAAAGTTGCTGGCTTAAAGCATTTTGAAAGATCATTGAGCAAAAATTCCGAAAATTATTGATTAATTGTATTAAAGTCAGGGTTGTGTAGACAAAATAATATCGACTAACTCTCGTGCCTGTGGCTTTGATAGCGTAGGGTGAGCGATCATCATTTCATTGCCCCACACACCGCTGCCACCGTTAATAATTTTATCACTTAGATAGTGTTGCTGATCTTTTCCACCGTAACGTTGCGCTATAGCCAAAAAGCTGGGACCAACGCCAGCCTCTGTTAACGTGTGACAGGAAAAACAATCGTAGTCATCAAAGACATCCAGGTCATTGGCCACTGCGCAAAAGGGCAGTGCGGTGACGAAGACAATTAGCCAATAATATGAAATTGTTTGAGGGATCACACTTTTTTATCTCGCAGTGCCGCAATATCAATATCCGGGTGCCAGTTATCGTTGGCGCCTTTTCCTTGTTGCATGATTTTGGCGTCGATTAAATAGGCTTTGCCACCTCGATTGGCTATAGCGGCGCGTTTCAGTGCTGCGGTCATCTGTTCGGGCTTGCTGGCGCGTTCAGCGGCGACGCCGAATGATTCCGATAATTTAACAAAATCCACCGGCGGGTCGCCCAGATAGCAACTGATGTCTTTCCATAAATGACGGCGTGCTTTATCTTTAGCCAACGGCGAAAATGCGTAGATGCGTTCGCGTTCACCGTCATAGGCCTCGTTATCAAAAATGACAATGGTAATAGGTATTTGGTGACGAGCGGCCATCCAGAGTGTTTCACTTTGACCAAACAAGAATCCGCCATCACCCAATAAGCAAACCACTTGTCGGTCAGGTTGAGCGACTTTAACACCCAGTGCAGCACCCACGCCCCAGCCCAAAGCAAAGCCGGTAGTTTGGCCGATAAGCCGTTTTCTCTTGCCGGCTTTTTTATCGCTGTAAAAATTTAACCACTCTAAGGGTGTGCGATTATTGAGTTCCGAAACGATGATGGCATCTTTTTCCAACTGTTGCTCCAGTTCGTAACCGACACGATCCCAGCTCATTGGTGAACTATTCCAGTCGGCTTCAGCCTGTTCTTTTTGCTTGCGCTTTAATTTTTCAAACTTTTGTTGTAGTGCTTGTAAGCGAGGCGCGCTTATTTTTGCTAAAGCCTGTTCGCTAATCATGGTTTTAATGGCACTTTTAAGTGCAATAATCGTTTCTTTAATGCCACCGGCAATAGCAATATCCGTTGGTGAAATATTACCGATGTCACTGTACTCCAGCCGGGCGTGAATAATATGGGCTTTTGCTGGCGGTGGTGGAGCGATAATCCCCCAGCTTGGCATTTCGCTACCCAAATTTAAAAAGACATCTGAGCCAAATAATCCGCGTGGTGCACCAGGTCCATAAAAACCTGCGAATAATGGGTGGTTAAATGGGAAGTCACCATAAACGGAGTACCCTTGACTAACAGGAGCGCCGAGCATTTCAGCTAGTTCAATAATCTCATCTACTGCATGAGCGCGAGTGACTTCGTGGCCGACATTAATGTAGGGGCGCTTGGCATTAACCAGTAATTTTGCTGCGGCATTAATCAGTTCGGGTTTGGGTTGCAGATTAACATCAACCCGGAAAAGACTTTGCGGGTAGACTGTTTGTTTTTGGCCACCGTTATCCAGTACATTACGCGGGTAGCGGATATGGACCGGACCGCCGGGTGGTGTGTTTGCCATTTTTAATGCGCGACGAGTAAATTCACTAACACGTTCAATATGGTGTATCTCCCAAGCCCACTTGGTAAACTGTTTCATCGGTTCAATCCAGTCATCCATTTGCTGAAATTGATTGCGGCCGCGATAGTCGGTGGCTTGAGCATCTGAAAATACCGCGATCGCAGAGCGGTCTTTCCAAGCGTTATAGAGGTTGTTCATGGCATTGGGTACAGCAACACCCGGTAGAAAAAGTGCTGCTGTTTTACCGCTGGCCAGCTCATAACCGTGAGCCATAGCGGCGGCCTGCCCTTCCTGCAGGGCGAGTACGAATTTAATTTGCGGACGCAACGCCAGGGCATCGAATAATGCACTCATGCCGGTAGCTGTGGTAGCAAAAATATATTCAACATCAGCGGCCAGTAAAGTTTCAACTAACACATCCGCGCCGGTGCCTTCTACTATCTTGCCAGCACGCGGCAGCTGTTCTGAATCTGATTTGTCATCAGCGACCATTTTCGCCATTGATTGCGCGGCAGTACCTGACAAACCCAGTGCCATAAGCGCCTTGCCAAAGCCTCGCCGAGAGAGTTTGCCGTCCAATAACTGTTTCACGGCGAACTGTACGGTTGAGTGGTCGTCAGGGCTTGGGGTGTCTGATGGTAAGTCTGCCATAGTGCCGATTCTGCTTTTAGATGTTTGCGCTCAGTATATGATCAGCCTACACAGGAATAAATGTCCTTAACACTCTTTACCATATCTTTACTGTTAATGCGGTTATTTTTGCCGGCATTGATAATAAGATATTTCAAAGTTCGCGTGGCGTGGGAAGCAATACGTGGCGGCTCGTCAATACTGGATAAAATGTAGTAGGTCTATAATGAAGAACACCATCACGTCGAGAAAAGCGATAGCCTCTTTAGCTACGTTGCTATTAGTGACCCCATTGGGTGCCTATGCCGGCAGTTGTAATTTTGTGCAAGAAAATATGTTTGCGGGTCCATTTAATGTCTGTGCTAGTCCTGTTGATGCTGGGCGTTGTGAAGAATTTGGTGATGAAGGCTCTAATGCTGACGCTAATTATACTGATGCAAGTTGTGTGACCGATAAGGTCATTGGTACATGTGTGATGGAAGAGTACACGCTAATTTATTACAGCGGTGAAGCTGACTCTCTGGAAGTGGGTTGCAGTTTTCAAGGTGGTAATTGGAAGTAAGCATTTAGGCGTCTAGCCATTCTTTATCCAGTAGCATTTCTGCTGCTGGGGTCTCTCCTATTAAATCTCTGTTATTACACTATCAACTTAAGATAAACATCGATACATTAACGCTATTTTGCTAGCAGTAAATTTCTTGATGCTGGCAAACATGCTAATGGTCTATGGATTGGTGTTGATGATGGAAAAATCTACTAGTGCCTATTTCAACCGCAATGTTCTATTGCTGACATTGGTGCAGGCGTTGGCTATGAGTATTAGCCCCGCGCTTATTTTTATTGGTGCCATTATTGGTGGTCAATTGGCGCCTACGCCAGAATGGGCAACTTTACCAATTGCGGTTATGGTAATCGGTACAGCGTTAGCCGTGTATCCCGTGGTGAGTATGATGCAGCACTTCGGGAGACAGCGGGTGTTTATTGCTGCGCTAATGTTAATGGCAGCAAGTTGCGGGTTAATAGTGTTGGCTTTGCAATGGCGGAGTTTCGTGCTGTTTTGTACTGCGGTTATTCTTATAGGTTGTAGTTTGGCGGCGATTCAACAGATTCGCTTCGCGGCTATGGAAAGCGTGCCAAATCAACAAAAACCCACAGCAGCATCAATGATTATGCTAGCTGGTGTTGTCGCTGCGTTTCTTGGCCCTGAAGTAATGGTTCGCGGTCAAAGTTTAGCGGCAGTAAATTTTGTTGGCTCTTTTGGTCTATTATCTTTGTGTTTTGTTATTGCTGCTGCAATATTGTTGAATTATCGGCAGCCGTCGGCCCCAACATCGACTGCGCAGCCTGTTGCATCCGCTACGCTGCCACAGCTTTTTTCACACCCATTATTTGTAGTGGCATTGACCGGCGCAGGTGTGGGCTTTTTGTTAATGAGTTTCGTCATGACAGCGACCCCTGTCAGCATGCATGATCACAATGGCCACAGCCTGAGTGATACTAAATGGGTTATTCAGTCACATGTCAGCGCCATGTTTTTACCTTCGCTGGTGCTACCCTTGTTAATAAATCGTTTCGGTATAGCTACCATGATGGTGATGGGGTTGGGTTGCTATGCAATTATGGTAGTTGTTGGTTTGTCAGGTGTAGGAGTGTTAAATTATTGGATTGCATTGATATTTTTAGGCATAGGTTGGAATTTCTTATTTGTGTCTGCTACCAGTTTACTACCGCAAACGCATAAGCCGGAGCAACAATATAAAGCGCAAGCAGTTAATGATACCGCAGTATTTTCGATGCAAGCGATAGCGGCCTTAAGTTCGGGTGTGGTATTAAATTATTGGGGTTGGGAGTTTTTATTATGGACTTGTGTGCCGGTTATAGTGGGGCAATTAATACTCATTAAAATTTGCTATCAGCGGATGGCTGCTATTAATAAAGCTGTCAATTAATAAAAGTGACGGGCAATATTGCTTAGAGTTGTTAACCGGTTATTACCGTGTTAGTTTGCCTGCACATAAATGACAGGGGTGTTGTAAGTATGTTGCAAATTTTGAAAACTGTTTTTTTAGTCATGTTGATTGCTGCTTGTGCTAATGGTCCAGAATTGAATTATGATTATTTGTTGGATAGAGATTATTCTTTGCTAAAAACCTACCGTTGGTATGATGATGTGTATAGCTCCAAAGAGGCCGAGTATCGGAGTTATAATGCTTCAGACAAACGTGTCCGAACTTATATTGATCGTGAGTTAATTGCTAAAGGTTACCGCCTATTGAATGAAGGTAAAAGTGACTTTTTAATTAATTACCATATTTCAAAACAAGAGCGATATTCGAATAGTCAATTTAATGATTATTATGATAGAGGGATGCATGGTGCCGTGTCGACCGGCACCATGGGAACTGCAGTTGCTGTGGGCTATAGTAGCGGTAATAATGAGCCTCGTACTTATAAAGAGGGCACCGTGGTGATTGATATTCTAGCCACTGCTGATAATAAAATTATTTGGCGTGGTATTGCCGAGGGTAGATTACCTAAAGAACTATCCCAGGCTAAACGCAATCATATAGCGAATGAGCTCGCTAAAGAAATGCTAGCGGAGTTTCCGCCTAAGTAGTTTTTATAGCAGCATACACATGGCTTGATGCTCAACAACTATTGACATTATTCATTGAATATAAATAATTTACCAATAGCAATCAATAGAGTACACCAGTGATGATAGGCGTAGTATTAATTAATGGCTAATAGATCTTCTTGAAGTAAAATTCTCGCTAAAAAATCCTCAAATAAGGGTTCATCAGCCTTTAGATTTATGGCTTTTAGTACTAACTTTTTCGCTAGTAAATAGTCGCTCGACAGTTCTGCCTCCTTAGCCAAAGAATAAAAATAATAAGGATTTTTTTGGCGGAGTTTTCCTAACCTGGTTAAGAAAATCTCGGCATTATCCGTCTGACCCTGCTGGTCATACAGTGTGGCTAGATTATTGATTGCCGCATAGGCGAACGGATCAATGGCTATAGCCGTTAAATAGCTTTTTTCGGCTTCAATTAATTGCTGGTTGGCTTTATAGGTCGCGCCTAAGTTAGACCAAAAGCTGGCTTTTTGCGGAAATAGTGCAATTGCCTTAGTTAACAGTCGATAGGCTTTATAGTGTTCGCCATTAGCTAGGGCTGACATAGCCAGGTTGTTATAAAATAAACCGGCAGCTTGCTTGTCGCCAATGGTTGTTGCTTGAATAGTTCCTTGTAACCGGCTGCTATTGATTTCAACCACAAGACGTTTATTGGTAGATAAATCGATAACAGAATTAACATGAATGTTCATTGATACCATCGCACCGTTTCGGTCCCACTGCGGATATTTTTCTACTATTTGAAAGTGGGCTTTTAATCCATAATGCCTGGCGAGTGCGATATAGGCATTGGCAAAGCCAAGGCAGTTAGCACTTTTTTGTTGAAGCACGTGTTCAGCAGTGAGGGTGTCAGTAGCAAAGTATTCAATGCCAAGGAAGGCAGGGCTAAGTAATACTTGATGGAGCATTCGCGCCCTAAATTCTGCCGGTTGGGAGTGGTTAATATAGCTATCAAAATACGCGATAGTACCCGGGTTTAGTAACAGTGGAGTGTAATGTTCATTCTCGGCAAGGGCTTGTTTTGGACTTTTCATGCCAGCGTCAGTTTGAAAATCTGCAATGTGCTGGAATGAAAATGTAGATTTTGGTATTCCGATGCAACCGTTTAGTACCAACAGCGAGAGAAGAACGCTGCAAAAGCCCAGACGTTGATAGAACCAGAAAATAGACAATCTGACACCTTAATAGCGACTTGGAGAATTTAATTATAACGTTAGCAGTTACTTTCCGAATGATTAGAAAATTGTATTGAAGGGGGTTTATATAACTATGTGTTCTTTACAAGTAGAATCTAATGCGGATGGTTGGCAATCGGCTGGAAATATTACCCGTTAGCTGTGTTGAGATAGAATAAATTGCTCTTTGGTATATTGCTTCAACAGCGTTAGAGGATCAACGTTTTGTAGAACGCCGACGCCGTGAGGGTAAACTAAAGAATACTCCTGACCGATTAATTGATCATTCTGATAGACGCTGACAAAGACTGTGTGAAAGTCACTGCGAGTCCTAAGTTCGTAGTGCTGATTATTGAATTGAAATATTTCAATGTCGTGATGTTGCATGGTAAACCTTGCTTGAAGCCCCTGATAAAAGTCAAGGGGGGTAATTAAGCCTTGCCCCCCAAAGCTACAGCAGAAATAGCTTAGTCTGCGAGTTTCGGTGAAGCGCCGTATTCATTATCAGCCTCGCTGTCGAGCAGCATAAAGACGAGTAATATCAGTGCGCCTATTAAGGGAACTAAGGCAATTAGAATCCACCAGCCGCTGCGACCTGTATCGTGCAGCCTTCTGATACCGACGGCTATAGAGGGTATGAGCACTGCCAGTGCATAAAGCCCGCTTAATAAGCCTAGCCCGGTTTCAGGGCTTAGGCTGCCAGTTAAACCATCGATAAAAGTTAGTACGATACTAAAGATCAAGTTAAACAGTACAAAGTTCCAGTACTCCTTTCGACGAGCTCGGCCACTGAATTGTGCATATTTTTTTAATACTTCAAGATACCAGTTCATAGTTTTCTTCCTTGTTTCCCCGTTAAAAATTCAGGCAATTATGGGGAGTTAATTACCTGAGAGTGAATTTTTAAGCTGATTATCGTGAAGACGGGATAGCATAAGCAGTGAGCAGATGGTGCCTAACAATGCCATCGCCATATCCGATTGCGTATCCCAAATATAACCTTGCGTGCCTAAAAACGCTTCGGCGTTTTCGCCGGTGGCAAGCGCCACCCACCATTCAATTAGCTCGTAAAAGGCACTAAAGGCTAAACAAATAGATATGATAATAAATCCCATCCAGATGCTGCCATTCACTACCTGACGGCGGAGTAATATTTCACGTGCCACGAGTGCGGGCACAAAGCCTTGAAAAAAATGGCCGACTTTATCGTAGTTGTTTCTTTCGGCGCCAAACAAACCATCAAAAAAAGGCACTTCGGCATAGGTGTAATGGCCGCCTATCATGAGCACAATGCAGTGTAATAACACCAGGCTATAAAGTATGGGTGTTAGTTTGAACGATTGAAAGCTTATAGCAAGCAGGATTACAGCGATCAGTGCAGGAGTAACTTCAAGAAGCCAGGTGAACTGATCTTTGGGGTTGATACCTGACCAAACTAAAAAGACAGTAAATATTATTATCCACAGGGCTCTAATATTTTGACCCTCCTTATCGGTTACGTAAACTCGATGTACTTGATAGTCGGCTTGGTAAAAGCAGTTTAGCGCACACTAAATTATCTGCCAGGCTTTAAATTCAGAGTTGGTGTTTATAGTATGCGATTAGTTATTTTTAATGACAACACTTTTTGCTAGCTTGTCATGCCACGCTTGTTTTTTTCTATCCCAGATCACCCAAAAAAAACCAATGCCAAAAGGTAAGGCAGAAATAATATAGGCGAAGTATCGGATAAGGGATTGTAATGCTGTCAATTTTTGACCGCTGCTAGCGTCAACAACGGCGAGGTGGAAGATTAGTTTCCCGGGTGTTCCTGCGCGGTAGCGCCAGAATAAAAGAGTGGCAACAATTGGCAGTACCCAGCTTATGAAAATGTCAATATAACCTAATACAGGTGGGGCGTTTTCTGCTAAATAGGCTTCGCCATAAATAAGATACAGTATCGGTGCGGTGAAGGCCAACAGAATAAATGTATCAGCTATGGTTGCAGCAAGTCTGATCCAGAAGCCTGCATAAGTAGGGGCTGCAGACTCCACCATGCATTACTCCTGTTCTGCAGGCTTCTCAACGCCGGTATATTTTAAAATCAATCGATTAAAAAACTTTTCAGTTGGGCGGAATACATAAGCGACAGCAGTAGTCATTAAGCCGTAGAAGAAGCGTTCTTCATTATCCTGAGCGACAACTAAGACGAGTACTGCGACAATAATAGCGGCCAGTATCGAATAAATAGTCCATGCTATTTTAGTGTAGGAGGCGTGTTTGTTTTGTAAATTGTCTGTCATTCTATTTAGTCTCTGTAAAAATTGCTTTGCATTTGAAGTTAATTTCTGATTATAGATTAGTAGCCGCTTTAAAAACTCATATCAAGTGTTATGAAGTAAACAGTCCATTTTTAATTAACAGCGTATCTGGTTTTTCATAACATTTTATGGCTAATTATTCTAGATTTAGTCATGTGTATAAGTCGCATTAATCCTTTATTGCTGTTCTCCATCAGAATTTCTGCTTGTGAGTCTTAGGCAATAATCATGAGTAAAGTTCCTGATTAGCATAATACGTTTAAAGTGCGCTGAGTAAATAGAAACTTTGTTAATAATCGTTTGGATTAATGTCGCAGTTATATCGGCAAACTCCTTTTTCTTGATCTAGCCGCCGGTTAGCTTCTGAGAGGTATAAACTAGCATCCTGGCTGACACGGTCTGTAAGCTTCTTTTTATCAATAATTAGCGTGCCATTGATACTGATTGGCACGTGTCGGCGGAGGTTGCCTACAGGCGCGTCAGGATTAAAATCCGCTGACGGCAAGTATTGTGTTATGTAGCGCTGCTGCAGGCTATTCTATCGATCGTGCATCTTCCCAGTTGACGCCTTTGTCAAATGAACGCGCAGTTTGGGCCCCCAATGGCCGTTAGCAAACAGGCCCATATCGCACAGTCGCGAGGGTCGCGGGTGGTGTAACTGGCGGGAATACCAGCAGGCACTGTTGGCCGAGGTACCCAGCTGCCATAGTTACGATAAATGATGGCCGTACCTTTGCGGGTGCCAAATAGAGCGTACTTGGACAGAATTGAATCCACCTATGAAAAGGACGCATAATAAATAAGCAGCAGGAAATTTATAGAGTAGGCGTCGTTGTAGAGTAACTAATGTTGTTTAGTATTATAGTAGTTCAAAAATGCAGTTGTTCTGCGTCAGCATTTTTTTGCTGCCGGAGTATTGTTGATAAAGTTGCTCATGTGAGGCTTGGGAGAAAGTATCACTTCTTTCTGCGTATTGTGAGATCCACTCTATCAGCATGGGCAGATTATTATCTTGTTCTTCTTTGGATTGATACTTGTGCGGCTCCCAGGGACGAGATTTGGCATTTTCAATGCAGGTTTTAATGGGGAGGTTCATAAATATAATTTCTGTAGAAGACGGCAGCGCTATAGTCAGTAAGTCAGAGTAACAGCCCTCGATAACCCAGTTTTTGTGCATACGAATAAAGTCCAAAATTGCTTTTTCAGATTCTATTATTGGTTTTCTTAGCGGCGGTATAGTTGGCATCCAGGCTAGCGTATCAAGATCAAGATGTGCCAGAGCTTCGGTTTGACAAAGCTTTTTTGCAAGGGTGGATTTACCAGATCCGGAATTTCCAAATATTAAAATTTTTTTCAAGTTTTTGACCCTGTTGATAAGTAAATATTCCCAGCTAGTTGTTGGGCCGTTCTAATTTTATGCGATAAAAAATATACCAGGCTATGATTATATCAAATGCCATGCAAGCAACCACATAAGCTGCTGGTGCAATAGCTCCACCGGCTCCAAAAAGATGAAGCCCGACGTCCCATAGCGGATGTAAAAGCCAGCCTACTGCCAGCCAAATGACAGAGTGTTTATTTGCAAGCCAGTAAAACGTGGCATAAATAGCAACGCCAGAAAGCTCGATAAAAAACCAACTAACATTCCCCCAAATCAGCGAAAAAATAAGATAAATAACGGCAGCGATCACTAGGCACAATCCCAACAGGTCTTGCATAGATTTGTAGTTTAATCTGCTGGATAAAACCAGTAGTGGTGTAGCGGCAATAACGCCAAGCAGAAGAAAAATAGCGGTAATCATTCAATGCCTGTTACTGGTTTAATAAAAGGCTGTATAACAGCTGATAGTTATTAGCATATAGATATACCACCAGTTCTTTTAGGAGAGCTGACTAAAAATAACCTTATTGCCAAACGGGTCGGCAATGGACATATCTCTACCCCAGGGCTGTTCTTTTATCTCTGGCCGGGAATATTCATATTGCTTGTTATATAGGTGTTGATGAAAGGCATCAAGTTCATCGATTTCTACTCTGATAGATGAGCCTGGGCTACTGTCGCCATGGTGTTCGGTAACATGGATGACGCAGCCGCCTTTTGAAATTTGCATATACAGCGGTAATCCTGCTTCGAATCGATGTTCCCAGTCCAACTTGAACTCAAGAAATTCTATATAAAATTCTTTAGCCTTTTTTTCGTCGAAAGAGCGAAATATAGGAATTGGGTATCCAAAGTTCATTGCTAAAATCTCTGGTAGTAATTTTTTATGCAGTGTTATCAATTTTGTATAAAGTCCAGAGCAGTGATCTAAGTGTGAAATTATTCTAATAACTTAGAAGTAAGTCAGCTGTCTTTTTTAACGACTTAAATAGTAAAGTTGACTTCTCCGGTCATTAAATTATGCATGCCGCCAATGATTTTTATTTCATTTTTTTCAGCCATTTCTTTTAAAATTGGACTTCTTGCAACAATTCCATTCATGACACGTTTAACATTAATAATAGTGACTTTTTCGACAAATTCATCATTTGATGATTTTCTGTTGACTATGACTGTTTCTTCATCATCAATAGCGGGTCGAATTTTGGAAAGTAATGCAGTTAAATTTCCCATTTCGACATGATCACAAGCGCCTTTGATCGCGCCGCAGTTGCTATGCCCCAAAATAACAATAATTTTTGCACCGGCAACTTTGCAAGCAAATTCCATACTACCTAAAATGTCTTCATTCAGAATATTCCCTGCAATGCGGGTGCTAAAAATATCACCTAGCCCTTGGTCAAATATAATTTCTGCGGAAGTTCTGGAATCAATACAGCTTAAAACAATGGCAAATGGGTGCTGTCCATCTGAGGTTTCATTTGCCTGCTGTAATAGATTGCGGTTGGCTTTTAAATTATTAATAAATCTGATATTGCCTTCTTTTAAGAGATTAAAGGCTTTCTCTGGTGTGATGGAGTCTTGATCTTCTTTGGTGAGTGTTTTCACTAATTATCCTGTCTTTTGATTATTTCAGATTACTTTATAGAATGTGGTGTGACACTTTACTAAATATCATTTCAAATAAAAAGATTAAAAGAGCGCTGTAGTTAGGTTTGCTGGGTGCTAATTGTTCTGGTCGTTTGATTGCTCGAGGTGTTGCCAAACTGCAAGGTGCTGGAGTGGGTTTAAGTGTAGGCTGTGCACTTTAGTGACACCCACAAGCGCGTACATAATGCATCTGTAAGTTCTGAATTTATCTGAGTGTGGCCTAAATACTCATTGAGTTGTTTATCGCTGGGTGCCAGTGTGGCTGTCAGGTTGTCCGTGTAGACTTCTATTTTCTGCGGCTGGCGTCGGCGAATTACCGGTTCGTTTCTATCAATGCCCATCCCCAGCGCTTCACGTTATTAGATGCTCCTTGATAATAAAGTCTTCAATCAGGCGCCTTAATTCTTGGGGATGTTATTGCTCATTGTCCATACACTGTGGTTTTTGGTAATTTAAACAGGCTTTGCGTGTGCAGGCCGCGGTTTTGCCATCTGCACTGCGTCGACAGTTATTGCAGCCATCAAAATAACTCAGGCAGGATTCCGGAATCATGGTTTCCCAGCTATTGGCATGATATTCCGTTCGCTCGGTGTCACTTTGTGGCGGTGGCTGACTATTGCAGGCAGCTAACAGCATGACTAAAAGAAAGGTCAAACAATATTGAAAGAGACGCATAGTTATCACCCTGAAGTCGACAGTTATTTAGGAAACAGCAGCGTCACAATAAGTCGGAATGCCAGCCCTTCCGGGGCGCCGTCAGGTCCTGCCGCCCAATATTTGACCCCGCCACCTATGCTAACCAGTTGATCGCTCACCTTTGTTACTTTGCTTATATTGAGATTAATCGGTACTGTCCATCGATTGTCTTTCCAGTCATAGGTGCTCTCAGTGTTAACCGTATAAGTGATCGCATCGGCGGTCGTGTAAGATAAAAACGGTTGCAAAAATGTGGCACTGATCTCGTTGCGGTCATCATTACCATCCATCGACCAGATATGGTTGCCCAGTGCGCCGTAGGTCCAGCCATTCTCCTGTTTCAATGCTACAGCTGTGGGACCAATGCCCCATTTGTCACCGGTCAATGTGTCGTCTGATCCGGTAGGAATTAAGGCGACCGGGCCGACACCCCAGATCCAGCCGGAGTCACTTGGTGCTTTGGGTGAGAAAAATACGCTTTGCACAACATCGCCGATACCGCTTTCTGAGTCGCCATCAAAAGGGAGGTCGTCTTGTGAAATAAGCGGCAGAATGGTGCGTGAAATAATGTTCCAGTCTTCGTTCAACTCGATAGGAACCACCGGCTGAATATTTAATGTCCAGCGATCACCCCGATCATCTGCGCCAATATCCTGATCGTAATTTAACTGTAAGGGCACACTGATCAGTGCGGCGACCGGGTTGGACAATTGTTTGGCGAGTTCAGCACTGTCGTTCGCTGACGCGGCCATCGGTAATAAAAATAATCCAAACAAACCTACTTTAAATCGACGAAACATAATCATAATTCCTGTCTTAAGTGATATACCAAATAGGGGAAGTACACGCTCTTCTGCTTGTTGCCGGGCTAGGTAAACTTGTACCGGTCATTAATCGGGCTACCAGACTGAAAACCTGTTGCTGCAGGTTTAGGTCTCACTATATCGCTTTAAGGCAATAACAATAAACAATGTGTTCAATAGACCCAAGGTCCGTTATACACGTTTTAGACTTTTTCTTCAGCTTCAAGCCAGCGATAGACTACCCCGGCCAAGATTGCACCTGCGATGGGGGCAATCCAGAAAAGCCATAATTGAGATAGCGCCCAGCCTCCCTGAAATAAGGCAACGCCAGTACTTCTTGCTGGATTAACAGACGTATTAGTAATTGGAATACTGATAAGATGAATAAGTGTCAGGGCTAGACCAATAGCGATAGGAGCAAACCCTTGTGGTGCACGTTTATCTGTTGCGCCTAGAATAATGAATAAAAACATAAAGGTCATTACAATTTCCGTCACCAGTGCGGCAATCAAGCTATACCCACCTGGAGAGTGCTCTGCATAACCATTCGAAGCAAAACCTGCCGTCACATCGAAACCGGTCTGGCCGGTGGCAATAACATATAAAATTGCTGCTCCTGCAACACCGCCGGCAACTTGCGCAATTGATCTAGTTTTTACGCTTGATGTTAACCATTGCAATGATCGCCGAGCAGAAAAGCCAAGCAGACGTTGGAATAGGTACGGCGGCTACAGTGTAGCGAATGTCATCGAAGCCAATACCGCCTGGATCTGTATTCCAAATAGATACACCTGCGATATCTTCTGCGCCGGAGTCCCTGCTGAAGCCAAAATAGTTCACTAGGCCAAGACTTGATAGTGAGAGCGAATCAATGAGTGAGCCATCACGAGCCCAAAATTCGAAGTTTGCTGTGCCTCCATGACCCCGAGTATAGCAAGCCCAAATTCAAGTTGATCCTGATCAAATAGTAATGCCAGAGCGCCTTCGCCACCAAAACTACCAATACTATGACCATCTATGCCTTTGTTGGAGCCTTCTTCGGCGACACGAATGTTTTCGCCAATGGCGCCAGACTGTAAACTCAAAGGCTCGAGTGGAGAGCCGCTGAGAACGTCTGAGGCGCCACTATAGCTAAGCGCCTGACCAGTGAATCGCTCTGAAAAACTTGCACCAGAAACAGCTAACGGACTATCGAAGTTGACGCTTCCTCCGGGCGTTGGAATATCCTGAAAATCAATAAGCCCTGTTCCAGATAAACTAAAGTAGTCGACCAGATTGATAGGGGCTGCATTTGATAATGGCGTAACCAGTAGCAGTTTGATTATAAGAGCGATAAAAATTGACGGTTTAGTTGACTTTGTCATGGAAATTACTCCTTGCAGTAAGCTTGAATTTATTATGTTAATTATTGCTACTACTTAGACTTAAGTTATAGATAATACGGAATATCTATTTATATTCAAGCGAACAACTAAAGAGTGTTGATTCTTTGGCTATCAATTATAGCCTTGGAAATATCAATATAGCTAAGTAATTTTCCTGTAGGTTTTTATACATACTTACTCAATAAAGATTCATAATATTTCCATAGCGACTCGGCATGAGTATTTTGCTTGCAAAGAGTATGGCAATATCTTGCTTTTTTATCGGCTAAATATTTTCCGGCAAGGGGAGATATTTCATTGATATCGGATACAGTTAGCCATATAGCTGTTTGTGCTCCCTGTAATGGCGTTAGCAATCTACCAGAGGCATAACCTAGCCATACCAAAGGAGTCATTAAATATTTAAATAGAGGCGATGACTTCCTATAAAATAAATTGGTATTTACAATGCCGGGATGAACAGAAAAACTCAGAGCGCCGGTATTGGCTAGTTGCCGTTGAAACTCCTGTGCCAACAAAACCTGACCTAACTTGCTCATGCGGTAACTTTGCATGGCATTATAGTTATCGGCGTCAATTTTCGCCTGATGAGTAATGTCGCTATAAGTGAGTGCTGGTGATTTTTCAGCTGACAAGGAGCTTATCTGTATTATTCTTGCTTGTGATTTTATCAGCACCGGTTTCAGGAGGGTTAATATAAGCTGGTTGGCGAGGTAGTGAGTTTGAAACTGTAATTCAAATCCATCTTCTGTAAATTGATGTGGTGGCGCCATAACACCAGCATTAGCTATAAGAATATCTATTGTTTTAACGTTACTAATCAGATAATTACAAGCATTTCTACAGGAAGACAAGCTTGAAAGATTAAGCTCTAACGGTTTGGCATTGTGGCCAATGATGGTACAGGTCTGTTGTGCTGATGAAAGAGATCTGCAGGCAAGAATTAGGTGGTAGCCTTTTGATGCCAGGTCTTTAGCTGTTGCTAGTCCCATGCCGCTGTTTGCGCCGGTAATTAATGCAATTGGCATATAAATCAACCTGTCATGTATTATTGAGATGTATTCTTAAAGAACCATAGAGTTGTTGATTTCCAGCAAGTTATTATTCCAGTCACTTTGATAATTCTAGATTCATTTAGTAGCTTTTTATGACCAGCCCATTAAACTCGAAAACGATCTAACAATTCATCATCAATGCCAAACTCTTCACCCATTTCCAAAAAACGTGCTAATGAAACCACATCATCGCCTTTGTCTTTGGTGAAATCTTCAGCCTCTTTAATGACTAATTTACGTACCGGTGCGGGTATTCCCATTAACGCCTGCATGGCACCGTCATCCCATTCCATATTGATTGGCACATCTGCTGCTTGTACTGCATCGGCAGTTTCTTTCAGTTCGTGCATACTGAATTCGGTCGTGCGACTGTGGTAGTAGAATTTGCGCTGGTGATCGCCTAGGCCTACCGGTAAGTCCATGGCTTTGAGGCGTTGTTCGCGATCCATTTCTTCCAGCTCTTCGTCCATAACGATGGCTTCGATGTTGGCGATGACGATACCACTGCTTTTTTCCAGTAATTTTATCTCGTCTACTGTACATTCCATGATTTGCGGACATTCGAGCAGGCTGGGAGGTTTAACTTTTTTTGACGGAATTTGAGTAAAGCGGGTGTTGTCGAGTTCGTTAACGCCGGCGGGATAAAAACGCGCTGTTTCCATCATGTCCTCCAGATAACCAAAAGGTGGGCAGTTGATGACAAACTCGCCGGATTCCTGAATATTGGTAAGAGTGTGAGAGCCTTGACGAAGCCCGATCATCATCCGCGGATTTTTTTGCATCACGTCGTATTGCATGATGTGGGAGTAGGGGGCGGCGTTAACGCGGCCGTTTTTATCCAGCGTGGTGATGATGGTAATTAATTTGGGGAATACCCAAATGTCGGAATACCAAAACGGTTTTATTTTTATTTCTTTTTTCATTGTAACTCCGCTGATTTTTTTGTTAAAAAAACCCTGAGTGAATAATCAGTCAGGGTTTTTAGTATTATTTTCTTACTTAACCGGGGCTGGTGTTTGCTCCTTGGCGTAATGCTCAAGGCTGGACAGACTAGGGCCGTAGTCTGAATCCGGTGCAGTTAAAAACTCAGGGGCATTGGCTTCCAGGTGCGCGCGAATATTGGCTGAGAAAATATCCGTGTTATCACTACACACATTGCTGCCCATATATAACACGTGGCCGGGTTTGGTACCGCGCAACATCCACGGTAACCACGGGGTTACCCGGCTCCAGCTGCCGGTGTAATCAACGCCAGTTAGTTCGGGGTTTTCAATATCGGCTTTTTTAAACTGGTAGCGCATCATTTCCGACACTTGCACCATGGGGCCTGAGGATTCCCGTGGCCACTGGGCGGGTTGTAATTGGTTAGGGTAGTACAGGTGCATATCGGTAGACAATTCCATCATGCCATTGCCCAAGTCACGCCAAGGGAAAATTAATGGCACTTTGATTGGCGCCACTGGCTTATCACCACCAAAATCCTCCGGCATGATAATCAACCATTCGCTGATGCTGTAGTTAAAGGGGTCGTTGTATACGTGAACTACGGGTACTACTTCTTTGGTTTCAGGGTCAGTCCATTCGTTGATGATTTCGCCAGTGCGCGCGTCGGTATATATAATGGTTTCTCGGTTGATACGGCGGATAGTGCCGTCTTCCTGTGGTTCCAGACGAGTGGCTAACGTGGCTTCAAAGCCGCACATGGGGTATACCGCTTTGCCGTCTTCGACACCCATAACGGTGCCTTTGCTAGCAATAAATTTGGTTTTGCTGGAATCCAGGTTACCCTGCAGGCGAGCCCAGGCATCGCGGTTCCAGATGGGGTTCATTACGTCGATTGTGGTTTCAAATGTTGCCATGATCAGTGTTCCTTAACGCTGGTGGGGCTGCGCAGAATAAATGCTATCAATATAAGAGAGAGGCGCAGCGCCGAGAGAGCGACAATTCAATCATAATTGCCGCTTGAGGGATAGAAAACCGCTGGGGATTTACTTACCTTAACGTTTGCTGTTACTGGCTTAAAAGTTGTCTGAGTCCACTGTCATGTCTGCAAAGACTTGTTGCCAATTAATGCTGGCAGTGGTTTGCCCATCGTCATCATCCTGAATCTCAAAGGTTTTATTGGTTGCTTGATCATGGATTAACGCTTTTACCGCGACTGTGGCCACATCAGCGCGAGAGATAGTTGAGGGGATGCCATCAGTTTGGGTGAATTTGATTGCTTTGGTATTCGCCGGTTCATCTTTGAGGCCGCCAGCAGGGCGGATAATGACGTGGTTTATACCGGAGTCACGCAAATACAATTCAGATTTATGCTTCCATTTTAAAACGTCATCACCAAACCAGTTAAGTGGATGTAGCCACCAGGTGGTGCCGCCGGAGGTGATTAAAATAAATTTTTTGATGCTGTGGTATTTCGCTTGCTCGATCAGCTCTACCGTGCCTTGGTAGTCAACCGTTTCGGGATTGTTATCACCTTCAGAGCCGATTGCAGTACCTAATGTCGAGATCACATAGTCAACTTGCGCGAAAATCGCTGGCAAAGTTTCGGGCTCAGTGACGTCAGCGACAGCAATAGTCACGCCCTTGTCTAAATAATCACTAAACAGTTGTTTGGCTTTGTCGCCGTTACGCGCCATAGCAACTACGTGATAGTCTGCAGCTAAAAGTTCGGTGACTACTAGTCGACCGGTACCACCAGTGGCTCCGGCTACTAACACGGTCGATTTGCCTGCGGCCTCTACGGCAGAAGCGAATGAACTCAGCAATAGCGCAGCGACAAAACCAGCCCAAAAATTAAAAAAGAACTTGTTACCTGCCATATTATTTCCCTTTATATAAATATTTTGGCGGTACTGAAAATACGCTACATGCCAATTTCAGCACCGTCACTATAATTAATAAATTTACCATTCTGTGTCGCTGTAAGGTTGGCAATAACTTTGATCATACTACCAACGCTTTCGGCAGGGGTAATGGCCTTGGGCATTTTCATGCCGCTGTCGGCGTCCATGGTGTCAACCATGCCAGGCGACAGCATGGTAACAATAATATCTTTTTTGGCTGTTTCAAAAGACAGTGTGTACAAATACATATTAAGCGCGGTTTTACTGGCGCGATAGCTGTACATCATGGGCATTTTCGGGCCTTCAGCAAAAGAGCCGGCTTTGCTGGAGATGGCAATAATTTTTTTCTGTTTTGACGCGTCCACGTTTGGCATGAATGCCTGAATTACCCGCAGTGGACCAATGGCATTGACCTCAAGACTTTTTGCTGCCATCTCCATATCCACACCTTTAAGATTTTTATAAGCCGATTTGTATTTCGGCGTTAGTGCGGCATTGTTGAGTAGTACGTCAATGGGCTGGTCTGTATATTTTTGCGCTAGTGCATCGATATGGGATTGGTTGGTGACATCCAGTTGTTCGACTGCAATATTACTTCGCTCAGCTGCGAAAGCATTGAGTGCGTCGGCGCTGGCAGGTTTGCGGGTGGTGGCGATAACATTCCAGCCAAGCATGCTATATTGATTGGCAAATTCCAGACCGATGCCATGATTGCTGCCGGTAATTAAAATGGTCGGTTGGTCGGGGTTAAAGCCGGCCAAAGCATTGTGATTAATTAATAGCAGTGTCCATAAGAGTGTTTTTAATAATGATTTCTTTAACATTTTTATCTCGCAGTCCAATGATTAAATAGTTTGTTGTTTTGGTTACCAAGGCAGGGTGCTGCCATCATAATCCAGATAGGCACCCGTTGTTTTTAGGGTGAGGTTGTCTATGTTACGGATCATATCAGTGACGGCCAGCTCTGGCGGCCTTAATTTCATTTTTACACCAGACATAAAGTCGGTATCGGTTGGGCCCGGATTGACCAGGCCGACAATTATTTTTTTACGTTTAAGCTCTTTAGCCATGGTCGCGTAAGCCATATTTAGCGCTGATTTGGATGAGCGGTAAATATAAAGTAGGCCAAAAGTTTTTTTAATGGAGCCCATGCTGGAAGAAACAGCGATAATTTTCTTTTGCTGGCTAGCTTGGATATTAGGTAGAAAGGCTTCGGCTAATTTCATTGGACCGTAGACATTAACTGCCATTACTTTAGCGTAGACTTCATAGTCAATGTTGCCCAATTTCTGTTGCTCATTACCGCCAGAAATACCAGCATTGCTGAGTAATATATCAATAGGCTGCCCATGATATTTTGCAGCCAGTTTTTCGATAGCAGCGTGATCAAGTACATCGAGGGGTTCAACAATAACCTTGCTATTGGTTTTGGCTATAGCGTTGAGTTCATCTGCTGTTGCTGGATTTCTAGCCGTAGCAATTACGGTGTAACCCTTATCTGCATACTGCTTAACAAATTCCAGGCCAATTCCACGATTGGCGCCGGTAATTAAAACTGTATCAGCAAACGCAGTGCTACTTAAGAAAATAGTGAGTAATAAAAATATTTTTTTAAACATGAAATTAAGCTCTACTCTTGAGTGTTCATGGATTCAGTTTTTTTACCTAGTATCAGGCCAACAGTTGCCCATATTGCGGCAATGCCCGCGCCAACAATAGCGACCCCGGTCATACCTAACCCCAAGCCTTGGGTCAGGCCAGTGAAAGCCCAGCCCCAAAAGGTATCGCCACCGCGATAGACCACCACATCGATAACCGGTTTGGCTTTAAAACGGGTGTCGTGATCGACATAAGTAAATAACATTTCTCTAGCAGGGCGTGTAATTGCGTAATTGCCGCCACGTCGCATGATTTGTAAGCCGACGATAACGGTGAGTAATGGCGCCATCGCCACGGTTAAAAGTCCTCCCATCACAATCAGTGGGATCAGTGCCAGTGTCCAGCCTAGCCCCAGGCCTGTTGCTAAACGGGAGGTGACAAATAGCCCTGCTACGATGGTTAGGGTGTTAGTGGCTAAATCCATAAACGCCCAGATTTCGGTACGCTGCTCGCGACTCATATCGGCCATGAGATTTTTTAACTCTAAATAAACGAAGGAGCCTATGCCGGTATAGAGAAATAAAAACAAACCTATACCAATCATGAAGGGGTTTTTCAGGAACAGCATAAAACCATCGAGTGAGCCGCCGCCCATAGATGAAACCGCTGCACTATGGCCGGTATTTCCCAGATCAGTATGTTTGATAGTTTGCAGTAAAAAGATTAGTGGTAGCGTCGCTAGCAGCACGACGCTGGCAACTAGCATCAGGTTATAGGTACCCAAATCAGAAAAAAGTAGAGGGATGGATGGGCCAACCATGGCACCGATACTGGCGCCGGTGGTAATGATCCCGAACAAGCGTTTGGATTGCTCCTTGGTGAACAAGTCGGCCATAAAGCTCCAGAATACCGACACTGGAAATAAACTGAAAACGCTCACCCATATATAAAATGCCTGATCAATCCATGGCGAGTTTCCAATCATGGTGGAGGCAATATAAAAGCCGATAAAGGTCAGTGCAAAGAAACTGTAAACACTGGGCACCAGTCGCTTGGTCGACAGCTTGGCAATAGCAACGCCGTAAAGAGCAATGACAGCAAAGCTGAAAAAGAAATTAATCGTCCATAAAGTGGCTACTTCTGCATCCGACCACTCGCTGGCCATAGCGTCGCGCACGGGCCGTAAAATGTAATAAGCGGCCATCAATATCAGCACTAACAAAAATGAGCACAGCGTAGCCTTGATTTCGTGGGCTTCAACTTTAGACACGGACGCTATAAATTTAGCGATAATATTTTGGTCCTGAGCAGCCACAGCTTCTCCTTATAACATCAATTAGCAAAGCCGATTACACTACGTGAAGCCTTGTTGAAATTCTATAAGGCGGTTGTTGCTTTACATATCTTTTACACTCTTGGACGTTGACGTTGAGATGGGGCCGGTCCAGCCAGGGTGAAAAGGGGTGTAAGGGTCGGTAGTGTAATCATCGGCAATATAGCCCGTGCAGCGCGGTGGTTTGCTGGTCGTTCTGGCTGCGAGGTTCATTGTACTGGCTGCAGCCCAGGGTGCTGGATAGCGCATGCCTATACCGGCAGAGGTGCAGGCCAGTACTTGTAACAGCACAAAAATTAAATAATTATCGTACAGTGCCAGATACACCAGGTTAATCGATAGGTTGGGAATATGACAGCCAAGCGCTTTGATTTTTTGCGTCATTGGGGTGTCGTGTTCGGGGCAATATAATGATCCCAGTAAATGTTATGCCAATTAGGTTGGTATGCCCCAAGTACTAGCCAGGTCGCAATCCAGGCGGCCCAAATTGGCCAATCGATCATATTGGCGATAAGCCAGATGGAGAGAAATAGCTGGCCGGAGCTGGAGCCCCAGAGTGCACCAAATATTGCGGAAATCAGGATGTTTTTGCGGCGCTCAAATACAGGAGTGTAATAGCACCACACGCCACTGTAGGCAATGATAATAAAGCTGATGCTACAAGCGGTATATATTAACCAATTGGGGTTATCCAGTTGTTGCTGGGTGAATAGTGGTGAGTTGAGTAGTAATTCCATGGCACCGCTGAAGTAGGAGAGTAAATAACAGCAGCAAAAATAAATTCCGGCGCGCATCCAGGCAATTTTAGGTACATAGATATCCCAAGGGTGATTTCTATAACGGCGCCAATAAGTGGCAGCCAGTGCGAAAAGCAGGGCTGCAATGATGGTCATTAAAAGCTCAATAGTCATAATGATTGTTTCTTGTTGGTTTTATTATTACTTCTTAGCTTAAGATATTGTGCTGGCTGCGTCTATGTGGACAAAGGGGAGGCAGAGTGAAGGCGGGAGAGTAATCTGGCCTGAAGTTGTCAGTATTACCGTTATAATTCACACATTTTGCCGACTCATCTGCTGTCTCTGTGGCTATAATGGCCTCTGGTTATTAATAATAACATCGTTGTGTTTGAGGCTGGTTGAGCGTAGGCCGTTGAACAATAATGAGATAAAAGTATTCTCTGGAGAAAATAGTGATTAGATTGTTGTCTTTATGCGCCCTCTTGGTAGTGGCTAGTGGCGTGCAAGCGTCCGTTTTTGGTAAGCATGTGAGAGCGGCGGGAGTTGACGAGAAATTCCCTGAGCAAATCACCATTAGCCGATTTTCTACAGCGATGGTTAACGATATGGCCTGTGAGTGGGAGGGGGCAGGTAGTCTCGAACTGCGAACCGACAGGGGTAATGTGGATTTATCCAATTTTGGTTTTTCGCCGAGCGTGGTTAAAGTCAGTTGTGAAGGTAAAAAGCCTTTCTACGTAGTCGCTGTTGATCCGAATTACTTGGGCGCTAATGCTGCAGAAGGTGATATTGGCTTATGGTTTGGCGAGGTGAAAGATCGCTATGGATGCGAGGGCTATCACGGCTGCGACAAGGTTCATGTCTTACATACCTACCGCGCGCCAGAAAATATAGTACCAGTCACATCTAATGGTTCATTACAGAGCTGGTAGTTTTTTATTGTTTTAGCTAAAGGCCGCCTTCTTGAATGCGGCCTTTTTTGTTTCTATCAAGTCAGTAGCAATTGTTTACAAAACTTTACCGGGTGAATTGCTAAAGCGCCCTGTCAGCGAATACTCTTATTGCATAATAGAGAAAGTAATTAACTGAGTGGGTCATCATCTTGAAAAAAATCGTTTTCGGTGTGGTACTGATATTACTGCTGTGGCTGTGCGCAGTGCTTTTTTTAGATACCGGTATTGAAACTACGGTAGTGGTGCCGAGTGAAACCTCACAGGCTATATCGGTAACAAGTCAATGTGAAACGATTCAACTATCAATGCCATTAAGCGCGCAGGGCCGTATAAATTTTGATATCGAGGGGGAATTGTGCTGGCAGGGATCTCTGGTCGGAAAAACATTACAGATATTAATTAGTGGTGCCGGTTATGGTCCTGTGTACTGGAATTTTCCTTATCAACCTGAAACGTATTCCTATCAACGTGCGGCCCTAACTAAAGGCTACGCTACCTTTAATTATTACCGAACCGGTATTGGCGCAAGTGATCACCCGCCAGCCTGGTTGGTCACAGTTGAGGCGCATGCGTATGTACTGGAGCAATTGATTCAGTATTTTAGCGAAAGCAAGGGCATGGGCAGGGTGGTTACCGTGGGTCACTCCTTAGGTTCAGTTATTGCTTTGGCGCACGCTATCAAACGGCCAAGGCAGATCGATGGTTTAGTGTTGACCGGGTTCCTGCACAACTCCAATCCGGAATTTAATCAAATCATGCGCCAGAGTACAGGTTTAGCAATGTTCAGTGAGGGCTTTGCGGGCAAGATTATTGACCCTTTGTATATGCTATCAAATAACGGAATGCGCGAGCAGGTGTTTTATTACACAGGAAATTACGATCCAGCGGTGGCTGCAGTAGATGAATTAAATCGTCAGACCTTAACGGTCACTGAAATACTATCGATGCTGAAATATTTTGGTGACCGGTCAACACAGCTTAAGCTACCGGTGTTGATAGTTGTCGGGGAAAAAGATTTTGTTGTCTGTGGGGGCGCTTTGCCTTGTGAGAATCCATCGTATGTGGCTAATTATGAAAAACAGTTTTTTCATCCGCAATCTGATGTGACAACTATGTTAGTAAAGAATACCGGCCACAATATTAATTTGCATTTTTCAGCGCCTGAAAGTTTCACACAAATATTGACGTGGATGGATGGCTTGGATGATAAGGAGTAGGCGGGTAATAAATATCTCTTTGCTTATTCTATTAGCGCTTAGTAAAATTTAAGGTTAAATCCTACGTTAATTCTACGTCCCGGTGTTGCTGTGCCATTTTCTCTGGTGTTCATTGCTGATTTGACATCTTCGCGATCGAAGATATCTCTAACGTTGAGAAAAATCTGCATATCTCGATCTATAAATTCAGGCTTTATTAGCATATTAAAGTCGGTTCGAGATAGATAAGGTAACGATTCGTTTATATAATTACCCGATGGTGTGGTTGGTGTTCGCCTTCCCTGCTGATAAAGGTGATTGATTGCGTAGCTGATGTTGTTGCCCGTGTCGTATTTTATACCCACGCTAGCAATAATGTCGGGGTATGCAGGGTTGTCATCAGGTACTTCATCGGCCCCGAATTGATTGGTGGCAGTTTGCTTGGAGCTGTTGTAAGCCATATTGGCAGAAAATAACCAGCGTTTGTGTTGGTAGCTGCCATCCAGCTCAAGACCATAAGACTCTGTGTCTTTGTAATTACTATACTCAATAAAAAATCCAGGGGTAGGTGAGCCTATAATATCAATAGTGTCGCTTACCTTTGATAAATATGTGCTCACACTATAGCGCCAGCGATTAGCTGCATGCATCCAGATCAATTCATAGGTTTTGACTTTCTCAGGGTTTAGTTTGTTACCACCGCCTTTTACGATAGCATTATCTGTTTGCTCGTTGACTGCTGGTGCGCGAAAGGCTTCGCCATATAGGAATTTAACTGCGGAGCTTTGTGTCGGATGATAAATCAGGGCGACGCGCGGAGAGAAATGATTGCCAAAGTCGCTGTAGTGATCATAGCGGCCACCTAGAATTACTTGAAATTTATTATCTAAAAACCGCTCTTCAATTTGTCCCATTACCCCGGTTTGTTCTCGACTTTTATTATCCACCGTTGGCTGAGTGCCTTCTAATGCTGCAAGCAGGTGCTTGGTTTTCATGTAGTCGTGATTGAGTCCTAATACTATTTGCCTTGAATCATTACCTAGCGGGTTTTTAGCCACAACATTAATGCCGCGACGGATGTCGTTACTGTCCCAGGTGAAGGCCGGTGAGACTGGTGGTTCGCCAATATTATTGATGCCAAAAGCGCCGAGTAATTCATCTTCAATATAATAGGCAGTATTGTCTAACGTCCAGTCATCGTTTAATGGCTGCTGGTACGAAAGTTTCAATGCTTTCATTTTCGCCAGGCCATTGGTGTGATGTCCATTCGGGAAAAAACCGCCGCCATCCCCAGAACCAAAGCTGTCATCGACATCGTGTTCAGAATAATAAAAAGCAGCTTCGAAATTATTAATAGCTAACTTATTAGTGGTGGTGATGTTGCTGTATTCGCCACTCACTTCATCTTCTACCAACATTGAGGGAGATGAGTGAAAATTGTCTTCCAATTCAAGATCATCTACTTCGGTGTAGGATAATGCGCTGGTTAAAGTTACTTGCTCATTAAAACTATGTTTCAGTCTAGCGGTAGCTTGTAGATAGCCGTATTGCCCGAGCTCTGATCTGAATTCGGCGGTATCTTTTTCGCTGCCCCAGCTATTAAGTGATACCACACCGTTAAAGGCATCTGCGCCATATAAAGCCGATCCAGGTCCGCGAATAAGTTCAATGCTTTGCAAATTACCCAGTGCGTAATTGGGGCTGCCATAGACAGCGGAGGCACTGCTGTAGTTATTGAGCGGCATGCCATCCAGCAGTACTAGAAAACTATTGTATTGATTAGGCGCGGAGTAGCCACGAAATGAAGGGACGAGCATGCCATTGAGGTGTTCACTGAGATAAACGCCAGGCAGATGTTCCAGGGCTTCAAAGGTTTTCTCGGCGCCCTGACGTTGCCATTCCTGCTCCGATATGATGGACACTGAAGAGCCGACATATTTTTCATCCTCCAGAAAAAGGGAGGCCACCTTGACCTGCAGCAAGGCTTCTAATGGCAGATCCAACAAATCTTCTGACGTATCAGCTGTGCTGTAGACGTTGCCCGATAATAAGGTTGATAAGTAAATTACCTTAGTAAATCGATTGTTCATTACCGCCGATAAGTTTTCCATGGGTGCGCCAGCGATATAGTTATTCGCTTAATTGGATTCAGACTGATTAGTAAGGTTAGCTGGCGATTTGAGGTATGTAAAATAGCGAGTAGGCATATGCGCTAGCCAGACGCGGGTAGCGGTACTTAGGAGAGTTCCAGTTCATACTGGCCAGTTGCAGCTAATGGTACAAAACCGCCTACCCACGCGGTAGCGGTGTTAATAGTAGCGCTATTCCCTATGACCAGGCATTCAAAGCCCGCGCATCAATAATGTCACCGTAGATGCCATAGTTATCGGCTCCTTTCCAGTCAGTCAGTACGTTTAGTGGTGTGTCGAAATTAGACAGTGGGCTGGGAATTCCCATTTAGTTACCGTCGTATTGGTAGCCAGGGCTACAATCTGCTGCTGTCATGGTGTTAGCGCCGGTTTGACTGGGGTTCCAGGTTTGCATGCGATTCTTACGCCGGTGGATGCAGAGCCTTTTATTACCGCTACCCCAGCCAATCAGTCACTGGAAAGTTTTGCTTATGATAGTTTTATGGGGTAAAAATTAAAGAATAAAGAGCACGATTTTTACTAAGCTATTAGAGATTTTGAGTTAAATGGGGTGGTTTCCATATGTATGCCAAAGGTTGGCTCGGTTTATAAATGTAGTGCCAGTGGTCTTAGCTATTTGTCAGATAGTGTCAAAAATATCGCTTGATTAATCACCGTGATGGCGGGTGCAGGTGTCAGCTAGAGATGAGTTAAGGGCACCCCCAGGAATCTTCAATACCTGTATAAACAGCTTTTGGAAATGACCCCAAAGTCGTATATTAAATACACGCAACTCAATCATATCAGGCGAAAGCTACTAAGCAACGCTAATAGAGGTATGAGTGTTAGTGAGATTGCTGGTGGTTATGGGTTCTCGCATATGGGGCAATTTTCCAAAGATTTTAAAATCCTGTTCAAAGAATCCCCAAAAAAATATCGAAAAAAAATGACAGAAAGAATAGTAGAGTATATGGTGCGGGAGAGTGATTCTAACTAGCTGCTCAAGCGACTAATCATAATGTAAATTTAAAATATAGTGATTTTATAATGGGCCAATTTTGCTAATGCCACCGGGTAAACTAAAATCACGCCAAACCGCTATTTTCCCTTTTTTCACTAAAAAGTAACCGGCAATTTCAAAGTGCATACTGCGCTTTTCATTTTTGGCATAAAAGTGATCAAAACGTTCATTGATGACAATCGGGCCAATGGCTTCTGAATAACGCGTTATCCATTCGACTTTAGTCATGGATTTTAAAAAACTATCCAACGCTTTAATAAAGGCGTCTTTGCCAACAATGTCGGGTCGGCCTTCAAACATTTGATAAATGATATCGTCAGCTAAAAATGTTGTCAGGTGTTCGGCATCCATTCGCGACCAGTCATCACAAAAGCGCGTGACCATTTCAACATTCGCGGTTTCTTCGGCTGTCCAGGGGCGTTTTGTTGAGATTTGATTATCGTTTGCAGTGCTGAGACTGGTGCAGCCGCTTACGCCAGCGCCGGCAATAGCGCCTGAGGCTAATAGCAGTGTGCGTCGGTTGAGATAAAACTGGTTCTTTTCCATTTTGATTCTCAGTCGGTGTTATTTATTAGCGAGTCGAGCGACGCCGGTTATTGTGGATAGGCATTCCAAAGTTAGCATGCTACCACTTGTTGCCTCCTGTTATTAGTTCAGCGTACTGCTTATTCACATTGCTAATGGCGTCGGGTGCCAGCTCGTTCAGCCAGTCGCGGTTGCGTTTAGCGAATTCAGTGGTGCGGCCTTCTGCGGCTAGTGGTCTGGTTGCGTCAATGACTAATTTGCTCGCGGGGTAGTCAGGTCCCTGGCCTGCCAGGCTTGGATCCAAAGGCATGCCGCGACCCTGGACAATAGCGTAGGCATCTTCAGGTTGCCAGCGGGCGGCAATAGCGTTATCAACTTGCCATTGGTCAAGTATGTCAACATCCTCATCAAACACCATTACCAATTTGTAGATGGGGACAATTTTCGACAATATTTTACCTGCGCGCAGACCTTGGCCAGCTTTGGTTTTTTTAATTCGCACATAGGTAATGCCGGGAGCGTGCAAGGGTGAGTGAATTTCTATCAGCTGCGGTACCAGTTTTTGAAAGCTTTTGTTATACAGTGCTGCGGTAGGCGCCACGGTATAGCCACGAGTAACGCCAGTAAAAACATTTAAAACCCAGGGGTTTTTACGGTGAGTCACGGTATCGACACGCATGGTAAAATTATCAGATTTTTGTGGTCCCATATAACCCATCATTTCACCAAATGGCCCTTCAGGGAGGGCCGGATGATCAAGCATTACCACACCTTCAATAACAATTTCGGCGTGGGCAGGAATCATCAGGTTATTGCTTTCTGATTTGATAGTTTCCAGTGCTTTGCCACGTATGCCACCGGCCACTGCCAGTTCATTAATTTTGCCTTTTTGTAAAACGCGGTTCACCACCCGCGAGCCGCTGACAATCCAGACATAAGGGTCTTGGCCGACGACAATTGAAACCGGTACCGATTTTTCACCACGTTCTTTGGCGGCCATGAAATGTTTCCAGGCTGATTGGTTGGGTTCGGAGTTGACGCTAATAGTTCGTGGGCCATGAATTTGGCAGCGGTAAGTGCCGTAGTTCATGCCCAGTTCAGGGTCTTCGGTGAAGATTGAACCTGTGTCAATGTAGCGACCACCATCGGCAGGGTTGGATTGAATAAAAGCGAATTGGTTTAAGTCAATGTTATCACCTGTGATGATAACTTCCTTACAGGGCGCTTGTTGCGCACTGACGACTACTGGATCGATGGGCTCATAAATACCCTTATCCAATTTGGTGCTCATATAGTCGATGGCTTTGCGGTAACTCGCTCTGGGGTCGTTCGCCACCGGATCCAAACCAAAAGTGATTGCCTCGGAATGCCAGTGTCCCTGATGGTTGGCGATAACCGGCCCCTTTACCCATTGGCCATTAATTTTAATGTGTTCTACCAGTAGCGCGGGCGCGCGGGTCCAGCCATGCTCCTCTACTAACCGGTACATCAGCGCGGTCATTTCGTAGGCGTCTTGATCTAGTTTTTCAATTCTTAAAACCAGGCCACGTTCTTCTAACGCGGCAATATAGCTGCGTAAGTCATCGAAGGGTTTATCAACCGATAGCGGACCGTATTGAAGCTTGCTTTTTGGTCTTTCATTAAAAGATGAGGGGACTGCACACCCTGCGGTAACGGCAACAGCTCCCGCTACAGCGGCACCGGCGACACTGCTGGTTAAAAAGCTGCGACGGGATGAATTACTTGGATGGTCGGCTTGGCTCATGGTTGGCTCCGTGATTAATTTTACCTACATGTAGTATGCGTAATTGCCGGTAGCGTAATTTATCATTTATCAAATTTTATTGAATAGCTTTCGCGGGCACTGAAAAACTATTGAGAAAGTCGATGCTATAAGCGAGCAGTTGCCGGTGTTGCTCCTCAAGTGGGAGCGTGCCAAAGGAGCGATGAGCCACGTCTTCGGGAGCAAAATCACCAAACTGGAAATGGTCACTGCCATCAATGACTTGATAGCGAGTTGTTGCCGGTAAATAGGGTTTGGCGGCAGTAAATGTTTGTTTGCGTTTGGGGTCGTGATGACGGTTACCGTATAGCGATAGCACCGGTAGACCCAGAGTAGAAATATCGTAATCGGCATTGGTATAAGAGTCCCACATCAGTAAGCCGTCGGCACCCGTGGGGTGCTTGGCCAGAAACATGGCCGATGCGCCGCCGCCCATTGAGTGTCCGCCTACTACCCATTGCTGAATGGATGGGTAGTGTGCTTGTACTTCGAGCGCGCGTTCATAGTCAAAAATTGCAAAGTTGCTGGGCATGGGGATTAGAGCGGTTAAAAAGCCGGCTTCGGCAATTTGGCGGGTTAGCGGGGCAAAGCCTCGAGCATCGCAAAGTGCACAAGGATAGAAGATCAGGCCGATAGTCGGTGTTGATACTGTGGCTTTGGGGGTAAATACAATCCACTGCTTTTCTATTAATGCGGTTTGATCCAGCTTGGCTGCAGCGCTTGAGCTGACCGCGGCGATGGCTTTGGCCGAAGCGTGGGTCTTGGTGGTCAGCTGCCCTAGCCAGCCAAATCGAAAAGCAGTGCCAAACAATACCACCAAAAGTAGTGTGGTGGCGGTTAGTATCAGTGATCGTCTAAGCATGTATATCCTGCCGGTTGTTTATTAGATATTTGACCCAGCCCTTAAATCATAAGCTTTGCAGCGACAACAGTGGATAGCGTAAAGGCTAATTTACATCTTTTTACACTTGGCTTGGTTGAACTGGTTACCTAACTACGAAAGACTAACTGGATAATAACAGGGGTAGCAAAAAGATGAGTAAATCGGGTGTTGATATCCCTAATACCAAGGGCATCAAGCTGGGGCCAATTTGGTTAGAGCCGGGCATTAATCGGCTAAATTGTATGGGGTTGTTTGTCGGTAGTTTTTTTACTATCGGTGTATTGACGTTAATTTCGGTGGGCACTAATTATGTGTTGGCCGAGAATTTGGGCATCCCTTTTTCCGAGCGCGGGACGATTGCTGGTGATTTGGCATTTTGGACCGAGATCACACAAATTTTGTTGTTTTCGCTGATTGGTGTGGCGGCAGATCGAATTGGACGGCGACCGATTTTTGTCGCTGGCTTGCTGGCATTTGGATTGGGGTATTTTTTATATCCCTTTGCGGAATCTTTGCAGGAACTTACCGCTTACCGGGTAATTTATGCTGCTGGGTTGGCGTTATCTACTGGCATGCTGGCTACAGTGTCGGCGGATTACCCGCAAAATATAAGCCGTGGAAAAATGATTGCCTTTGTCGGCATGTTGAACGGCCTGGGTGTGGTATTGCTGAATAGTGTATTTGGCCGTTTGCCTTCCTGGTTTGTCGATGCCGGCGTTGACCCCATTATGGCGGGTCGCTACGCACATTTTCTGGTGGCTGGCTTGTGTGTATTGGTGGCCGTGGTTTTGCAATTCACGTTGAAGCCGGGGGTGGAAGTATCGGTAGAGAAAAAACAATCGCTGATGGCGTTGGCTAAAGCGGGAGTAAGGGAAGCGCGAAATCCACGTATTGCTTTGGCTTATGGTTCTGCGTTTGTAGCTCGAAGTGATGTGGTAATACTAGGCACGTTCTTAGTGACATGGGGAGTAGGCGCTGGCGAAAAAATGGGCCTGACAACAGCGGAAGCTTCTGTGCAAGCGACGATTATTTTCGTTATTACTCAGGCGTCCGCATTGATGTGGGCGCCGATTGCCGGGTTGTTGATGGATCGCATTAATCGTATTACTGGCATGGTAATTTTTATGTTGGTATCGGGTTTGGCATTTAGCCTACCGGTACTTATAGACAATCCATTAGAGTCAGCCGCCATTCCCATTTTTATTTTGTTGGGTATAGGTCAGATTAGTGCCTTTTTAGGCTCACAAATATTAATTGGCCAAGAAGCGCCGCTGGAAGAGCGGGGCAGTGTTGTCGGCATGTTTAATATGATGGGAGCGATTGGAATATTAGCGGCGACTGCGATTGGTGGCCGCTTGTTTGATCAGGTCGGGCCTTGGGCGCCGTTTATGGTGATCAGTGTGGCCAACCTGACGTTGATGCTGGTTGCATTGTATGTGCGCCGGCGTGACCCCGGTCCAGTGCCGCAGCGAGAAGTAGAATTTTGGCAGCGCTGGTTGGCGCGTACTTAAGTAAATAAGTGCTAGCCCAAGTCAGCGAAATTAACTGTTCAGTGAAATCAAAAATAAAGTGAATAACTTTATTAACGAGTAATGAAAAAGAGTAACGACTATGCCTGAAGTAATAGACATCCCGGAGATTGCCGCAGCGACGCGCAGTTTTATTGGTTCCGAACACAAATTGCTAATTAATGGAGAGTGGGTTAGCAATGTTGCAGGCGATAGTCTGGCAGTTATAGATCCTGCGACAGGCGAACAAATTGCCGCGGTACCAGCGGCGGGTGAAGCTGAAGTTAACAGCGCTGTTGCCGCAGCCAGGGCGGCGTTTGATAAAGGCCCGTGGCGCACGATGGGTGCCACTGCGCGTGCAGAATTGTTATTAAAATGGGCTGATTTGGTTGAACAGCACCACCAACAATTTGCAGAAACCGAAGTATTGTGTACCGGCATGCCAATGAGTGTGGCGGGCGCTGTAGCACCGATTATCGCCCGCGATTGGCTGCGCTATTATGCCGGTTGGGCAACAAAAATTGCTGGCCAAACGCTGGCGCAGGATCCTTATCCAGTACCCGGCGTCGAACGTTTTTTGATGACGAGAAAAGAGCCAGTAGGTGTTGCCGCGCAAATCGTGCCATGGAATTTCCCGCTGGGCATGACAGTGATGAAGCTAGGCCCAGCGCTCGCAGCAGGTTGCACCGTGGTATTAAAACCGGATGAGCATACACCTTTATCAGCGTTGCTACTGGGTCGATTGGCTTGCGAGGCGGGGTTTCCTCCCGGCGTGATCAATATTATTCCCGGTCATGGTCATGTTGCCGGAGCGGCTTTGGCCGCGCACCCGGATGTCGATAAAATTTCGTTTACCGGTTCTACCGAAGTCGGGAAAAAAATAATTGATGCCGCTAAAGGTAATTTGAAAAAAGTAACACTGGAATTGGGTGGCAAGTCTCCTTTCATTGTTATGCCAGATGCAGATTTAAGCAAAACTATTCCAATGGCAGTACAGCAGGGCTATTTTTTACAGAGTCAAAATTGCGTGTGTCCGTCGCGCATGTTGGTCCATAAAAATGTCTACGATCAATTTGTTGAAGGGCTGGCAGCTGGTGCGGATAGTCTGATTATCGGGCCGGGGTTAAATCCAGCAACCACACTGGGGCCGTTGGTTTCCGCGCAGCAGTTACAGCGGGTGCAGAGCTATGTGCAATCAGGAATAAAAGAAGGGGCGGAACTTATTACCGGCGGTGATGAATTGGATCGCCCGGGTAACTTTATGCGTCCGGCGGTATTTGCTGGCGCCCATCGTGATATGAAGATTGTGCGTGAAGAAATTTTTGGGCCAGTGTTAAGTGTCATAAAGTTAGATACCGACGATATCGATGAGATAGTACATCAGGCCAATGATACTGAATATGGTTTAAATGGCAGTGTGTGGACAGAAAATATTGGCACCGCAATGCGAATTTCTGCGGGTATTCGTTCCGGTATTGTCGGTATCAATGCTCACACTATGTCAGATATCAATGGTGGTTTAGGCGGCTACAAACAGTCTGGATGGGGGCGCGAGATGGGAGAGGAGTCCTTGCATGCGTATTTGGAAACCAAGACCATTATGATGCATTATTAATTAATTTCGTGAAGGAATTTAATCCTGAAGCTGGGGCGCATCAATAAATTACGTTAGCGCAAAAGTGTATTTAATCTTGCTAGTGGCGAGATTTTCAGCATTTAAATAACGTACTGCTTTGATAAACCTTTTAAAGGCATAATGATGAATAATAACGCCACTGCTAATAATTTTTTGAGTCAGCATTTTTCACTGTGGTGGGTGTTGCCGGCTGTGTGCTGTTAATAGGCTTAGTCATGCTGGTCGGTCCTTATAGCGATGATGTCATCTTGGCCCCGGATAAAATGCAAAACTTTTGGTATAAGTGGCAACTGGCCGAGCCGACTTTCTGGACTCGCTTTACGGCCTGGGGTGGTTATGCCTCTCATCAAATTGCTGCCTGGAGTATTATTTGGTATGCGCAGCATAAAAAGCCAAAATACAGCAATAATTTGCATGACTTTAATATTATCGCCCTGCTGATCAATGCGGTTTTTGTCGGGTTACATATAATCCAAACTAAAATTTGGTACGACGCTACTGCCCAGGATGTTCATGAGGCGACTTCGTTTGGTTCGGTAACGTTGATGCTAGTGTTTATCCTGATTATGGAAAACCAGCGCCGTGGAATGTTTTTTGGTAAGCGCGCGCCGCTCTTGACGGAAGTGGGGCAGTTTCTTCGTCGTTATCACGGTTACTATTTTTCCTGGGCTATTATCTATACGTTTTGGTATCACCCTGTCGAGATTACCTATGGTCACTTACTAGGTACTTTCTATATCTTGCTTTTGATGTTGCAAGGTAGTTTGTTCTTTACCCGCATGCATATCAATCGCGGATGGACTGTTTTTTTGGAGTTGTTTGTAGTGATACATGGTATGGCCGTGGCCATCGTCAAGCAGGGTGAGGTCGCAACCGCCCGGTTTTTCTTTGGTTTTTTTCTGATTTTTATTATTACCCAAATGCACGGCTTGAAAATGAAACTTTGGCAGCAACTGGCTGCGGTCATGAGTTGTGCAGTTTTAATGGCCTGGTATTACCCTGCATATTCTACAATTGAAGAGTTTTATCGCGCCTTTCAGGTTCCGCTGATGGAGTACGGCTTATTATTTTTTATGCTGTTATTATTATGGCCTATTTATAAGGTTTCCAGTTTGTTGAGTAAGTCATCATGAATCAGGATCAACGCCTGCAGGCGGTCTTGGAAAAAGTGAGTGGCCTGCTGCCATTGAGGGAAGTGGCTGTTGATGCCGACATTTCAGATAACAGCGCTTTTTTAAAATTAGTCAATGTGAGCTGCCATAACTGGACGGCGGGTAAACTGTCCAGAATTGGCGCGTTGCGGATGACGGTAAAAATACCTGCGCTGGATGCATTGACGATAATTTTTTACCCACAGGAAAATACCGACGCGCCAATATTTTTATTGTTCTTTTTAATTACCGGTCGCAAGGTAATTAGCCATTTCAATGTGTGTACACCATTTGACGATGAGAACTATCTGAATAAGTGGGTTAAACCGTTGGATGGTATTTTGGCCGCTTATCCTGAGTTTGAGTGTATGGACCGATATCCTGACTGGATGAAGCAGTATCAGCATGATTCCACAATTTATGGTCTATTCAAACAAGATAAACTGGCTGACTTAACTGCCTGTTCTTTTGAGTTTCTTGATCATTATTTACAACTGGTGGCTGCCAGTGACGTGGTGACTAATACTGATCAACTGGCTCACATCGCTAGCTTTCATGAAAAATTTAAAACTGATATCCGCACCCGTGATAAAGCCCAGGGTATGACGTCAAAATTTATTGGCAAAGAAAAAGCGCGGCGTATATTTTATGAGGTAGTGACATAAATGAGGCTGGGTAAATTACTATTTATATTAAGTGTTTTTGTGTTGCCAGTGTCAGCGCAAACGGTTGAAGCAGATAAAGTGCCAGCGGTAAGTTTGGACGCGCTAAAGAGCGCTGACTACTGGGGTGGCCGCAAAGCCTTTCAGGGCAGATGCAGTGCCTGTCATACCTTGGCTGAAGATAGCCTGGATATTATGGGGCCCAATTTATGGAAAATGTTTGATCGTAAGGTCGGCAGCAAGCAGGGCTTTAATTTTTCTCCGGCAATGCAGCAGGCAGATTTTCAATGGTCGGCAGAACACCTTAATCAATTTTTGAAAAACCCCAAAAAATATATTCCTGATAATGCCATGATGATTCCGCAACCTGTGCCGGCACGAGAGCGTTTAGGTATGATTGCTTTTATGCTCATTGAAACCGGTGCGGTGGATTGGCCCAGACCTGAGCGAACAGCACTGGACCCCATGGATGATAAAAGTCTACCGTCAGAACAGCGCTTCCCCAGTTTTTGGAATCATATGATGAATAATACTGTGCGTTATCGTATGGTCAGTGGCGAGCAGCAATTGGTTTTTCATGCCTATTTTCATCCCGGTGGAAAAGTTACTACAGACAATAAAGCCGAAGGGTTTTGGTATTTAACTGAAAAAGATTTTATGTGTTATGCCATTCATCAATTGCCGATTACACCCAGTGAGTTTGTCGAGTGTTTTCCTGTCGGAGCGATGGCTATTCCACGCTTTGCCCAGGAGCTATGGGAGTCCAAGCCAGTTGACGGAGTAGTAATGTACGGTGGTATGTTACCAGGGCGAGAAACAGTATCGGACTAGCAGTTGATTGCTACATTATTTGAAAGAATTTATCCGGAGATAAAAGTGAAAAAAATAGCGATGAGTATTATTTTAGCGGTCACCGCTTCTGCCTGTTCAAGCCAGAGTGATGAAGAGCGTTATGCAGAGCCAGCCACCGGCCCACAGGATGTGGTGGACGCGAATTACTGCGCTGATCTGCAACAACAAATGGTGGGTAGCAAGCTGCCTGTGGTGAATGAGGTGCATTCTGACTACAAAAGTTTTGTCAAATCAAAACCCTCAGTTGAGCCATTAACATCACATCAATATGTAAATTATTTGCCGTTGATGGTTAAGGGGCAGCCACAGGATTTTCCGGCGATTATTTCCTGCAAATTAAAAACGGAAGACGTTATTAAACAAACTTTTGGAGAAGACGCTGCAGCCACTGAAGGCAGTTGTCAGCAGTTTATTAATCGCGATCTGAAGCGCGCGCTGAGCACCATATCGGATCGTGAACCCGTATTTGCAGCTGATGCCATAGTGATTGAAGAAGATGAGGTTGTGCGTATGGGCCCTAAATGGTTAAAACCCTGGCCCTACCCGGTTGCATATCTGGGTGAAGACGGTGCGTTACATTTGCGTAGTAAAGCTTTGCTGGTGCCCTTTTCCAAACTAATTCCTATGCCCGATCGTTTTAAGGGTACCCATTATTGTCACCTGCCAACGGCACAGTATTTAGAGGCGGTTTTGCTGGGCGATATCAAAGTCGCTGAGCTGGTGGCGGAATAGTTTTTGTGTTTTAAAAGGTAGCGTGTAATGAAGTGGTTAAAAGTAAGTAGTGCAGTAGTAATGATGGTTTTAATCACGGCCTGTAGTTCCAAGCCGATGCCTGAAGCGTTAGCCGTATTGGCTGATGCAGAACAAACCGATAAATATTATTTGTTTAAAGCTGACAATCCAACAGTCAAAAGCTGTTACATCTATTACCCGGGCGGTCTGGTTGAAGCGGAGGCCTATGCTCCTTATGTTGCAGACATAGCCGCTGCGGGTGCACATGCCTTTTTGCTCAAGTTAACATTGGATTTGGCGATGTTGGATGTGGATGCTGCCGAGAACGCTAAGCAAAGTGATTTTGCTAAAGCTAACTGTAAAAATTATGTATTGGGTGGTCATTCATTAGGAGGTATTGGCATAGCGCTGTATGCGGAAAAAGTAAAAGATGATGGTCTGTTATTTATTTCCTCTTATGCACATAAAGAAGGTTTGGTTGCCCAGCATCCGCAGCCAGTGATGGTGGTGAGGGGGAGCAATGATTTGTTGTCCTCGGAAGAAGAAACAAACGAGGCTAAACCTTTCATGCCCGCAGTAACGCAGTACATCACTATTGATGGTGGTAATCATGCGCAGATGGGTTATTACGGCCCTCAAAATCGCGACGGCGAAGCAACTATTAGCCGTGCTGAACAGCAACAACAGTTAGTAAAATACACCATGGATATTCTCAGACAGATGGATAAGTAAATAGCATTGAATAAATGATAAATCAAATAATCCACTGAAAGAGAGAGCTTACAATGAAACTTTATTATCCCTGGTTAATGGCTATTCTGGCTGCGCTAACATTATTGGTTAGTAACGGTATGGCGATTACCGGCTTGTCAGTATTTGACGAAGCGTTGCTCGGTGAATTTGGATGGTCGCGGGGAGAATTAAAATTTAATGGTTTGATTACCATGGTTGTGACCGGCTTGCTGGCGCCTTTTGCCGGGATTTTATTGGATCGCTATGGTGTACGCATTTGTATGATGGTGGGCTGGCTGTTTTTGGCGATTGCTTACTGGCTGTACGGTAATATTAACGGCCTGACCGACATGTATTTAATTCATATCATGTTTAGTGTGGTGTTGGTGTTTTGTGGTTTAAATCCCGCTGTCATATTGGTGTCGACCTGGTTTGTGGCGCGACGTGGTACGGCAATAGGTATTGCTTTAGTGGGTACCAGTTTAGGTGGTGCGGTTTTTCCGCAAATCAGTACTCGCTTAATTGAAAGTATGGGTTGGCGGGATGCATTTCAAACAGAAGTTATTGTGCCTATAGTGTTGTTGTTTATTGCTTTTTTTATTGTGCGGAATAAGCCTGCTGATGTAGCTATGAGTGCATATGGTGGCGATAACGCTGTCCAAGCTGATGGCTCTGCGGCGGTTTTGACCGGAGTCGCTTATAAAGATGCTATTAAAACCAGTAGCTTTTGGTCATTGGCACTCATTGCGATGTTTACCTTTTATTCCGTGCTGGGAGTATCGGCGCATTTGTTTCTATATATGCGTGACTTGGCGTTCACTCCGGCAGTGGCGGCCAATGCCATCAGCACATTTTTTCTTTGTGCTTTGGTAGGTAAGTTTATATTTGGCTTATCAGCGGATTATATCGATCAGCGCAAAGTATTCTATGGCAATATTTTTGTGATGTTGGTTGGCGCGGTTATGTTGGCTGCTATGCAGACTCCGTTGGTGTGGTTTAGTGTGGTGTTATTTGGCCTCGGTTGGGGGGCGTCTATACCATGATTCAATTGAACGCGATTAATTGCTTTGGACTGAAAGATTCGGGGAAAATTCTTGGCACCATCACATTGTTAGATGCTTGGGGCGGTGGCTTGGGTATTTGGTTGAGCGGTGTTTTATTTGGTAAGTTTGGGAACTATGAAGTAGCCTTCCAGATTTTCGTGGTGCTTATATTCCTGGCATTATTGTTGATTTCACAAGTTAAAAAAATAGATGTCACTGTAGAAAAAGGAGTTTCCCAGGCATGATTTATTGGATTTAAATGCGGTTCCTGTGTTCATACTGAAACAAGTAATAAATCTTGTTGGTCGGATAATTTGTCGTACTAAGCGTTGAGGTGTATCTTTCCAGCAAACATAATTTACGCCCTTGTGGATAAGGGCCTAACAGAGGGTAACAAGATGAACATATTGAAACAGGGAGCGGTGCTGGCTGCGGTAGTGTTATTGACGGCATGTGGGGGCAAAGACGGTAGTGCCAGTAAAGAACAGGCCAGTAGCACTGAGAGTGCAGAGCCTGTTGTAAGTAACCAGACTGCCGCGGCTAATCAATTGGCGATGATTATTGCCGCGCGTAGTGAGGAGCAACAACAGCGCGATAGCAGTCGACATCCTCAGCAGACGATAGAATTTTTTGGCGTTGAGCCGGGTATGACGATTGTTGAAGTGTTACCTGGCGGCGGCTGGTATACACAAATACTGGCACCTTACGTAGGACCTGAGGGTGCCATTTATGGGGTAAACTATGCCGATACCATGTGGCCCTTGTTTGGATTTTTTAGTGAAGAGGTTATAGCCGGCCGTATTGCAGCTGCTGCTACCTTCGGGGATACCGTCAATGCATTTGCGGGTGCAGAAGACGTACCGGCAAGAGGTTTTGCTTTTGATGGTATTGATCCAGAGATTAATGGCACTGTGGACGCGGTAGTTATGATCAGGGCATTACACAATTTAAATCGCTTTGAAGAAAAGGCCGGTACTCGAACCGCAGCCATCAAACAAGTCTATGACATGTTAAAGCCTGATGGTTTTGTCGGTGTGGTACAGCACCGGGCACCTGAAGATAGCGCTGATGAATGGGCGAATGGCAGCAATGGCTATTTAAAGCAGTCAGCTGTTATTGCGATGTTTGAACAGGCCGGGTTTGAATTGGTAGCAAGCAGTGAGCTGAATGCTAATCCAAAAGACCAACCAGTCGAGGGCGACTCTGTATGGCGGTTGCCACCATCACTGCGGACTGCGGAAGAAAATAAAGCGGCCAATACCGCCATTGGTGAAACGGATCGGATGACGTTGAAATTTGTTAAAAAATAAACGATTTTTTTGCTATAGGCCCGTGCCAGCGGGCCTGTTTTATTCCAGGTGACCTGCAGGATAAGCGGAGAAAATACTCCAGTACTACGGAGTGGATATTGCCTCGCTGACTCTGAATTTAATTTTTAAGTTTATATTGCTATGGAGAGTTTGACGGAGATTGCCCGGCCGCAAGTCACTTCTTTTGTTTCAAAGAAGTGACCAAGTAAAGTGGTTCTGCATGGGTTGGCTTTTAGTTAGATGAATTGATCGCACTAATCACCCAGGACGAGCTATCCATAAAAATACCTGCTTCGGTAGTGGTCTGCGCAGCCAGCATATCGGTGAGTGCTGCTTCTATCTCGGGCCGGCGGGCTTCGCCCAACACTCCCGCTTCTCTAAACACTTCCCCCGCTGGCCCGATTGCCAGCTGAAAATCTATCGCTTCACGGATAGTTGTACCCACCATCACTGGCGCATCCACCCGAATAAAGTGAATGTCGGTATAGCCGGCGGTTTCCATTAGTTTACGGGTATGATCCTGATCGGCCATTGAGAATGGACCAGGGCCGCAGCTTAATCCGTCGCTGCCGGGGACAGGCAAAAACTTCAGTACGATATCTTTGGCTAACGACAACCACGGATTGTCGGCTCGCGCGCCCCAGACGATATGGATCATTCGACCGCCGGGTTTGAGTGCCTGCCGCATTTGCCGCAACCCCGCCACGGGGTTAACAAAAAACATGGTGCCAAATCTTGCAAACACCAGATCGAAGGCGGCGCTGGGCAAGGCATGTTCGGCATCACCCACTTCAAACACAATATTGGCAATACCTTCTTCCTGCACCTGCTTGCGGCCGAATTCCAAAAATGCATCGCAGCAATCAATACCGACTACCTCGCCTTGGGCGCCAACCCGTTTTGCTAAAGCAATTGCGCTATCGCCAAAACCACAACCTACGTCGAGCACGCGGTCACCGGGAGCCAACGGGAGAGCGGGAAAAACCAGTTCACTGTGGCGTGACAAGCCGCCCACCATAATGTGTTTGTACTTGATAAATTTAGGGGCCAATACCTCGTTCCAAAAATCCGCTATGGGGTTAACAATTTTTACTGGTTTTAAAGTCGCTGCTTGCTGATTCATCTTCATGCTCCTGGTTTGCTTTTTGAGTGTTATGGGGATTACCCGGTTTGTTACAGTCGGGCTTCCAGCACAATATTGAAGGGGGTTTCGGCAATACGGCGCACGCTGGCAAAACCGGCTTCTAACATTACCTCTGACAAGCGTTGTTGACCGGCCTGAGCACCCAGCGCGAGGCCTACGTCTTGCGACATTGAGCAGGGTGTGCACACTGCAGTAGACGCTGCGTAATACAGGCGGCTAACCGGATTGATATTTTGCTCCAGAGTATCGCCGGCGGCCGGTTCGACCAGCAATATCCGGCCATCTGCTGCAAGCGACTTAGCTGCATGACGAGCTGCGCCTACCGGGTCGCCCATATCGTGCAAGCAATCCATAAAGCAAATCAGATCATAGGCGCCGCCATTGTATGACTGGGCATCGGCGGCTTTAAATTCAAGATTGCCATTAGTCTGTGCTTCGCTGGCCCGCTGGCGGGCGGTATCAATCGATTCAGCATGGCTATCCCAGCCGATAAAACGGGAGTTAATAAATTCTTTGGCCAACACAATCGTGGAAGCACCATGCCCACAACCTATATCCGCCACCCTGGCGCCGGCGCGCAGTTTATCTTCCATGCCATCCATTGCTCGCAACCATTCACTGGTGAGATAGGTTTTATAGCCTGGGCGAAACAGCGACTCTGAGCCACAAAACAAGCGATGATGATGCGCGCCCCAGGCGATACCTTCGCCACTGCGAAACACGTCCAGTAATTTTTCTTCGTCCAGCCAGAGCGAGGCTGCCACCTCAAGCGCCGGCACTAAAAACACCGGGCTGTCTTCATCGGCCAGTACTGGCACATGGGCATCGGGCAGGGTGTAGCTACTGTTATCTGCATCGTAAAAAATATAGCCACCTGCGGTTTGGTTATTCAGCCATTCGCGCACATAGCGCTCGGCCAAAGCGGTTTTATCGGCTAATTGCTGCGAGCTGATGGGTCCGGCATGTGCCATTGCTGCATACAAGCCCAGCTTGTGGCCAATCGATGTCATCACGCCTGACATGGCTGCGGCAACATCGCCTACGACCTGACCGGCAAAACTTTCTGTAGTGGTGGTATTTATAGTCATGGGGTTTATCTCCTGAGATAAGTTGTGTTCAGGAGTAATACTAGATAAACCTTGGTTGGCAGGCCGATTCACTGGTTGTAGTAATGCACTACAGATTCTGATGTAATTAACTACAGATTATGAAGTCAGGGTTATAGAACACTGATCAAGGAAGTATTAATGAGCTACAACCAATTTTGTCCCATCGCCAAAGCGATGGAAGTAGTAGGTGAAAAGTGGACCTTGCTAATTGTGCGCGAGTTACTGATGGGCGCATCGCGCTTTAGCGAAATGCAACGCGGCTTGCCAACGCTGTCGCCAGCATTGTTGACCAAGCGCCTGAATGATATGGAGCAAAGTGGGCTACTGGCCCGTAAACGAATTTCCGGCCAGCGTGGCTATGAATATTTTCCTACCAATGCGTGTAAAGAGCTGATGCCGGTCATTGAGGCCATTGGGGGATGGGGTATGCAGTGGGCAAGGGAGCAAATGACCGAATCAGATTTTGATCCTGGTCTGTTGATGTTATACCTCGAACGCAGTATCAACCCCGACAAATTGATCGGCAATGAAACGGTGATACGTTTTGATTTTAGCGACGTACTGGATCATCCGCACTGGTGGATCGTAGTCGACGGGCAGAAAGTGAGTGTGTGCGTAACTGACCCCGGCAAAGAGGTCGATATTTATTTTAATGTGTGCGTACGGGTGATGTGCGAAATATGGATGGGAGAGTTAAGTTACAAGCGTGCGATCAATGATGGTAAATTAAAATTGATCGGACCTAAGGCCCTCACTAAAAATATAAACGACTGGCTCGCTCCCAGCGTATTTGCCGGCGATCTGCCATCCAGTGCTATTCTTAACCCTGCTTAGGAAAAAACCGAGATCAGACCACAGTTTATTTATGGTTCCCGGCATTATTCTTTTTCGGGTAAAAGCGAAAACTTGTTCTGAGTTTATTGCCGCTTAAGCTGCGAAAACTGATTAAACAGTGGTCTGTCCCCAGTTACCCGATAGCTTGTTTATAGCGTGCGATACTATTCTCAGGCCAATATTTGCTGCGCTGATAGTACTCCGGCATTACCGGCGTCGAATCATCCAACTTCACCCACGCTTGCTTGGTTGAGGTAAAAATATGAATATCCGGTGGGCAGTTATTGGGGTTGTTAAGAGTGCCGACACGGATAAACGCTATCGCTTCTTTTGCAGCACCGTAGTGACTCCATACGGCAGTTTTACAGGTAGGGCAACGGCTGATGTTTTGCCCATTACCGCTATTACTGGGTGTATGGACAATCTCTGGATGGCCGCTGATCAAGCGAATGTGGCGGCTTTCGATTAGTGCGTTTATAGCAAACGCGGAGCCGGTTTCTCGTTGGCACCAGCTGCAGTGACAGCAATGAACAAATAGTGGGCTTGCAGTGAGTTCATAGTGAATTTCTCCGCAGGTGCATCTGCCCGCAGTGTTGGCGCTGTTATTCATTATTGTTATCCGTCTTTGTTTAAATCGATGAGTGGAGTGTAAGCGTAGATTTTATAGAATTTCAACTCCAGGCAGGCAAGTGCTGAATTTGCAGGGGTTGCGCCTAGGGATAAGCCGTTGAGCAATCAGGATTTGAAGTGGGTGTTAAATTTAAAAAAAGAGCATCCTTGCTCGAGGATATTCACATTGTAAATTTTTAGTTAATCATACTTTTGAAAGCCGTCACTAATAGGATTTTGATACCCGTCCTGGTTTTGTAATGTAGAGTTTGTTTCTTGCTCTCACCAATCGACCTAGTAGCACTGGTAGCCAGGCAATAGCAACAATAATAAATAGTAAGCCATATTCAGCTACGGGTATCCGCACGATTGCAATCATCGCGCCCCAGTCACCAAAGTAACTGAACACAATGGCGGCAATATAAAGTCCGACTATGCTGCAACGGGTTTTGTTACCTAAGCCAATGCCGTGCATTTGGGTGATAACGAACATGGTTAGAAAACCAAATAAAAACATCCGCCACTGTCCACTCTCTGCCGTCATATAAGCCATCAGTGCACCATGAATCAGCACGAAGGTTTCTAATAATAACGTCCAGTGGCGATTGGTGTGGAACCGGGTAAAGAATAAGCTGCCCTGGAGCATCAGCATGATGGTGTAAAAAGTCCCGAGCAGGTGGCCGACGGTATCTTCAATCGGGTGAAACCAAAAGGTATAGATAATCGCCCAGGCAAAATAGTAGCCGTGGTAGCGTTTGAGAAAACCGGCAGGTTTCTCTACTGCTTCGATGGATTTGCCAAAAAATAAACCGCGGCGTTTGTTTTCCATGATCAGCACAAATATCAGCATGAATACTACTGAGGCTTGTGAGGTCCATACCGGAGTATCTTGTGCTAAACCATCGTACCAGTATTTGGTTTGCCAGATGTGCAGCAGAATAAACAAGGCATTAACGGCAATGGCAGCGATATTGACAGGATTTAAGGTTTTGGAGTATTTAGGGCGCTGCAGCTGGGCATAGGCTATTAAGCCCCAGAGGCTTATCTGGTGGAGTGCGTATAAGCTCCAGACACTAAAGCGTGACCAGAAATCCGGATTCTGCAATTTCCAGTAGTACCAGAATGAGCCCTGATCTGGTGCAAACATGGCCGCATTGCTATAAGGGCCCAGGCTAATAATGATAACCATAAGCACCAGGCAGCCTAGTATTCCTAAATAATGTGTACGGGTCATAGTGTTGGGGTTTATTCGCGAATTTACAGTTGATACGGCAGCGCAGGGTTTTTAGATCAGTATGCCGGCATGCCAGTAATACCGTGCAGTCTGTGAGTCATTTGCTAGACTTGTTGGCACTCAGAGTCGTATCTAATGCGGGAATTCATGTCAGTTGAAGAAAACAATAAGAGTCAGTTAGCCTTTCGTGGCAAGCGACTGGAGCAGGTGTTCTGGTTTGTCGAGGCTATTCTTGGCCTGATCGCCCTTCAGCAGTTTTTTTATGAGGCCAGTGGCTGGGTGCCGGCATTGCTGCTGGTGCTGATGCTATGTCTCCTGAGTGTCTATTTCCTGATTAAGCAGGGCCAGATTGATAAAGCCGCGGTAGTGTTAACAGGGAGTATCACTGTTCTGTGCGTGGTATTTATGTGGACTTTTCAGGGGCTGCGCGATGAAGTGTTAATGGCGTTTCCCGGAGTGCTTATTTTCAGCGGCCTATTAGGCAATAGAAAATTATTTTTCACGCTAACCTTTTTTATTATCGCGAATGTGTTGTTGCTGGGGTACTTCAATTCTCAGGGTTGGTACGTCAATGTAATCTCTACCGCTGACTTTTCCGTAGCTGTGGTGTTATCACTTATCCTGTTGCTAGTGGCCTTTAGTATCTGGCTACTGTCGAGTGATCTGCACAATGTGCTGCAAAAACTATCCAAAGAAAACTTCCGGGTTAAAGAGTCGGAGAAGAAAATTCAGCGATTGGTTCATCATGATGCATTGACCAATTTGCCCAATCGATTATTGGCCAAGGATCGTTTTGAACATGCCTATAAAGCTTCCAAGCGGGAGTCCTCTATGGTGTGTTTGATGTTCCTTGACTTGGATAATTTCAAGGTGATTAATGACTCTTTCGGTCATAGTGCGGGTGATATTTTTTTACAGGAAATAGCATCAAGGCTGCAGTGCTCGGTAAGAGATACCGATACTATCTGCCGTCAGGGGGGGATGAATTTCTGGTTATTCTGGAATCTATTACTGCAGAGCAGCAGATTTCATCAATTGCCGTTAATATTCTGGATAAAGTTAAACAGCCTTTTATTATTGGAGATTCATCAGTTGCTGCGACTGTCTCAATTGGTATTGTCGTCGCGCCGGATGATGGCAGTGATTTTGAAACCTTGTGCAAAAAGGCCGATATAGCGATGTATCACGCCAAGAGTCTGGGGCGTAATAGTTATCATTTTTTCAATGAAGGCATGGAGCTGAATGCAGAAAAAAATATTCGCTTGATTGCAGATTTGCGCAGCGCAATTAATAAAAATCAGTTTGAACTTTTTTACCAGCCAAAAATTAATTTAAGCGATGGCTCTATCATCGGAGCTGAAGCCTTGATCCGTTGGCGGCACCCCGAGCAGGGATTGATATTCCCTCTGGATTTTATTCCGGTAGCTGAATCGTCGGGGATTATTTTTGATATTGGCGAATGGGTTATTCAACAGGCTTGCAGAGATTGCAAATCCTGGTCTGATTTGGGTCTGGCAGGACTGGGCGTAGCGATTAATGTTTCGGCAATGCAATTCAAACGCGGTAATATCGCGTCGGTGATCCATGAAGCCTTAATCAAGAGTGAGCTGCCCGCTGCATCGCTGGAGCTGGAGTTAACGGAGTCAACCTTGATTGATGACTCGAAAACGTTTCGTGCGGTATTATCCAGTCTGCGCTCTTATGGGGTGCAATTTTCCATCGATGATTTTGGTACCGGCTATTCAAATTTAGGATATTTGAAAAAAATGGAAGTGGGTATTTTAAAAATTGATCAGTCTTTTGTGCGGCGTTTGCTGGAAGACACACAGGATAAGGCGATTGTGCTTGCAGTAATCCAAATTGCTAAAAGTTTAAATTTAAAAACTATTGCGGAAGGTGTCGAGCAAGAAGAGTTGATAGCCGTGTTGCGGGAAATGGGTTGTGATTATGGTCAGGGTTATTATTGGTCCAGGCCCGTACCCAACGACGAATTTGTGCAGTATGTGCGACAGCAACGTGCCAGCAATCAGACCTGACTGCGTTGCTCTTTTAGTGCGCTATTATAAAGACGGTATTTCCAAAGGGTCTTCGGCTACTCGAATGACACAGCCACCGGTATGACCGCCGGTAAATAAACTGCCTAAAGCGATGGGTGCGCTTTCAAGTCCTTCAAATACATCGTCCACCAATTTTAACTTACCTTCGCTATACCATTGCCGCAGTTTAATTTCGAATTCTGGCCAGCGCGGCACATAATCAAATACGAAAAAACCCTCCATACGCGAGCGCTTGTACAGCAAATTAAAGTAATGTTTAGGGCCGTCGGGGCGCGGGTTTAAATATTCGGTTGAAATCATACCGCAGATAACCACGCGGGCACCCACGGCTATATTTTGTAAAGCTGCATCCAGCATATCGCCACCGACATTGTCGAGATAAACGTCGGCGCCATCGGGACAGTGGCTGGCGATGGCGGTGACCAAGTCTTCGCTTTTATAATCGATGGCGGCATCGCACAGTCCTTGTTCGAGCAGCCACTGGCATTTTTCTTTGCCGCCTGCAATGCCAACAACTTTGGCCGCGCCTTGAATTCGTGCCAACTGACAGGCAACGGAGCCAACACCGCCCGCAGCTGATGAAATCAGTACTACATCACCGGGTTTCACCTGACCAATTTCGATAATGCCGACATAGGCGCTGAAGGCCAGCTGGCCGAACAAGCCCATGATGGTTGTTAGTGGTCGCACAGGCTGATCCACTTTTTGAACGGTGCGTACATTTTTACCGGTGTCGGTTTTGTCATCAGGGGTGAGTGCTACATATTGCTGCCAGCCTAGTGTGGCTTGAATAATATCGCCGCTTTTGAAATCGGGGTGTTTGGATTCCAGTACCAGGCCGACACCGCGGCCGCTCATTACTTCGCCGATTTCTACTGCAATGTGAAAGGTGCGTTGCTCGGTAACGTACATACGTTGGGCGGGACTGGTGCCAAGTAATAAGGTCTGCACCAGTATTTGCTGGTCGCCAATAGTCGGCATCGGCGAGCTAACCATTTCATAATGTTGCTCACCAAGCACTTCATCTGCCTGTACAAATTGCTTTAACAGCCACTGTTTATTCTCTGCCGGTTTATTCAATTTCGCTGGCTTCCTGTAAACAGTTCAACATGGAATTTTCCCGGCAAAAGTCTTTATGGCGAACCGGATCCTGAGTAATTTCAATCATTGCCTGGATTTGTTTGCGGGAGGATTCAGGATCTTTATTTTCCAGCATTTCTTTATTACGTATAGATTGTCGCTGCACAAATTTAGTGGCGATAGTACGACGCTGGCGGTCGTATAAATCAAAGGCGTCTTCACTGACTTCACCGCGTAAAAACGCTACCATTTTTTCTGCCAGATTATAAGCGTCGTGGATGCCGCCGTTCATGCCCATGCCGCCTAGCGGGTTATTGATGTGGGCAGCGTCACCGGCCAAAAACACCCGGCCTTTGTGGTAGGTTTCGGCAACGCGCTGGTGTACCGGGTATAAAGTGCGATGGCCAATTTCGTAGCGGCCTTTTTTCGGCACCAGGCTTTGTAGTGTTTTTTCCAGATAGTCATCCGACATTAATTCTTCCGGGTCGGCGGCGGGGTCGGTAGGTACCAGAATGCGCCAAAGTGGGCGGCAATGCAGCGCCAAAAACCATTGTTCCGGGTCGGCAAAATAACTGACCGGTGCCAGGTTTGGAATGTGTTCATCTAACGCATAAGGTGTGCTGGCAATCAGAAAGCGCTCCGGGAAAGTAAAGCCCTGGTAAGCGATACCTGAACTGACGCGAATATTAGAGCTGGCGCCGTCAGTGCCAATGACGTAGGGCGCACGAAATTCTTTGGTGCCTTCGGGGGTGCGTGTTTTTACCATTACCCAATCGTCGCTTTGCCAGACCGTTTCTACTACGGTATTAAATTGAATGTCGGCATCAGGCAGGGTTTCAAGCATTACCTGAGCGATTTTGGTCATGCGATATTGCTCGACCTGCACACGGTAGGGGTGATTGGTGTCGCCAGCGAGGGTACCTAGATCAAACTCTGCGCACAGATCGCTGCGTCGGTCGCGATACTGGTAGCGAGGGACTTTTAAGCCGGTAGCTACTAACGGTTGGCCAATGCCGAGGTTATCCATCATATCCAGAGTGGGTGGGTGCCAGGTAGAAGCGCGCAGGGTAAGCGGCATTTGTGGCTCGCTTTCAAGGATGCGCACCGGAATACCTTGCTGTGCTAAATACAATGCGAAGGTACAGCCTACAGGGCCTGCACCGGCCACGATAATAGGATTCTCTTTAGAAACTTCCATAGTGCTACCTGAAGAATTTTACGGCGGCATGACGTTGCCGCTATCAGAGTAGCTACACTAACAAAGGCGTAAATTGAAGCCAATAGAGCTGCGTCGGATTAACCATATTTTACTTTTCTTTACAGCAACTTGGCAGCGATCTACGAGCACTATGCGGTACTATATTGGCCGTTATAGCTGGCCAAAAATTGCTGCCGGTGACAAATAAGCATAGTGAATCTGGTCGCTCTTTAAAGCACAAATGTAGAGGTTTGATGATGGAATTTTTGCTGGCCCACGAGCTGGGTACGTTGCGTTGGTTACATATCATTGCCATGGTTTATTGGTTGGGTGGAGAATGGGGGGTCTTTCAAACGTCATTTAATGTGGTTAATCCGCAAGTGTCACTGGATGAACGTAAAAGGCATTTGGAGACGGCCTACCGAATTGATATTTTAGCTCGTACCGGCATTATTTTGTTATTGCCGCTAGGTTTGCACATGGGCTATTTGTGGGGTGTACAGCCTTATGGCGGCATTTGGTTGACTGCCATGTGGATCGCGTTTATTCCCTGGTTTTTATTGTGTTGGTCTGCCTTTTATTTTCGTGAAACTGATCGCGGCATTAAGTTGACCAAAATGGACGAAAAAATTCGCTGGGTGGTTATTCCATTATTAATGATTTCCGCGGTTTCTTCGTTGCTGGGTTATGGTCCTTTTAATGCAGGAACTATGCAGAAATGGTATTCGATTAAAATTTTCTTATACGGTGGTACTTTAATTATCGGCTTGCATCTACGCTACGTTATGCGTGAGTGGACGGTGATGTTCCGTCGCTTGGTGACTGAGCCCGAAAACAAAGCAGAAATCGAAGCCGTGCTGGACCGTTCTATTCGTATTACTCGCCGCGAAGCGTATTTTTATTGGATTATAATTATGTCGATTGCCTTTTTGTGTGCGACTAAGCCGCTGTAATTTCGACTAGCTAGCGCGCAGTAACGATGCGATTTTTTAGCAGCGAGTAATGAGCCGCAATAAGATCTGTTGGCTGATTACTCGTTTTATCTTTTATAGGATGCGCGGAAAAATATCGGACCTAGTCGCTAAGTTGCAATCAATAACATTGTTTGTAATAGAACTATTATCAGAACTGATGCTATGACATTATTATTTTTTACAGTGCTTATCGATCTCATCGGTTTTGGAATTATCATTCCTATATTGCCTTTTATGGCACCGCAGTTAGGTGCCAGTTACACCGACGTATTTATGATTACTGCGATTTATTCATTGTGTACTGCTGTGATCAATCCGTTTTGGGGAAAAATGAGTGATCGTTTTGGCCGCAAGCCGGTGCTGCTGGTTTGCTTGGGTGGGGCCTGTGTTTCTTATTTGATGTTAGCGTTTTGCACTACCTTGATTGCGGTGTATCTGGTACGTGCTTTTGCAGGATTGATGGCGGGTAATTTTGGTGTAGCTTCGGCGATGGTAGCGGATATGACCGACGCTGAGAATCGTGCCAAAGGTATGGGCATGATTGGTGCTGCGTTTGGTTTGGGCATGACTATTGGGCCAGGCTTGGGTGGTGTGTTATCCGGGGTGGAAGCAAATTTTGTTATCCCTTCGTTTGTTGCTGCAGGATTATCATTTGTAGCGATGCTATGTGGCATGTTTTTTTTGAAAGAATCCCTGGATGTGGAGAGTCGTGCTGAGAACGCCAGACACAGCAAAGCCAATCCATTATCCATTTTAGGAATGCTGCGACAAACCGGCAATATGTTATTGGTATTACAATATTTATTATTGAATAGCTGCGTGAGTTTAATGACGGTGATGTTTCCGATTTGGACCGGGGCGCTATTGGGTTGGACGCCGGTAGAAGTGGGTTACACGCTGGTGGTGCAGGGTTTTATTATGGCCTTGATGCAGGGAACTTTAATTGGTCCGTTATCAAAATTTTTCGGTGAGCTACGGTTTTTATTAATGGGGATTGGTCTGTTAGTGGTGGGGACATTATTGGCGTCGCAAGCCATGACGGTATCTACTATTGTGATTTCGTTTTTTGTATCTCTTACCGGGGCTACTTTTTGTACGCCAGTGATGAACTCTATTACCACCAAACGCACACCGCCGCAGCTGCGCGGTAGAATGTTGGGCTTAACATCTTCGATGGGGGCCATGGGACGAGTGGTGGGTCCGGCAGTAGGTGCCCTAATGATGAAGTTTTCAGGATTTGAAGCCGCTTGGTTATTTGCAGCTACGGTAGCTGTTTTATACGGCGCGTGGGCATTTAGCCAGTTGCGACGCTACGGTATCAACGTCAAAGATATTGCAGAGCAAACCTAGCTCTGCGCCATCGATCGTTGGTGATTAGGTGTTATTTGATAAAATAATTAACAGTTTGAGGAATCGTTGAATGCCAGACTTCCATCGTCATGTTGAACAATACAAAGTCTTAATTGCGCAGCGACAATATGACCAAGCTTGCCATTATTTTATTGAGCACCTGGACAAGCCAACAGTGCAAGGTATCGGTGAGCCATGTTTGATGCGCGCCAGTTTACTGGAAATGCTATTTCCCGATGGCGTTGAAAATGAAACCGGATTAACTGAGCCTGCCAATAATATTTTTGTGCTGGCAGCATTGCCAATCACCTATGGTCTGACCGGGGGTTATCCGGGCAAGGCGGTGCCTTTATATGAGCGTCATGCCAAAATTTGTAAGCAGCAAAATGCAATGGAGTCGTTGGCGGAAGCCATGGGAAATCACTCCAAAGCGTTGCGCCAAACCGGCCGTTTTCGGGAAGCAGAAATAATTGCGTTAAAAGGTTTGGAATTACAACGCAGTGTCGGCAAACGAATGAAGGAAGCGGTAAATTTATATTGGGTGGGAACGGGCTTTGCACATCGCGGCGTGAGTGATGGCAGACCGTTTGCTGCTATGGATCGTTCCATTCGTATTTTTCAGAAATTGTTGGCGGATCAATCGGAGGCGGTGACCAATACTTTTAAGGGGCAGTCAGCGATTTGGTTTGGCAATTACGATGAAGCAGAAATTTATCACACCAGAGCCTGGGAATTGAGTAAAGCTCGCGAGGGTACCGACTTTGCGGATCAGCAAACCGTCACCAAAGTGTTGTCAGCCAGTTCGCGTATGTTGGGTGAAATTGAAATGCTGCGGGGCAATTATGCGAAAGCGCTGGAGTGGTTAGAGATTACAGAAGTGCATACTGCCAATATGGATTTTGGCGAAGAGATATTGCCGCACTACCGCGTAATGGCGGAGTTGGAGCGTCGTCAGGGGAACTTTGATGTTGCTCGTGAGTGGCTGGCCAAAAGTTGGGCGCGGGCAGAGCGTGGCCCTTACCGTTTATATAACGTTGACTCTTATAATATTTTGGCTGAGTTGGAAGACAGTTGTGGTAATAAGGCGGCGGCAATTGACGCGGCGCAAACCGCTTATCAATTGGCGTGGTGTGATGGCCCGCCATACGCCTACCAGCGTGGCCTGGACGATGCAGCCGCTAAACTTGCTTCATTGGGCGGTACACTCCCAACGATGCCTGCCTATAACGAGGCGGCCTTTGAGCCGGTACCGGATGTATTAATTAATCCGCAAGATGAATATTTTGAGTAAGGTTGGTTGCTAACAAACTGTTTTACAGAAAAGACTTGGATTAAGTGACTGGCCAGGCTGAGTTATCGCCCTAGGCTGGCCAGCTCGCGATCCAATAAATCGGCATCACCCAGATTGAGTTCCACCAATCGACGCAAATGAATAATGCTGTCGATATCAATATGTTCGCATTCGAAACCAATTTGGCCGGCGACATCATGGCGCCAGTTGATGCTCATATTGATAAATGCGTCTTCATCGAGTGTGATGTGAGCGTCAACCAGTTGCGTGATGTCGGCGTCCCAGTTTTGCGGTTTCTCGACTAACAATCCTTTTAGTGACAAATCAATCAGCTTTGCTGGCCATCGTTTTTCGCCTTGCGACAAGGTGATGCTGCAGTCAAAAGTAATGCGGCTGAAAACTCTGCGCTCTTCATTGGGATCGGTCATCTAACGGGTCCTTCTGCCTTCCGGATTACCCCTGCGGTAAAGGCTTATAACGGCAGGGGGAGTGTTCACTATAGCAGTTTTACTTGAGTTTTTTGTAGCGGACGCGCTGGGGCAGGGCGTTTTCCCCTTTGCGGGCGACAAAATCCTCATGGTATTCAGTGTAGTTGCCTTCGAAGAAAACGACTTCACTATCACCCTCATAAGCCAGAATGTGGGTACAGATACGATCCAGAAACCAGCGATCGTGGGATATGACCATGGCGCAACCAGGGAAGCTGAGTAAGGCTTCTTCCAGTGCCCGCAGGGTTTCTACATCCAGATCGTTGGAGGGCTCGTCTAACAGTAGCACATTGCCACCTTGCTTCAGGGTGCAGGCGAGCTGCAAGCGCCCGCGTTCACCGCCGGAGAGGTCGCCCACCCGTTTTTGTTGGTCGGCGCCTTTAAAGTTGAAGCGGCCGCAGTAGGCGCGGGAGGCGATTTCGTAGCCGCCAATTTGCAACATATCGTGACCGCCCGAGATAGCTTCCCACACCGACTTGCTGTCATCCAGTTCATCGCGCAGTTGTTCGACATGGACCAGATCGACAGTTTCGCCTAGCTCGATTGAGCCGGCATCGGGCTGTTCCATGCCAGCAATGATTTTAAACAAGGTGGATTTACCGGCACCGTTGCCGCCGATAATACCGACGATAGCGCCTTTGGGAACGCTGAAGCTGAGATCCTGATACAGCATTTGCTCACCAAAGGACTTGCTGATGCCATTCACTTCAATGACTTTGTCACCGAGCCGTTGGCCTGGTGGGATATAAATTTCGTTGGTCTCGGCGCGGCTCTGAAAGTCCTGCGATTGCAGTTCGTCAAAGCGAGCCAGGCGCGCTTTGTTTTTAGCGCGACGGCCTTTAGGATTTTGTCGCACCCACTCCAATTCCGATTTGACGGTTTTTTGATGAGAGGCTTCTTGTTTGGATTCCTGCGCCAGCCGTATTTCCTTTTTCTCCAGCCAGTCACTGTAGTTGCCTTCATAAGGAATGCCGCGGCCGCGGTCCAATTCCAGAATCCAGCCCGCGGCGTTATCTAAAAAGTAGCGGTCGTGGGTGATGGCTACTACAGTGCCGGGGTATTCACAGAGAAATTGTTCCAGCCAGTGTACGGATTCCGCATCAAGGTGGTTGGTGGGCTCATCCAGCAATAGCATGTCAGGGTTGGACAATAGCAAGCGGCATAAGGCCACACGTCGGCGTTCACCCCCGGACAGCTTGGTGACATCAGCATCCCATGGTGGTAGTCGTAGTGCGTCGGCGGCGACTTCCAGTTTGTGGTCGAGATTTTCTGAGCCCGCGGCCTGAATAATATTTTCCAATTCTTGCTGGCGCTTGCCCAGCGCGTCGTAATCCGCGTCAGGTTCGGCATAGGCGGCGAATACTTCTTCCAGTTCTTTCTGGGCGGTCACCACATCGCCCAGGCCGTCTTCGACGTTGCCGCGCACATCTTTATTGGGATCCAGTTCCGGCTCCTGGGATAAGTAGCCAACGTTGATACCTGCTTGTGCGCGAGCCTCTCCTTCAAATTCGGTATCAACCCCCGCCATAATTTTTAGCAATGTTGATTTGCCCGCACCGTTTAAACCCAGCACGCCAATCTTGGCACCGGGGAAAAAGGACAGTGAGATATCTTTGAGAATTTGACGTTTGGGTGGAACAATTTTGCCGACCCGATTCATGGTGTACACATACTGTGCCATAGAATTTTTATCCTAACAGGTATTGAAGAAATTGGCTGAAAGTTACCGGATGGACTGGTTAATGTCGAGTGCTTAATCGTTTGGTGCAGGAGCGGAACTTTGCTGCTTGGCAGTGCAAGTGGTGACAATCAGGTTCTATAGATAATGAATGCTGCTGTCCTTTGTGCTGTAAATTTTATTGCAATTGCGGCCTGCGGCCTTGGCTTGATAGAGTGCTTGATCGGCATGTTGGATCAGCGTTTTAGCTGTTTGCTGAAACAGTGTTTCGGTGGCGATGCCGGCGCTAATAGTGACGGTGTTGATTTGCGGCAATAGGCTGCCGGCGTGTTCGATAGCAGCGTCATTGACTATTTGTCTGAGCGTATTGGCGGCTAACTGTGCTTCGCGATTGTCAGTATTGCTGAGAATAACGACAAACTCTTCACCGCCATAGCGCGCGACTAAATCACCTGGCCGTCTGGCCGTATTGCTTTGGTGTAGGAGTTGCGCAATGTGCTGCAAACACTCATCGCCCGTTGATGACCGTAGTGATCGTTATATTGTTTAAAGTAATCCACATCAATCATGATGAGCGAAAGCGGCTGCTTCATGCGCTTGGCGCGCAGCCATTCACTGGCCAGATGTTGATCAAAGCGGCGCCGATTGGGAATGTTGGTAAGGCCATCGGTATCGGCTACTTGTTCCAGTTTTAGCTGCGCAGATAGTAATTCAGCCGTACGCTGCTGGACCTGTGTTTCCAGCTGTAGCCGCCCGGCTAGCATTTGTTTTTCGTTTTTTTTCTGGGCGCGCATGAGTTTATAAGTGAGTAGTAAAGAGACCAGTACGACGGTAATCATGAGCACAATGATGATAATCCGGGTTTGATAAAAGTCGTGTAGAGCTTCTGCCTGATCGATCTCGGTAGCCAGTCCGATACCCAGTTCCTGATCCCACATCCAACTACCTAGCACCCAAATACCCCGGTAATCCCGGTAACCCATAATGTCGGTATCGTTAATGTTTTGGCTAGCACTTTTGGCCATAGCTGTGAGGGGCAGCCCTTCATTAGATTGCAGTTCTCTATTTTTTTGGGTCAAATTCAGGCCGGGGTCCGCAACGCGCAGGCCAATACTGGTTTGCTGCTGTTTGCCCAATAAACCAATCTTCCGCAGTGTGGGAGTAAAGCGGCTATTGCTAAGCATATAACCTTCGACATTAATGGCATAAGTTTCGCCGGAGTTACCTAGCCTGCCTAGCTGGGTAATATAAGTCAGGTCTTTACCGAGATTAATTTGAAATAGCAGCAGTGCGATGGTGTTGCCTTGTTGGTCGGTAATAGGTGAGGCCAAAAATTGTTGCGGCTGTTGGTTGATCATCACCGGGTGGATAAAGCGTGTTTCTCCGCTAATGACCTGTTCTAACTGGGTTGGTTTTAATGTTGCGAGTGGGTGGCGTTGGCCAAGCTGTAGGTTTTGTATCGCAGCGATAATATTGAAGTCGGTATCCAGCAAGAAAAAACCACTGTCTTCATTACGGCTTAAAGCTGGCAGCAGGAGTCCACGTAGCGCATCAAGTTGGCTGGGTCGATTGGCGGTATCAGCCAGTAATTGTTGGGCCATGTCAGTGAGTTGCACTGACTGAGAGAGCGTTTGCTGGTATTCGATGCGTCTTGCGGCCCAGCGTTGAATAGCATCATGGTTGGTTTGTAGAACGGTTTGCAACGCGTCGCCAGCGGAGTAGCGAGTATTCATTTCAATTTGACCCAAGGCAGCCTTATAAATGATGGCAGCAATGACTAATAATATCAGCCCGGTACGCACTAGTGGTCGCCATGCAGGCGAGGAAATTGGGTCGGTAACCTTCGGTGTGCTGGTCATGGCAGGAGTAACCAAGCGAGGTGTGTCCTGACAGTATAGATGAAGTTGGCGGCGGGCTGGGTGTTTTTTAGGCTATTGAGCAGTTGATATTGGGCACTTATGCCCGGGTATCGATATTTTGTCCCATCGCCTGCATGGCTTCAAAATTGGATTTGTAGCGCTCGGTGATAGAGTCCATTGTGGTTCTATTATTGAGTAGTTGCGGTTGCTGTATTGAATTTACCGGTCTGGGCATTTCGCGGTTCGCCAGTGGTGTTTCTGTTACACCTTCGGTGATACTGTCCTGATCGACTTGCTTGGCTCGCTCCAGCAAATCCCTGGCGCTGCTCTGCTGTTGTTTGTTGCTGTGATTTTTGTCTACCAGTTGTTGAGCGATAGAGGTACTTGAAGAGTTGATCACCATAAATGTCAGGCCATAGTCTAAAGTGGCCGGCAATAAGCCGGCAGCTTGCTCATAGAGCGCGATCGTTGAGAATTTGAATGTATATCGCCGCTGTGGAGGTGACGACGGTGGCTATTTTAATGGCCAAATTTTTTCCGTCCAATAAATTTTTATGCAGGATTTTCAGTTATTTATAGCTGAAAGTTTGTTGTTTGATCGTTCTGTAAACAGTTGTGTATGACGGCTGATTGGGCGAAAGCCAAGTCGCTGGGTCAACTGTAATTCAGCCCTTGAAGTGGAGATTAGCTGGCAGCAATATCGCGCTAAATAGAGCTGCCTAAATTGAGCCAATAATGTACAATGCGCGGCTTTCTAAAAAGCCGTTATTGCGGCCACGATGATAGGGGTTGCCCATGTTTACAAAAGATATGCAAATTGAAGGATTTGATGATGAGATTTTTTCCGCCATCGGTGAAGAGAATCTGCGTCAGGAACAGCATATCGAGCTGATCGCTTCTGAGAATTACACCAGCCCCAGAGTAATGCAGGCTCAGGGTACCTCAATGACCAACAAGTATGCCGAAGGTTATCCCGGCAAGCGTTATTACGGTGGTTGTGAGTATGTCGATAAAGCAGAAAATCTGGCGATTGAACGGGTAAAAGCCTTGTTTGGTGCCGATTACGCCAATGTCCAGCCTCACTCAGGCTCACAGGCAAACTCGGCAGTGTATTTGGCCTTATTGCAAGCGGGCGACACCGTTCTGGGCATGAGCCTGGATGCGGGTGGCCATTTAACTCACGGTGCCAAGCCTAACTTTTCGGGCAAGGTGTATAACTCGGTTCAATACGGTTTGGATGCGGACACCGGCATGATCGATTATGCGCAGGTTGAGGCGCTGGCCTTAGAGCACAAGCCAAAAATGATTGTGGCTGGTTTCTCTGCCTATTCCGGTATTGTCGATTGGGCAAAATTCCGTGAAATCGCCGATAAAGTCGGTGCTTATTTAATGGTGGATATGGCGCACGTTGCCGGCTTGGTTGCGGCGGGGTTATACCCCAACCCAGTGCCATTCGCTGACGTGGTGACCTCGACTACACACAAAACCTTACGTGGTCCTCGCGGCGGTATTATTCTGGCCAAACATAATGAAGCGCTGGAAAAGAAATTTAACTCGGCAGTGTTTCCCGGTGGTCAAGGTGGTCCATTAATGCATGTGATTGCGGCCAAAGCGGTCAGTTTCAAAGAGGCAGCCACACCAGAATTTAAAGCCTATCAGCAGCAGGTGGTGGATAACGCCAAAGTAATGGCTGCGACCTTTATTGAGCGCGGTATTAAAATCGTATCGGGTGGGACTGAAAACCATTTGATGCTGGTTGACCTGATCGGTAAAGAATATACCGGTAAAGATGCTGATGCGGCTTTAGGTGAAGCCTTTATCACCGTCAACAAAAACGCGGTGCCTAATGATCCACGCTCGCCGTTTGTAACGTCCGGTTTACGGGTAGGTACCCCCGCTATCACTACGCGTGGTTTCGGTATCGAAGAAACCCGTGAATTGACCCATTGGATGTGCGATGTGCTGGATAGTCTGGAAAATGGCACTAGTGCTGAGGTGATTCCTGCGGTGAAGGCGAAAGTGCTGGAAATCTGCGCGCGTTTCCCTGTTTATAAGTAGTTGATGCTTGCTTGTCGGGCGGTTGGGTGTCAGCTGCCCGGCACTAAAGCTGCTACACTTCAGCCCATAATTAGCTCCATGAAAAGGCCACGGTATGCGCTGTCCGTTTTGTTCCTATGATGATACTAAAGTAATTGACTCTCGGTTGGTCGCCGAGGGCGGACAGGTTCGTCGTCGTCGAGAATGTCTCGACTGTGCCGAACGTTTCACCACCTATGAAAGTGCTGAGCTGTTGATGCCAAGAATCATTAAGCAAAACGGTAATCGTGAACCTTATGACGCCGAGAAAATGCGCGCCGGGTTATTGCGGGCGCTGGAGAAACGTCCAGTCAGCGTGGAAAAAATTGAGGCGGTTGTCAGCCAAATTGAACATGCTTTGCAAGCTGCTGGTGAGCGCGAAGTCGCGTCAATGGCCGTCGGTGAGAGAGTGATGGAGCATCTCAAACAGTTGGATCAAGTGGCTTTTGTACGCTTTGCGTCGGTGTACCGTGATTTTAAAGATCTCAACGAATTCCGCGATGAAATCGATCGTTTGTCGAAAGAACCGCAAACCGACAAAGGTTGAGCAGCTATGACTGACCAGCAGTATATGCAGCTAGCTATCGACTTGGCTCAGCAAGGTTTATACACCACTGCACCCAACCCCAGAGTAGGTTGCGTGTTGGTCAAAGACGAAAAAATTATTGGTCAGGGTTACCATCTACGTGCAGGCGCAGGTCATGCAGAAGTGAATGCAATTGCCGATGCCGGTCATCAAGCGACAGGCGCTACCGCTTATGTGACGTTGGAGCCCTGTAGCCATACCGGTAAAACACCACCGTGCTGTGAGGCATTAATTGCCGCTAAAGTGGCTAGAGTGGTGATTGCTATGACCGACCCTAATCCATTGGTTTCGGGTCGCGGAATTGCTGCTTTACAGCAGGCGGGTATAACCGTGACGACTGGGGTGTTAACCGACCAGGCGAAGGCGTTAAACCCGGGTTTTGTAAAGCGTATGGAAAGTGGCTTGCCATGGCTGCGAGTGAAAATGGCGATGAGTGTGGATGGCCGCACCGCCATGGCATCAGGTGAAAGCCAGTGGATTACCGGTACGGATGCGCGCAGTGATGTGCAGCGCTGGCGTGCCCGTAGCTGTGCCATGATCAGCTCGGTGGATACAGTGATGATGGATAATGCCTCGCTAACAGTCCGTGCTGATGAATTGGGCATTAATCCTGAACTGGCACTATTGGCAGCCGAGCAACAACCCTTAAGAGTGGTGTTGGATTCCCAGCTGCGTTTGTCGCCGCAAGCAAAAATTTTACGTCAGCCTGGGCATACCGTGGTGGTAGCTGCCGTTGAAAATGCAGCAGCACGAGCGGCATTAGAACAAGCTGGCGCCGAAGTGATGATTGTTGCTGGCGCCAATGGCAGAGTAGATTTGCCTGAGTTGCTGCGAGTGCTGGCCGAAGGCGAATGCAACGAAGTGATGGTTGAAGCGGGTGCGGTGTTGGCCGGGGCATTTGCGCAAGCGGGCCTGGTTGATCAGTACCATATTTATATGGCACCGACATTTTTGGGCAGTGATGCCAGGCCGCTATTGGATTGGCCATTAGACACCATGGCGCAACAGCAGTGCTTGATTATTGATGCTATCACGCCGGTCGGAAACGATTGGCGGATAGATGCAAGGCCGGCGTGATAAGGCCGCCAACTCCCACAAGATTTGACTACAAGGTAATAGACAATGGCATTAAATACCGTTGAAGAACTCATTCAGGATATTCGTTTAGGCAAAATGGTTATTCTGATGGATGACGAAGATCGCGAGAATGAGGGCGATTTGGTGATGGCGTCCGAATGCGTGAAACCGCAGGATATTAATTTTATGGCCAAACATGCCCGTGGCCTGATTTGTTTAACGGTCACCGAAGATCGCTGCCGTCAATTGAATTTGCCGTTGATGGTTGATGGTGCGAATGGTGCGCAATTTGGGACTAATTTTACTTTGTCTATTGAGGCTGCCGAAGGGGTGACTACCGGTATTTCAGCTGCGGATCGCGCTCATACTGTGCGTACTGCGGTAGCCCGCGGCGCCAAGCCAGCTGACATCGTGCAGCCAGGCCATATTTTTCCCATTATGGCGCAGCCGGGTGGGGTGTTAACCCGTGCCGGGCATACCGAAGCCGGTTGTGATCTGGCGCGTTTAGCAGGCTTCGAAGCGTCGGGTACTATCGTTGAAATTATGAATGAAGACGGCACCATGGCGCGTCGCCCTGAGCTGGAAAAATTTGCCGAAGAACACGGTTTAAAAATCGGCACTATTGCTGATTTGATTCATTACCGGGTAGTGAACGAACGTACTATCGAAAAAATTGGCTCGGGCAAAGTCAATACGGATCACGGCGAATTTGTATTGCACAGCTATAAAGATCTGTTAGCCGGTGAGATTCATCATGCTTTAGTGAAAGGTGATGTCAGCAACGGCGATGGTACATTGGTCAGAGTACATCTGGGTTCATCCATCCGTGATTTATTGGGTACCCAGCCAAGTGATACCCCAAGCTGGAATATCCAGCGATGTATTGCTCGCGTTGCGGAAGAAGGCTGTGGCGTGGTGGTGTTGTTGGCCCATAAAGAAACTCTGGACGAAGTGTTAACGAGTATTGAGATAGCGATGGGCAAAAAACCGGCGCCGCTGGCGACGGCTGACGGAAGTAATAATGCCTATATGACGGTTGGTTTGGGTTCGCAAATCCTACGCGATGTTGGCGTCAGTAAAATTCGTTTAATGGGGCCACCCATTAAATACAATGCGATTTCAGGTTTTGATTTGGAAGTGGTTGATTTTGTATCGCCTTAGCATGGCGCTGCCAAGGTTTTAGTCCAAAAAAACAGGTTTAGTCAGAAAGGTAAAATATGAAAGGTATAGACACGCCAGTTTATGATCCGTCGGTGTTAGCGGGTAAAAAAATCGCGATTGTCGTTACTCGCTGGAATACTTTTATAGTTGATAATCTGTTGGCCGCTGCCAAACAGCATTTAACCGCTAACGGTATTGGTGAGGGGGATATTGAGCTGATTATGTGTCCCGGTGCTTATGAAATACCGTTGACTTGCCAGCATGTGGCGGCAACCAATAAGTATGACGCGATTATTACGCTGGGTGCCGTTATCCGTGGTGGTACCCCTCACTTTGAATATGTAGCCGGTGAGTGTTCCAAAGGGGTTATGCAGGTGAGCTTGGATAGCGGTTTGCCGATTGCCTTTGGCGTACTAACAGTTGATAACGAGCAGCAAGCACTGGAGCGTTGCGGTGTTGGTGAAAATTCCGAAAACAAGGGTGAAGAGTCCGCTGCCTGTGTGCTTGAAATGCTTTGTGTTATCGCTAGTTTGTAATCGTTAATCTACCGCGTAGCTTGCCTGCGCTGTGCTCTTTATGTTGAAAGGTTGTTTCTAATGGTTGAAAAAAATCAACAGTCTCCAAAGTCAGAATTTAACCCTGCCGCGCGTCGAAAAGCCCGACATTATGGTATGCAGGCGCTTTATCAATGGCAGATGACGAAAGATTCACTGTCTGATATCGAATTACAATTTTTATCCGATTACGACTTTAGTCGCGTCGATGTGGAATATTTTCACGATATCATTCATCACGTTCCAGCAAGCCTTAATGAATTGGAAGAGGCGTTTATTCCGCATTTGGATCGTGATATTAAGGACCTTGACCCGATTGAGTTGGCCTTGTTGCGTTTAGGGAGTTACGAGTTAATAAAGCGTATAGATATTCCCTATAAAGTTGTTATCAATGAAGCGGTAGCCTTAGCGAAAAAATTTGGTGCGACTGATGGCCATAAATATATTAATGGTGTGCTGGATAAGTTGGCGCAGGATGTGCGGACTGTCGAGATTAAAGCTGGCTAGTATTTAAAATCTAACAATTACCTATAGTGGCTAATGTACCGTCGGCTGATAAATTTTAACGCCGCTTTTAAAAGTAGCTTTTGATGAATGATGCCCAGACACTAACAGAATTCGAAGTAATCCGGCGATATTTTTTGGGTGTCGGTGATGCCGCAACGGATGTGGTGGCATTAGGTATCGGCGATGATTGTGCGCTGCTGAATATTCCTTCTGGCCAACAACTGGCATTGTCAATTGACACATTGTTGGCCGGCCGGCATTTTCCCGAAGATGCTAATCCAGCTGATATTGGTCAGCGTGCGTTGGCAGTGGCTATCAGTGATTTAGCGGCGATGGGTGCAAAACCTTTGGCGTTTACTTTAGCGTTGAGTTTACCGGATGTTGACGAACGTTGGCTTGAGGCGTTTAGTTATGGATTGGCTGCGGCCGCCAAGCATTACCATATTCCCTTGATTGGTGGTGATACCACCCGCGGCCCTTTGAGTATTACCATTCAGGTACATGGCGCCGTCCCTGACGGTCTAGCGATGTTGCGGTCCAAAGCAAAAGCCGGGGATCGTATTTTTGTTACCGGGAGTTTGGGCGATGCCGCGGCAGCACTTGCGGTAATAGAAAAGCGCTTGAATGTCGATGCCGAGCAACAACAGTATTTGCTGAACCGATTTTACCGGCCATCGGCACGGGTGCAGTTGGGGCAGACGCTAGGGGCGATAGTGCATGCAGCGATTGATGTTTCTGATGGTTTGATGGCAGATTTGGGACATGTGATCAGGGCTTCATCTGTTGCTGATGAGGTGTTGTCGGCGGAGTTATATGTAGAGGCTTTGCCGTTGTCATCAGTGCTATCAACCGTGGTGGAAAAACCTCAGGCGCAACGTTATGCGCTGAGTGGTGGTGATGATTACGAGTTATGTATGACTGTAGCGCCTGCGAATAAACAGCTGCTAATCGATACTTGCCAGCAGTTTGGGGTGCCTGTGACAGAGATAGGACGAGTCCTTGTGAGTGAGTCCAGCTGCGTATACTGTCTGGGTTCACAAGGTGCTGTGCTTGATATTTCGCAGCATGGTTATCAACATTTTTAATTTGACAGGGTTTTCAGTTTATCTATGTCCGTCAACGCTAAAAAAATTCTGCTTAATCCTGTTCACTGTTTAGCTTTTGGTTTTGGCAGTGGTTTGGCACCCAAAGCACCAGGTACTTTTGGTACGCTAATGGCCGTGCCCTTGTATTTATTGTTGAATCAACTGCCTTTGGTTATCTATTTTGGTATCGTTGTACTGGCTTTCGCGTTAGGTATTTATCTATGCGGTAAGACCGCTGATGATTTAGGTGTGCATGACCATCCAGGTATTGTATGGGATGAATTTGTTGGATTTTGGATAACCATGATGGCTGCCCCAGCGGGTTGGCAGTGGTTGTTGTTAGGTTTTGCTTTGTTTCGCTTGTTCGATATCTGGAAGCCCTGGCCGATTAAAATATTTGACCAGACAATGGAGACGGGTTTAGGTATTATGATTGACGATGTGTTGGCGGGAATTTACGCATTAGTGATTATTCAAATAGCGTTTTTAGTCATCCGGTCGTTATAATTTAAAGGAGAAAATAATGAGCCATTGGACAAAGTTAAGTATTGTTGTAGCGGCATTTTTATTGCAAGCCTGTGCCACTTCAATTCCGAAAGCAGTGGTCGATTACAAGCCTGATTATGACTTTTCCGGGATTAAAACCTATGCGTTTGAAGCGGATAAAAGTAGTGCCGGTGAAAGCTTGGGGGCTGCAAGAATTCAACAAAACATTGAGCTGCAAATGCAACAGCGCGGGATTAGACCAGCGAATATAGCCGATGCAGATATCAGCATAAGGTTTTTGTTAGCAACAGAAAACAAGCAGGATGTTCGCACATATAATAGTCATTATGGTGGCGCTTATCGCTGCTGGCGCTGTGCACCGGTGATGGCAATGCCAACTACAGAAGTACGCGTTGTTGATTACACTCAAGGTACTTTGGTTATTGATTTTATCGATAAAAAATTACAGCGCACCGTTTGGCATGCTGTGAGTAAAGGTAAGATTCATCCCAAGAATACGCCACAGGAGCGTGATGAGGTGGCCCGTGCGGTTATTGAGAATATGTTAAAACAGTTTCCACCTGAAACCAGTGTAGAATAACGCGCCTAATTGGGCGGTAAGTCAGTACTTGGATACAACATCGTTCATTCATTGTTAGCCTGCGAGAAGCGTGTGAGTAATATTTATAAAAAAGATACACCTATAGTTTGGACTATTGGCCACTCAGATTCGTCTGGCGGTACTGGTGTGCAGGCTGATCTACATACTTTTCATGACTACGGTGTCTATGGTTGTAGTGTTATTACCTCGTTGGTAGCGCAAAATTCGTTTGCCTCTGGATATGCACTGGCAACCGAGCGTAAAAGTGTCGTCGCTCAAATCAATGCATTAGATAGTGATATGCCAGCCAAAGTGATTAAAGTGGCGGCAATCCCTGAAGCACAAGTGCTGGATTCCGTGGTTAAGTATCTGGATGATTTTGACGGCTTTGTGCTTTACGATCTGGAATTGGAAAATAGTGGCGAGCTATTAGCGCAGGTTGGTACAGCATTACAGGAAGATTTCTTGCCCCGTGTTGATTTGTTTATTGTGAACACTGATGAGGTTGTGGCGCTCACTGGTCGCACCATTAATAACGAAAGTTCGATGCTGGCGGCGGCTAACGATTTACTGAAGCAGGGTGCGCGTTCGGTCTTCATTACTGGTGCGCAACTAGTGGAACATGACGGTAAGCGTTTGGACTATTGGACTAATGGCGAGAACAGTTTTTGGCTGGCGATTGAGGCAATTAGTACGGTTAATAATCGCGGCGGTGGCAGCACGTTATCCGCAGCAATTACCGCAGGTTTAGCTAAAGGTATGGCGATTGATGAGGCGATTAAACTGGCCAAGGCTTATGTGACTCGTGGTATTCGCGAAGGTAATCAAATAGGCAGTGGCCCCGGTTCGGTAGCGCACTTGGGGTTGCCTGCCGCCGATGATGCGGATATCCCGGTATTGTTAACGTCCTTGTCTTAATCTTGCGAGTTAAATGCTATGCGCTCATTACTGCTTATCAGCTTATTGTTTGCTACAGCCTTGCCTGCCTGGGGTATGAATATTCAGGCCAAGGCGTTATTAAAAGGTATGGCGGTGTTGGATGTTGATGGCCAGCAGTACACGTTAAAAGTAGGCAAGCGCAGCCCTGAAGGCATTTTATTAGTCTCATCAACACCTAAGTTGGCGGTGATCGATGTCAACGGTCAACGGCGGCAACTGACCTTAAGTACCCTTATTACCAGCACTTATAACCCCACTGTTAAAACTGAAGTCGCTATTCCGCGTAACAATAACCGGCAATATATCACCAATGCCAATATCAATGGCAGGCGCACGCAGGTGCTGGTTGATACCGGTGCTAATTCGGTGGCTATGAGTAGTCAGGATGCCCGGCGTCTTGGTGTTAATTATAAAGAAGGCGAGCCCGGCCGTGTGGTTACTGCCAGTGGTGAAGCTAATGCTTATAGAGTTAAATTGAGTTCGATCAGTGTCGGTGGCATCACTGTGCAGAATGTGAATGCCTCGGTGGTGGAGGGGGATTATCCGGAAATGGTGCTATTGGGAATGACCTACCTGGAGCATGTGGATATGCGTGAGCAAAATGGCAGTTTGATTTTGCAGGCCAAATTTTAACTGGCGCAGCTATACTGAGGTACCTGCAGGGTTGAGGCTTCTTGCAAATATAACAGCAAGTGTGACCGGTGTTGCTCACAGCGCATTTATTTAGCTCGATGGCGGTCTTAGTGCCGCTTCCGCTTAGAATCCAGGCAAAGTCGTTGACACTTCTATTCTTAGATTTGGCCCACTCATTACAGCTTGTTTAAGCCTCATTCTTATATTCGCCACGTCGTGTTGGTGCTGATAGAATGTGCGCCCGCTCACCAGCCTCCTTAATCTTGCTGGGGTCGCGGTTATCATCAGGAGATTGTTTGTGACTGTACGCTATGTTGAATCCTCGAAACTACCCACGCAATGGGGCGAGTTTGATATGCATGGTTTTGAGGATAGCGGCAATGACAAAGAGCATTTGATCCTCAGTATGGGGGATATTGGCAACGGTGAGCCAGTATTGGCCAGAGTTCATTCCGAGTGTTTGACCGGTGATGCGTTGTTTAGCATGCGTTGTGATTGCGGTTCGCAATTACAAGCGGCGTTGCACCGTATCGCAGAAGAGGGTCGCGGTGCCCTGTTGTATTTACGTCAGGAAGGGCGCGGTATTGGGCTGCTGAATAAAATCAAAGCCTATAAACTACAGGATCAGGGAGCGGATACCGTAGAGGCCAATGAGCAATTAGGTTTTGGTGCGGATATGCGTGACTACAGCATCTGTAAAGTGATGCTGGAGCATTTAAATATTCAGCAAGTGAAACTGATGACCAACAATCCGCGCAAAGTAAAAGCGCTGGTTGATCAAGGGGTTGATGTGGTGGAGCGGATTCCTTTACAGACCGGTCAAAACCCGCATAACGCGAAGTATCTGGCGACCAAAGCAGGCAAACTCGGCCATTTGATGGGCGAGTAATTTCCAGTCAAACAATTTTACAATCTAACGAACAATCTCGGCAGTAGCTTTAAGCGGTGATAAGTGCTGTAGGCGCTGTTCGATCGCACGCTTAATTCCTTCGGCATCCAATTCACAAAACGCTAATTGCTGCTGATGGCTACCGTGTTCAATGTATTGATCCGGTAAGCCCAAGTGCATGATCGGTACACTAATACCCTGCGCATTGAGATATTCACTGACCCCAGCCCCAGCGCCGCCAGCGACGACATTCTCTTCCAGTGTGACCAGCAGTGTGTGGCTGCTTGCCAGTTTCTCGATCAGCGCATGGTCCAGTGGCTTAACAAAACGCATATCTGCCACGCTAGCGTTAAGCTGATTGGCTGCAGCAAGGGCGCCATCCAACAGCGTGCCGAAATTGAGAATAGCGACATTAGCGCCTTTGCGCCGGATAATACCTTTGCCAATGGCTAGCGCAGTCATCGGTTTTTCAATGGTTACATTCGGTCCCGTGCCTCTGGGGTAGCGCACTGCTGCCGGGCCGTGATGCTGGAACCCGGTATACAGCAGTTGTCGGGTTTCGTTTTCATCAGAGGGTGCCATAACTAACATGTTAGGAACGCAACGTAGATAGCAAAGATCAAAACTGCCGGCGTGGGTAGGGCCGTCTTCGCCCACCAGTCCGGCGCGGTCAATGGCAAATAATACATTCAGATTTTGCAGCGCGACATCGTGTATCAGTTGATCGTAGGCCCGTTGTAAAAAGGTAGAATAAATCGCCACTACCGGTTTCAAACCATCGCAAGCCATGCCTGCGGCCAGTGTGACAGCATGCTGTTCGGCAATCGCAACATCGTGATAGCGATCGGCAAAACGTTCGGCAAATTCAATCATGCCAGAGCCTTCTCCCATTGCTGGAGTGATCCCTATTAGCTTGTCATCAGCCTCGGCCATATCACAAAGCCAGTCGCCAAAAACTTGTTGATACTTTGGTCCTTTGATCTTGGAGGGGCTTAGCGCAGGGCTGACTTCAATTTTATTGATGGCATGATAGCCCACCGGGTCGAGTTCGGCGGGACCAAAACCTTTGCCTTTCTGGGTGATGATATGCAGCAATTGTGAACCAGGCAGGTCCCGCATATTGCGGATGGTGTTAATTAATGTGGGCAGGTCATGACCATCAATAGGGCCGATGTAATTAAAGCCCAGTTCTTCGAATAAAGTCCCGGGGGCTACCATGCCTTTCATGTGCTCTTCAACGCGGCGGGCAAAGTCCCAGGCTGGTGGAATCTTCGAGAGCACTTTTTTACTGCCCTGACGCAGGCCGGTGTAAGTTTTACTCGCCCAGATTTTAGAGAAGTAAGTATTGAGGCCGCCGGTGTTCCGTGAGATCGACATTTGGTTATCATTCAGAATCACCAGCATATCGCTATCGACATGGGACGCGTGATTGAGGGCTTCAAAAGCCATGCCGGCGGTCATCGCGCCATCCCCGATCACCGCTACAGTTTTTCGATCAAGCTGCTGGTGCTTGGCGGCAATCGCCATGCCCAGTGCTGCGCTGATGCTGGTACTGGAGTGGCCGACACCAAAGGTATCGTAGTCGCTTTCACCGCGTTTGGGGAATGCCGATAAACCATCTTGCTGGCGCATGCTGTGCATTTGTTCGCGTCGGCCGGTCAGGATTTTGTGCGGGTAGCCTTGATGGCCAACATCCCACACCAGTCGATCTTCAGGGGTGTTATAAACGTAATGCAAAGCCACGGTGAGCTCAACGACACCTAAGCCCGCGCCAAAGTGGCCACCGGTCTGGCCGACGGTATAGAGCAGGAATTCGCGCAGCTCATTGACCAGTTGCGGCAGTTGCTGTTCATCGAGTTCCCGCAGCTGTGCCGTTTCGTCGATGTTATCGAGCAGTGGCGTGTTGGGACGTGAGCGCGGTATTTCGTTGAACATAGGGTCTTTTACAGGGTCCGATTTGGTCTGCTCGCAGAAGGGCTAACGGGCAATGGCGGAATTGTAACGTAAAGTATTGTTATTTACTTGCTTTTGTCGATGCCGATTGCCGCTGTTAATGACTGCGATTAATGATGTATTGGGACAGTGCGCGCAAAGGGTCAGCCCCACTGCCAAAGGCCTGCAGGGCGTCGAGGGCTTGTTGGTGTAGGTCCTGTGCCAATGCTTTCGCCTGTTGAAGCCCTAGTAGTGCCGGGTAGGTAGGTTTATTGAGGGCAATATCGGCACCTTGGGTTTTGCCAAGGGTATCGGTATCACTCTCGATATCGAGAATATCGTCCTGTACCTGAAAGGATAGGCCGATGGCCTCGCCATAGCGGTCCAGAGCGGTCAGTTGTTGGCTGTCAGCTGCAGCCAGCGTAGCTCCCATCGCTATGGCGGCACGTATCAATGCGCCGGTTTTCAGGCGGTGAATGGTTTCCAAATGAGCTATATCGATGTGCTGGTTAACGGCTCTCAAATCAATGGCTTGTCCGCCGACCATGCCTTGCTGTCCTGAGGCCTTGGCCAACAGCCTGACCAATTGCAGCGCTATTGCTGGCTCGCAATCCTCCAGTTCTGTCAGCAGCTCAAAGGCGCGTGACTGTAAAGCATCGCCGGCTAAAATGGCGGTGGCCTCATCAAAGGCCTTGTGGCAGGTAGGTTGGCCACGACGCAGGTCATCGTCATCCATCGCGGGTAAATCGTCGTGAATTAGTGAGTAGGCGTGGATCATTTCCAGCGCGCAGGCGGCGCGATCCAGGTTGCTGGCCAACGTTGGTGAGGCACCGCCGACGGCATTGGCTGCGGCATAGACTAACAATGGTCGGACTCGTTTGCCGCCGTTCAGTAAGCTGTAGCTGATGGCTTGTTGTAAACGTTCTAAATAGGCGCTGCTATCGACAGTGGCGTAGGGGGAGTCAAAACTGCCGGTGTATTTTACCAGTGCCAGATTAATACGTTGGGTAGATTGTTGCCGGTATTGGTCGAAGGCGTTGCTGTCACTCATTCCTGCAGGTCTTCCTCGGCATCGAGGGCGACGGTTTTGAGTTTGCCGTTTTCAGCGATCAGCATTTGCACTTTTTGTTCTGCCTGGGTGAGTGCGGATTGGCACTCGCGGGTCAACTTAATGCCTTGCTCAAAGGCTTTCAGGGATTCTTCCAGAGACAGGTCACCATTTTCCATATCTTCAACCAGCTCTTCTAGCTGGTCGAGCGCTTCTTCAAAGTCGACACCTTTTTTGGCCTTGACCATGTAAATTCTCCGAGGATTTATCGCCCTTTTGACAGGCGCTACAATGCCGGCAACGTTAACCGAGCGCATGGGGTGGGTCAATGCTTACTGGCTATTTAGCGGCTTTTCTCCGGCAGCTGGCACTAAAGTCCGCCGAGTTAAGGCCGCTATCCTATAGAGATGTTTATTCCTTGTGCAATTGCGCAAAAAAGACTTTGTTTAAGTGTTATTAACCCCGCATAAGTTAGGTGCTTGCAACTGATAGCAGCTAGACTGTAAGCAACGGAAAATACCGTTTTTGCGAATGTGTATTTAAAATGTTCCAGCCAGTAAATCATTCAGGAGTCAGGTAGTGGATCTAGCAACCCTCATCGGTATGATTGGCGCTATGGCCATCATCATCACAGCGATGGTGCTCAGTGGCGGCGTCGGTATGTTCGTCGATATTCCTTCAGTGCTTATTGTTATTGTCGGCAGTATTTTTGTGGTCATGGCCAAGTTTGGTTTGGGTCAGTTTTTGGGTGCGGGTAAAGTTGCGGCCAAAGCCTTTATGTTCAAGGTAGAAGATCCAGCTGAGATTATTGATGAAATTGTCGGTTTGGCTGATGAGGCTCGTAAAGGCGGTTTGCTGGCGTTGGAGGGTAAAGAGTTAAGTAGTGATTTTTTGCAAGGCGGTATTCAGTTGTTGGTAGATGGCCACGACCCTGATGTGGTTAAGACACTGTTATCGAAAGATAAAGATAAAGCGGTTGAGCGTCACTCGAGTGGCGCAGATATTTTTGCGGCATTAGGGGATGTTGCCCCGGCGATGGGGATGATCGGGACTCTGGTCGGCTTGGTAGCAATGCTATCCAATATGGATGACCCTAAGTCCATCGGCCCGGCGATGGCAGTAGCACTATTAACGACATTGTATGGTGCGATGCTGGCTAATATGGTTGCGATTCCTATTTCCGACAAGCTCAGTATTCGTCGCGCTGAAGAAGAGATGAGTAAAAGCTTAATCATTGATGCGCTACTGGCCATTCAAGGTGGGCAAAATCCACGGGTGATTGACTCCATGTTGCGTAACTACTTACCGGAAAGTAAGCGGGCCAAAGCCGATGAGTAAGCCTGTCGGTGAGATGGTTGTGTAATCGCTTATGAGTGATGACGAAAACAATTGCCCTGAATGTCCGCCCCCGGGTTCCCCTGGCTGGATGGGTACCTTCGCCGACTTAATGTCGCTGTTGATGTGTTTCTTCGTTTTGTTGTTATCGTTTTCAGAAATGGATGCAATGAAATTCAAACGGTTGGCGGGTTCGATGGCGCAGGCGTTTGGTGTGCAAAACAAATTGGATGTTAAAGACCCTCCCAAAGGTACCAGTATTATTGCTCAGGAATTTAGTCCCGGCCGTCCCGAGCCAACGCCCATCAGCGAAATTTATCAGCACACTGACGATTTAACTGAATTGTCTTTAGAAGTGAACGACTCTAAAGAATACGATATCGAGGCCGGTATTGAAGGTCAGGAAGGTGGTGCGCCTGAGAAGCCTGAAGAGGTTGATGAGCAGGCCGTGATTGAAAAAATCGAAGAAATGATTAAACAAACGCAGCAGGATGCGCGAGAAATTGCCGAGGCTTTACAGGAACAAATTGCCAAAGGTGAAGTGGAAATAGAAACACAGGGGCGGCAGATTATTGTCCGTATTCGCGAGCGCGGATCCTTCGCTTCAGGTTCGGCCGAACTGACCGGGAATTATTTGCCGCTGTTGCAAGAGATGCGTGATGTGCTGGCAACGAAAGAAGGGTCTATTGCTATCCAGGGGCACACCGATGATATTCCGATAAACACTTCCCGCTTTCGCTCTAATTGGGAGTTGTCCACCAGTCGTGCAGTGTCAGTTGCCCATGCAATTTTTGATGGCGGCATTCTCAATCCGAATCGGGTCGAAGTCAGTGGCTTTGCCGATACCAAACCGCTGGCCAGTAACGAAACCGCTGAAGGGCGGTCTAAAAATCGTCGCGTTGAAATTGTTATACAGCAGGGCTTGGGTGGTCAGGCAATGAAACAGGGATTACAAGAATTAAAACGAAAGGACCCGGTGTTTTTTGAGTCGCTGGAGTTGCAAGACGAGGATGAAGGTCCGGCTTTTAAGCTCGATAAGAGTGATATTTTTTAATGTTATCCCTGAGATAAGTATTCCACATTATGATTGAAGAGCGACGCCGTTTTTTTCGGATTGAAGATTTTATGGGGGTTGCTTGCCGTCACTTGGGCGAGCAGGAAGCTAAAGTATTTTCCCGTCAACGCCGTGAGCAAGCTGGGCAATTTGATTTTGCCTCAAATTTTGATAATCGAATCCAGACTTTAGTTGATGCTTGTAAAATTCAGTCGCCGCTGGCTGCTGAATTAATTGACTTGATGAATAAGAAATTAAATTTTGTTATTCAGCAGTTGGATGTGGATTCGAGCTTGCTGCATCAAGTTGTGTTTACCCAGCGAATGGTCAGTGTCAGTGCTTGCGGCATGGGCTTTATGTACGAGCAGGCCTTACAGAAAAATACGTTTTTGCAATTAGATCTACAGTTATTACCATCTAAGCTGCAACTGGTCACATTGGCAAAAGTAATTGAGTGCAATGTATTATCTGCAAACGAGATAACGGATAATAAAACGCATTTCGTGCGTTTGGAGTTTCTTGAAATGAACAGTAATGATCAGGAGTTGTTAATTCAGCATATTGTTAAACGCCAATCAGGCCAAATCAAACAGCGTCGCGATGATAGTTAAATTCGTTGGGCCTAATTCGTCTTCTTGTAATAACAGTATCGATAACATCTAGTAATACTGGTGGGCTAGGTCTATAGTCATTGGTATCATCTGTTTATGATTAATCCATCCGTAAAGGATCAGCTTCTCTAAACTTGTTTAACACTGTATCGATTGATTCAGCGGCTGAAAGCAGGAGACGGGCTTGTGCAAATACTGCGTTTAAACAAAGCGGGTCAACCCATCGAGTGGTTACACTGGCAGGATGCGGTGTGTTTGTATTCCAGAGATTTGGTATGTTGGAGTTTGGGTGAGCCCATTTTTCGGATTCGCGGCGGCTTTAATCGCCATTTGTGTCAACAAACTCAGGTGGATTTGCCCAGCATTATTGCTTGTGGTGGTGATCAGTTGGCCAGACCTAAAGCTAAGCCGCCACTGAGTAACCGCGCCTTGTTTGAGCGTGATAATTATCAGTGTTTATACTGCGGGCATTTTTTTGAGGGTGCGCGGCTTACCCGCGACCATATTATTCCCCGCTCCAAAGGTGGTAAGGATGTCTGGGAAAATGTAGTGGCTGCTTGTCGACGTTGTAATCAATATAAGAGTAACCGCAGTTTGCATGAAACACAGATGGAATTGCTGGCTTTACCTTATCGGCCTAACCCCGCAGAGTATTTGGCACTAGTGAATAGTCGGAGGATATTGCCGGAACAAGCGGATTTTTTAAGTAAACAATTTTCATCGAATTGTCGTTGGCAGATGCCTGCGGTGGCATAGCTGTTATTCTATTAACTTTACTGTAGGACGTATTATGTGGCCCGCCTTTGTAATTGCTCTATTTGCCGGTTTTTTAATTGGTTATTTGTTCAGGAAAGTATTTTTTCGCGATGCTATTGTTATCAAACAATTGGATCGAGAATTAACAGAAGCTAGCGAGGCTTTAGAACAGGCAAGGTCAACGCAAAAATTATTAGAGCAGGAAAATGCCGATTTAAAATATCAGCTAGGGGAAGAAAAAAAATCCCGAGCCTACGCTGAAAGTAAATACGATCAAAGCCAGGATCCTAATTAATTTTCTGCTTGTTATTCTGCAATGTCTCCATCTTCTTTGGCCGCAGGGTTAGCTTCAGTTGCGGTGTTGTTGAGTTTCTTGATGCTAGTGGCCAGCTCTGATACTAACTCTGCACTTACCGCCCCTTTTATGGTGGCCGCAATGTTGCCCTCGGCATCCAGTAGCACCACTGTGGGCAGCTCGTTTAGAGGTAGTGACGCGCTATCGGCAAAACTTTGCAAGTCGTCAACAAACAACACTCCCGAATGGTCTGTGCTAACAGTGCCTTCATAAACGTCTGCCATGGCATTGCTGATAATGCCTTTGACAAAAAAGGGTGGGCTTTTCATGACCGGAAAGTGGTATGCGCTTATGGTGTTATCAAGTACGTTAGCCGCAACCAATTCTTTGTGCCAGGCAATTAATTGTTGTTGTTGTAATGTGCCATTTTCGCGATCGCTGCTCATGGCTAAAAATAATAAGCTTAGCGGCTTGCCTTGAATATCGTCAGGAAATAAAAACTTCTCGTCGTCAAAGGTTTTGCTTTTGATGCTGGGGAAGTCGGCTTGGGCGCCAAGGCTGCATAGAAGAAAAAGAAAGCCAAGCAAATGGGTTATAGTTGTGCGGCGCATAGATTGAGTTCCGTTGTGTCGGGGCTAGGTTATTAGGGTTTTACGTTAGCACAAACGTTTTAGATCTACTAAAAAGGGGCGCATGGCCCTTTGATTATTACTAATGATGATTATTCGATGTATTGTGCACCGAGTATTTCATCACCTTCTTCCCAGGTTAGAGTGCCGTGGGTCATATACTTCTCTTTTTGTGATTCCAAAAATTGCCAGGTACAGACCTGGGTGTAGTTATCATCTACTACCGCTTCACGTGACCACAGTTTGTATGACTCGGCGTAGCTGTGGCGAGTAGAATATAAATAGCGGCCATAGCTAAAACCATTACCAAACATATCGGGCCATGAAATTGATGGCTATTGCTGGTGCGGGTGCGCATGGCAGTCCATTTGCGGTTAATCACCCCTTCGACTTCAATGGTTTGCTCGGAATGAATCAGATTGATTGGCTTGTGATGGATAGTCACCTTGTTATGGCCGATTAATTCCTGTTGATCATTATAGACTTCAAATTCGCCAGTAAATTTACCTTCATTCTTAACCGGTAGATTGTAGGCTTTGCGGCCTAGTTTCTTTTCCTGGGCTAAAAAATCCGCGACTTTTTTCTGAGTAGCAGGATTGGTTTTGTGATCCTGGGTGACACAATAGATACCGTTAAAAACACCGACCAGAGTATCCCCTTCAAACAGCTGCGAAGAGTAAACTTGAATGCCTAAGTCTGGCACTACGTGGTTCATGGTACGAAGACCTACATTCCAGCCGGGGAAAAGTAATTGGAATCTACCAATAAACCGAACGGCGACCGGAACCTATAAAATCGGGGCCGGTATAGATGCGGTCTTGATCGGAATCGATAACGCCAAAGTTGAAGCGTGTCTTTAAATCAAAGCGTGTCATTAGCGGACCAACGGCATCAAAGTCGGTGTCCATCCAATAGGTGGTGCGGCCATCCTTGAATTCGCTAGCGCGGGTTACGTTGTTATAACCCACGTGAGTACCGTCGGCTTCAAATAGCGATGGGTAGCCGTGCCATTCGCCGGTGATGGCTTGTTGCCAGTTGCTGGGTTTTTTATCGTCTGCCATGTTTTTATACCTTAATTATCCGTTTGCTCTTATTAAGCTGTTACATATCAATCGCACGAGGTAATTGGCGGTTGCCACCCCACAGTGTAGTGACCAGACGCTCACAAAGCGCTTTGCCAAATAACGTTTCACCGACCACATTGGCGGGGTCAACTTCGGCTACGGTGCGTCTAACCATTAAGTCGCGCTCAGAAACAGCAGCCTGTTTTTCTAGCGGAACCGGTACCGCTTGATCCACCCAGTCCAGCCATAGATCCAGACGCTGATGTGAAATTTCACGTAGTCGCTGAATATTTTTTTCATTGTTGTCTGCGCTTAAGCATAAAGCGTTGGGGGTCAATGAAACGCGGTATACATATGGTGACTGACAAATTCTTTAAAATCGGGGTCAGCTTTCATGTCCAAAAACATTTTATTGGGGATGCCGTTGTAATATTTTTCTACGTAATCGACATCAGTGATGTAATCGATGCGGGGTAAAAAATCCATATAAGCGAATAGGTCGGGAGTGGTGCCCAGGGCAAAACCAAAGTTGGGCACGTCGTACTGTGGCCCTAAGGTAATGGTCAGGTGCATATTGGTGAAGCTGGCTTTTGGATTGCCGGTCCAGGCGTGAACCAGCCAGTCAATATCCTTGGAGGCGTAAGTGTTTAGCAGGCCGCCTGATTCTCCATCAAGACCTTTGTATTCACCGATGCTAGCGCCGTCTTGTTGCAGGTCAAAGCGCGCTTTGACTTTATCGAATAGCTCATTGGTGATCGCCCACAGTTGCTCAAAGGTGGCGGTGTTGTCTACGTCCTGGCTTTCTTTGAACATCTCTTCTATCGATTTAAGGACTTTGTCGGTCATGTTCTTACTCCTCTTCCGGCAGCTGTTGCGCGGGTGTGATCGTCATTGCTATCGTTATATTAACAAAAAGTTATATTGATATGTTTTTAAGCTATTTTAGCGTTTGTGCTTACTGTCTTGCAATCTTTTCCATGCTTAAAGTAGGGCAATATTGCCCATTAGGACAATGTTGCTAACGGGCTAGGATTCTTCATCAACCAAATGTTGCCAAATAGGGGATACAAATATATCGCCATGTACTGGGCCGTTGGGGCCTCTTGGGTCGCTAGGGTGGCGCTGTTCACAGGTAGGCGATAAGCGGCTGCCTTTAGCGGTGAGTGTCCTTACGGCTTTACCGTCGCGGTACAGCACAGTATGGCGGATGCGCTGCCCGGGCCCGGTGACAATAATAAAATCCGGCTCCAGATACACATCGGTTGATTTGTTAAGCTCGGAGGCGTTAAACGTTAGAATGCCTGGTCCGCCGGACATGCCAATATTATGGAAAGCACCAGGCCCCATTTCCTGAAACACCAATAACCCGTCTTCCATGGTGCCGGCAAAAGTTTTGCTCGTCAGCTCACGGCCACGAATATGGACGTTGGTCAGTTTCAGCCGATAGCCATCAAAATCGATATAGGCTAGATTATCAAACGGACTAGGGCCAGGTGTGCCAGCCCCTAAATCGCTATCCGTATTCAGTGGGGTGCCGTCCAGATTGTATAGTTCGATATGGTCATGCCAGATACCGCGCAACAACATCAAGTTATAGCCTACAGAGCCTATCGGGAAGGTGGGGAAGGGTTTCATAATCGAGTCCAAGGTGTTGATGTTAAAACTATAGGCTAACGGCCGCTGTTTGGGTGCGCTTGTTAGTCTTTGTGTAACAATAAGGTTGACGGCAAAGCCTAATGATATAACAATGATATATTGTTCGTTGAATACTATAGCTAAACTCAACTAACTGCCAGCCTAAAATTCAATCCTTGTGGAGTATGATCATGATCACCGTTGTTGTCACCGGTAGTACGCGCGGCATTGGCCGTGGTCTCGCAGAGAATTTTTTAACACGTGGATGTAATGTCGTCGTCAGCGCGCGTAATCAGCAGCAAGTGGAGGAGGCTATCGCGCAACTTGGTGCTGAATTTGGTGCTGAAAAGGTAGCTGGAATTGCCTGTGATGTGGCTAGTTATGAGGATCTGCAGGGCCTGTGGGATTGTGCTGAAACTGCATTTGGTCGGGTTGATCATTGGGTCAATAATGCCGGGCGTACGCTGGATCGCAGCCCGTTTTGGGAGGCTGAAAATGCTGAAATTGAGAGCATTGTCGCCACCAATCTCACCGGTTTATTGTTTGCCAATAAAGTGGCTATGCGTGGCATGATCAAGCAAAGTGATGGTCCACAAGGGAAGGGCCAAATCTGGAATATGGAAGGCTTTGGTAGCACGGGTATGACGCAGGCTGGTTTGGTTATTTATGGTTCGACCAAGCGTGCGGTCAATTATCTCAATAAGGCGCTGGTGAAAGACGCAAAAGATACCGGGGTAAAGATATGTACTGTCAGTCCCGGTATGGTGCTGACGGATTTACTGATCGGCGAATATGATACTAATTCCGAGGACTGGCGGAAGGTGCGCAAAACCTTCAACATTCTGGCGGATAAAGTTGAAACGGTTACCCCTTGGCTGGTTGATGGGATTTTGGCAAATAACAAAGACGGCGGCAAAGTTGAGTGGTTAACGACGCCTAAAGTGATCGGTCGTTTTTTGAAAAACTTGGTGGTTAAGCGCGATTTATTTGCCGGAATGGGTATCTAAGCGATTAAGTGCTCTTTATATACAAATTTATTTAATACAGGTTTATAGCATGGAAAATTATCAAATTGCTCGTCGGGCACAAATCGGTGTATTGATTCCTTCAACGAATACCGGAGTCGAATACGATTTACAAAAATTCGGTTTGGACGGGGTGACTTGGCATCCATCGCGTTTTTGGATTGAGTTAAAAAACTGGGCCGATGAAAAAGCGGCTACCGGTGATAGTGAAAATGTGGTGTTCGAACGCTTTCTGGATTTAATGCGTGATGAAATGCCACCAGCAATAAAAAATGTATTAAGCTCAAAAATTTCTCACCTGATGCTGGGGATGTCCGCAGAAACTTTCTGGGGCGGCAAAGAAGGTAATATAGAATTTGAAAAAGCCGTGCGCGAGCAGCTGCCTGCAGGTTTTGGTTTAACCACTGGCGCTACTGCCAGCCACGATGCGCTGCAGGCTTTTGGCGCCAAAAAGATTTCGGTTATCACGCCGTACCCACCGGTAGGCGATGACAATGTGCGCCAGTATTTCACTGAAATTGGTTATGAAGTAAAAGCAGTGAAAGGTTTGAATCGTCCGTCAGCAACAGCGATTGCTGAAACGTCGATTAAGGAAGTGATGGATGCAATAAAAGAAGTGGACGGGGATGACGTTGATGCTATTTTGCAGTGCGGTACCAACCTCTCTACCGTTGATATTTTCCCGACTTTGGAACACTGGTTGGAGAAACCGTTAATCCCCATCAATATTGCCACGGTATGGCATGCATTGAGAGCCTGCGGTATTAACGATAAGATCACAGGCAAAGGGCGACTGTTAGAAGAGTTTTAAGTTGTTGCCCACCTAACGTGAAGTTATTGGGGGCAGTTATGGATGAGAACACGCCGGATTATCCCGCCAGTTATTCTGAACAAGGTTTTTGGAAAAAACTGGCGAACTACGCCAAAACTGCGGGTAGTGAAGTAGTGGAGAGGGCCTTGTTACTTTACTATGCCGCGCAAAAACCCGCCGTGCCTGCTTGGGCAAGGGCTACCATTATTGCTTCGTTGGGCTATTTTATTTCGCCTATTGATGCTATCCCTGATTTAACTCCCTTGTTAGGTTATAGCGATGATCTGGGTGTGTTGGCGTTGGCGATTGCAACGGTGGCGGCCTATATCGATGATGAGGTTCGGCAGCAGGCAAAGGCGAAAATGCAGCAATGGTTTATGGGCGCTAATGAGGAGTAAGTGACTAGCGCCTATTGGGCTTTCGTGTTGCATAACCTTAGCCCATGGTAATCAATGGTCCTGCATTATTACGCTTCCATCCTTGTTGAGAAATCCCAGGCATTAATAGTTGTTGGTGCTATTTTAATCGCGTATTCGTCGTCAATTCTGCTTAACAGCCACTCTCTCAAAGGCTCATTGCTGTTGCCGAGGTAGCGATCTATTAATCGTGGCAATACGCCTTGCTCGTCTTTACTAATCTCAATGGTGGCTTTGCCGCGCACACCTTTATAAGGGTAGTCATTGGTGGCAATTTCGAATGCTACTTTTGAATTTTTACTGAGTACTTTAATGATGTGAGAATTTTTATGGGATGCCGACCAAAAACAGCCATCGCTATAGTAAAACCATAAGGAGCAGACTAAAGGAAAATCGTCGTGGTCAATGCACGCCAAACGAATGGGGATGTGCTGCAATTGAATAAATTGTTCAATCTCACTTAGATGCCACTGGCTTTTTGGGTGAATTTTCATAGTTGTTTGTCCAGGTTTTGAATGCTGTTCCGGGCGTGTTGTTTTGATATACGTCGCAATAGTTAGATGAGATTGTTTTGATTTACAGGCAGTACGGTGTAGCTGATAAGAAGCTTGAACTGGTATGGCTATGAGTTAAGTGAGTTGCGCTTCAGGCGGGCGTTGATTCTGGTTTTTGGTGGGCCTAAAGGTATAGCGCTGCGCTGCTACGGTTGCTAGCAGCGCCAATGGCAATTTTTGAGCGCGAGTAAATAAGCGGCTAGTGATTTAGGCTTGAGTATCTATTTGTGTGCCTACTCTTTCATTGGGGTCAGCCTGACGTGGTTCAGGACGCTCATTTTCTCTTGGGGCCTCGGCGCGTTCAGGCTCTGGCTCTGGTCGCTCGGCGCGTACTTCTTCTTGTTCCCGGGGTGGGGGGGGGAGGGTTTGTACCGGGACTGGTGGTGGGCTATTACTGCTGATCGCATCGGTCATGGCTAGCTCCGCTGATTGGTTGTGCTGAACGTGTTTATTAAACCGTGGCCGATCATTTTAACAGTTGTTGTTTAAAAAGTGTACGTTCGTTTTTTTGCTTGTTAAGTTTTTCCGTAAGTGGCTGATAATATTGATTTTTTAGTTTATTTAGAGTGAGTCTTTGGGTTCGAATGTAGCGTTTTTTCTAGTCAGTAGGTGTGCGGCTGCCGGCAGAGTGCAGATTGAAGTACTTATCGATGGTGTTGATCGGTGCAAAACTCTAAAATCGCTGCCTTTAAATTTTCTATTATCCAAATAGTTATGTAATGGGAGCTGATGTGACAAAAATTATTCTTGTGGTGGCAGTGGCAATTGCACTGGTGTTTTTTCTCTTACGGGGTGCTGGCGGTGGTAAAGCCGCAGCAGAAAATCAGCAAAAGGGCACAGCTTTTATGTTGGATAATCAAGCGCGTGAGGGTGTGCTGACAACGGCTTCCGGTTTGCAGTATCAACGATTAGTGGAAGGTAGTGGCAAGGTTCATCCTGCGGCTAACGCTGTCGTAAAGGTGCATTATCACGGGACTTTAATTGATGGCACTGTGTTTGATAGTTCAGTACAGCGGGGGAGCCAATAGAATTTGGTTTGCATCAAGTGATAAAGGGCTGGACTGAAGGGTTGCAGCTAATGGTAGTGGGTGAAAAAGCCCGCTTGGTTATCCCTTCAGAATTGGCTTATGGTAACCGTGCTACCGGTAAGATCGGCCCCGGCTCAACATTGGTTTTTGAAGTAGAATTATTGGCTATCAACTAGTCGATTAATGGTTTGACCGACTAGTTGATAGCTAAGCTGGTTTAAATTAATGCCCGGCCGATAGCTGGGCATTTTCATTTAAGGGGACAATTTTATCCTTCACCAAAATTGCCCATACCAGAACTACCAGCGCCATTGCGCCCATAAATACAAACGGGCCTTGACCTAGCCAATTGTCAAATAACCAGCCACCCACTACTGCAGAAATTAAAATACCAACACCGCCACTTAAGTTGAAGAATCCCATCACTGAGCCGCGTATTTTTACCGGTGTCTGTTGCGAAATTAACACCGCGCTAGTAATGATGCAGCCAACTTCCGCCATGCCGATAAAGGCGGCACAGACAAGCATGCCAGCACTAAAGGGGTCGGAAACGAAGTAGGTGCCGCAATAACCAATAACCGAGCAAACCAGCGTGATAATCAGTGCGGTGGTGCGATTAATGCGGTCGGTTAGGATGCCGAATACAGGGGCTGATAGCAGAGCAATAGATTGAGCAATACCCAAAATCATACCGGCTTTGGCAAGTGCGTCGGCGCTGGACATGGCTTTTTCTTCAATCCCGTAATCTTTAAGCCAGAGCGTAAAAAAAGCGCCAACCAGGGCGACATTGCCGCGGGCGATGAATGAGGCGCCGTAAGCGAGTGCGACACCAGGGTCCTTACCGGCAGTCAGGCCTTGTTTCGCGAGTGACAACATGCTTTCAGATTTGCTGCCAGCAACCTGTACCACTTCAATTTTTTTCAATCCAAACCACATGATTACTGCGGTTACTATGGCGATAATTGCGGCAGTATTATAGGTCGCATAACCCGCCTCAATGGGGTCCATACCCTGACCCTGAAAAAAAGCTGGTAGTTGAAGCAGGATAAAAACACTCAACATAGCGCCCAGTCCGTTCCCCATTCCCAGTAGTCCTGATGCTTTGCCGCGGCTATTGTCTCTTGCGTAGTCCGCCATCAGGGTGATGATGATGCAGCTATAAGCGCCGATACCGGCGTTAAAAATAATTCTCGCCACGATCAGTTCGTCATAGCTGGTGACGCGAGGGTATAGATACATGCTTAAGGCAACAATTAAATAGCTGCCTGCCATCAACGGCCGTCGTCCAATTTTATCTGACAGTGTGCCCCAGATGCCGGTGGTTAGGATGATGGTGATCTCACCATAAAAAGCCAGATTACCGGTAATCATGCCCTGTTCTGAGCTGGGTATTTTCAAAAATTCATCGAGAATATAAGGTTGCAGCTGTGGCGTGAAAGCCGCCAGCATAATGCCGGTAAAGCAGGCAAAGTAAAAAGTGACCATATTGCCAAAGCCGACGCCTTCATTGAGATCAATGAAACCAAGGAAGGTGTTCGGTCGTGCAGTGGGGGAGTTTGTTGTGCTCATTAGTGTTATTAACTCTCTACAGGGCGGGTTGAGTATCGTTGTTTTTCTATGCGCCCAGCACAATAGTTGCTGTTAGCACTATGACAAGATAACAGGATTAGCAGATTGTACGCAGTCATGGTTAAAAACGATCAGTATTGGCGATATTGTTCTGGTGCGCCAGTCTATGGCAGGTGCGAAAGAATAACGTTTAAGAATTGTTAAGTTATTGAAAATCCAATCAAACCAGTGGCTTTGCGGGTTGTGAAAAGTGCTGATTGGCGGCATTGTGACTATCGTTGGAATGAATAAAAGGTATAATGTTATTAGTTTATATCATTTGCGGATTTTGTCTCTGATGGCATGATCGGGATAAGTCTACAGAAGTGGTTCCGCAGTAACCCCCTTGGCTCTTGTTTAGAGCTGAGTTTTAAGTGAAGAGTTTGACTGATGAGTGAGAGTTCAACAATCCGTGTAGCGGCCGCCCAGTTTCATATTGGCCATGATCTTGATGAGAATTTACAGACCTGCTTACGAATGATTCGTAAGGCGGCTGAGTGTAAGCCTGACCTGATTGTTTTGCCTGAGTTTTGTAATCACTTGTCCTGGTATGAAGATCAGCAACATTGTGATCGAGTATCCGTCAGCCTGGATGGTGATTGGTTAAAAGCGATTGCCGCTGCGGTGAAAGAAGTGGCTACCTATTTGGTCATCAATGTGACAGTGCTGCGTGAAGATGGCGCTTGTACTGGCACTTCCTTGCTGTATTCCCCTAAGGGAGAATTGCTGGCCGATAACGATAAGCAGATTTATATTGGCCATGAGAATGATTTTCTGCGTCCAGCTCAGGTTGAAGGCCCGATTATCGACACGCCTTTAGGTAAGTTGGGAATGTACGCTTGTATGGACGGGGTGATAAATGAAACCCCTCGCTGCCTGAGCCTGAATGGCGCGCAATTAATTTTAAATAGTGTGAATTCCTTTGCCCCTGATGAAGGTTCTCTGCATATGCCGGTGCGGGCAGCAGAGAATCGGGTGTTTATGATAGCCGCCAATAAAGTTGGCCCTTTGATCCCTGATTTTTTAATGGATCCTGTAAGTGAGGCGACCGGAATCCCCAAGCCGTTTTTATGTGGCGCGGGCGATAGCCAAATTGTGGCGCCTGATGGCACGGTGTTAGCTATTGCCGGTAATGAAGAAGAAGTTATTTTTGCCGATATTAATCCCGCTGATGCACTTAATAAAGTAAATGCCAGTGGCACCGATATTTTTGCCAGCCGCCGCCCGGATTTGTACGGGGTCATTACCACTGATCCGGCGAGTCAGCCACAGTCTGAATATCGTGGTGCCGAAAAAGCCTCCGCTGCGATGATTCAATTATCGCAAACAGGCCCTGCTGCTATAGAGGAGGCAATTGAATATGTTACTAAAGCCGTTGCAGATGGCGCTCAGGTAGTGGTATTGCCAGAATTGTTTTTTGTTGCCGATAGTGCCAATCCTGATTTAATTGCTGCAGCAAAAGACTCTCAGGCGTTAATAGAAAAGTTTACTGCTATTGCAGGGCAAGCCGTGGTGGTGTGCTCATTGGTGGTGGTAGAAGCTGCGGAATATTTTCATACCACCGTGGCGATTGATCAAACCGGGGTGATTGCTGCACAAAAGCAATTACATGCATGCGCGCGTTTAGCCTGGTCGGCCTTAGGCAATGACGTCGTTACTGTTAATACAGATTTTGGTCGCTTGGGTTTAGTGACGGGTGGCGATACTATTTACCCGGAAATGTTCCGCTTGGTGGCTATGCAAGGCGCCGAAGTGGTCGCTGTGCCGTTTGCAGTACAGGAAAAATGGGAGCTGGAAACTGGCCTGATTGAGCGTGCTGCTGAAAACCGATTGAATGTAGTGGCGGTCACTCAGCCATCGCCATTAGGTTGTAGTTTTGCTAATAAGCTACACAAAGATTTTACCGTTATGACGCCGTGGCAAGAGCGGGCGTTCGATGGTAATTTGACCTACCCGATTATTACTAAGGCCGGTATGGCTGCGGGTATTACCTTGGCAGAATTAACGCCGATTAATGCTCAGGATAAAGTTGTATCCCTTGGTACCGATTTAATTCGCAATCGTCCTTGGCGAGTAGCCGGTGCGATTAGCAGGCAGTAATCTATTGGTAACCAAGTCGTTTAAAAGATTGTATTAAAAATTGAAGAACATCTAGGAGAAGCATGGTGAGTAAATTAACTGGTGAATATTACGTTGAGAATCTGAGTGCCGATGAACGGAAAATTCAGGAGATCGTAGAAAGCATCCTGCCGTCGTTAAAAGAAAAATCAATCGAAGTGGATATCTCCGCAGAATTTTATCGCCCTCATGTAAAAACACTTGCCGATGTTGGATTGATGGGGTTGATGGTACCTAAAGAGTACGGTGGTTTAGGTGGTGGATTACGCGATCTTTGTGCTTCGGTATTTGCCATCAGTACTGCCTGTCCTTCTACTGCGATGGCTTACTTTTTTCAGTGTTCTTCGACATCGCGTGGTGTGCTGTTATTAAAGGCGATTGAAGCGGGTTTGTTTGAAGATAAAGATGAAGAAGCGCGCGCCAAAGCTTGGGCTGAAAGATTATTGCGTATTATTGGCGAAGGCAAAAACTGGACGGGTAACTTTACTTCAGAGGGTGCCAAGTCAGAAAAGGCCAAGCTAACAATCGAAACTGTCGCTAAAAAAGTGGACGGCGGTTATGTATTGAACGGAGTAAAATCTTTCGCTTGTGCCTACGATGTTGCCAATTACTATTTGGTTACCGCCTCGCTCGAAGGCACTGATGATGCTGGAGGTTTGTGTACTTTTATTGTGGATAGTAAAACCGAAGGTTTGGATCGTCGGATTAAATGGGATGCAATGGGCTTGCGTGGTAGTGCGACTGACGGTTTGGTGATGACAGATGTTTTTGTGCCGCAGGACATGTGTCTGGATATTCAAGGGGCATTCGTGAAATCAATGTCAATGTCGCGCGGATCTTTTGTAGGTAATCAGGTTGCAGGTCCCGCAGTCTATTTAGGTGTGGCCCACTCCATCTATGAAGAAACCAAAAAGAATTTACGTACTAAAACCTATAAGGATACCGGCGCCACTTATGCAACTAATCCGGTGTATCAAAATATTTTTGGTCAGATGATGCAGGATTATCATACGGCAGTATTATTTATGCGTCGACAGCTGGATCTGGAAACTTCAGAGCCACCTATTTTGCCAAAGGATGAAGTTGTTAAGTTGTGGCGTTTAAGCAAGGGTATTATTGCTGAGGCGGCGTTTGGTGTGGCGCAGGGTGCTTTAAAAATTGCTGGTACCTCCGGTACTTTGGGTACAGCGCCACAGTCTCGTGCCATGCGTGATATCGGCATGGGGTTGGTGCAGGGCTTTTCGCCTGAAATGGGTAGAGCTGATGCGGCTAAAACTGAATTGTTGGAACAAGCTGAGGCTCAATTTGCTGCGGCAAAAAAATAGTAATCGTTGCAGTTGGTTAACGAGTCTTGAAAATTGTTGTGAAAAGGTTGTGAAGTGATCGCATGATTGAACGTGGTTTGATAATTGGTGGTGTCGAGCAGGCAGCCGCCTCAGGTGAAACTTTTGATGTTTTGTCCCCGGCAACTGAGCAGGTTATTGGTAGGGTTGCTCGTGGTGCTAAAGCAGATGTCGATTTGGCGGTAGCTGCTGCACGTAACGGTTTTACCCAGTGGCACCGCCTGACGCCTAGCGCACGTGAAGCTGTTCTGTTGCGTGCAGCCGATATTATGGCAGAGCAGGGTGAGCAGCGTTATCTCGACTTATTAATCGATGAAAGTGGCTCGGTCATTAATAAGGCTCGTTATGAAATCGCTCGCACCGCGGATTTATTACGAGCCGCTGCTGGTGAAGTTCGTCGTTTGTATGGCGAGACCATGCCGAATGACAGCCCCGATAGAATTTCCATGGTTTTCCGTGAGCCTTTGGGGGTTGTCGCTGCCATAGTGCCTTATAACGCACCATTGCTATTGCTGACCAAAATGACGGCATTTCCGCTGGCAGCGGGCAATAGTATTGTCATTAAACCCTCGGAAGAAACCCCGCTAATTGCCATTGAATATGCCAAGTTACTGGTAGAGGCTGGATTACCTGCTGATGCCGTTAGTGTAGTTACAGGATTTGGTGCGGAGTGCGGTTCGCCATTAGTTGAGCATGATGATATCAACGCTATCGCCTTAACCGGTTCTACGGCTACCGGTAAAGCGATTGGAAAAATCGCGATGGAAAAAATGCGTCCGACCCAATTAGAGTTGGGTGGAAAATCTGCCTTAGTAGTACTGAATGATTTTGATGCTAAGTCCGCCGCTAAAATTGCCATCGAAGGGATGTTTACCCACGCCGGTCAAATTTGTATGGCTAACTCAAGGATCGTTGTTGAGGCTGGTATTTTTGATGAATTTATTGCTGAACTTAAAGCAGGTTGCGAACAATTGGTTGTAGGTGATGTGCGCGATACAAAATCGGCGTACGGCCCGTTGATTAATCGCAATGCCTTAAACAAAGTGCTCGCTCATATTGAAGATGCAAAAAGTCGTGGTACCGCTTTGCTGACCGGTGGTGAAGTGCATCAAGGTTTGACGCTGCAACCAACCGTGTTGCTGGAGCCTTCTCGTGAAGCGACAGCCTGGCGGGATGAAAGCTTTGGCCCACTTACCAGCGTGGTTAAGGCGCAGGACCTGGATGATGCTATCGCATTAGCCAACGACAGTGTGTTTGCGTTATCGGCGGCAGTGTTAACCCATAATATTCAACGCGGTTTTAAAGCGGCTCGTGAAATTCGTTCCGGTGCGGTCCATATTGGCATGCACTCTTTTCAGAGTAATGCGATGGCGCCAATAGGTGGTATGGGTGATTCCGGTATCGGTCGCAGCGGTGGTAAATACAGCACAGAGGAATTTACTGAGCTGAAGTGGATCAGTGTTGAGTTAGGTGGTTAATTTCAATCCCATGAGCATTCGTCGCGATTATATTGATACAGCTATTGGTCAAATACACTATCGAAGCAGTGGTGATAGCCGTTTAGGCGTACCGCTAATTTTATTGCATCAGGTTCCTAGTTCTTCCGCTATGTATGATGCATTGCTGACGGAATTGGCGGAAGACTATTGGATGATTGCGCCGGACATGCCGGGTTTTGGTGGCAGTGATCCTTTGCCGGGCAGTATAACCATTGAAGCTATTGCTAAAGTATTTCACGAAGCGTTGTCTAACTTGGGGGTTAGCCAATGTTACCTGTTTGGCCATCACACCGGTGCCTCAGTTGCGGTGCAACTGGAATATGATTTTCCTGGCGTATGTAAAAAAATGGCGCTGTCTGGTCCGACCTTGCTTAATGATAGCTTGCGTGAATTACTGCCGACAATTTCCTGTGCTTTTCCTGTGCAGGAAGATGGTAGCCATTTAATACAAATGTGGCAGCGTATTCGTGGTAAGGATAACGATGCGCCACTGAGTATAAGTCAGCGTGAAACGTTGCTGGGTATTGAGTTGGGGGAGCGCTACCCCGATGCCTACATGGCTGTTATTGCGCAAGATTACGCTACCCAGTTGGCCGCTATACAATGCCCAACACTTATTTTTGCTGGTACTCAAGACCCTTTGTACGGTCAGTTGGATGATGCGCTGGCTTTGTTGTCGCAAGGGACGAGGAAAGAAATTAAAGATGGTCGTACTTACGGCTGTGAGCGGGATGCCGACAAAATGGCGGTCCTGCTAAAGGATTTTTTTCAATAAATTTTAGCTACTGAGAGATATTATGGATCTGGAACGCAAAGCCCTTGGCTTGGGTGATAAGCCTGCACTGGTGTTAGTTGATATGATCAATGGCTTTACCAGTTCAAAATGTCCGTTGGGAACCGATTGCCCTGAAGTGGTGGCGGCTAATAAAACGTTGTTGGAAGCATTTAGAGCCAAAGGGCTACCGGTGTTTTTTACTACCGTTGTTTATCGTAATGATGATGACGCCACTGTTTTTCGTGGCCGTATTAGTGCGCTGAATGTTTTAACGCCTGACTCTGACTGGGTGTTGGTTGACCCTGAGTTGGAGCCTATTGATGGTGAAGTATTAATCGAGAAATGTTGGGCGAGTTCGTTTTTTAAAACGGATTTGGATCAACAGCTTCGAGCCATTGGTGCTGACTCTATAGTGGTCACAGGGCTAACGACTAGTGGTTGTGTGCGAGCCACAGTAGTTGATGGCTTGCAGAATAATTACCCGGTAGTGGTGCCTGTTGAGGCGGTCGGAGATCGCAATCAGGAAGCGCATGAAGCAAATTTACACGACATGCACGCGAAATATGCTGAAGTGCAAACTGTGCAAGATGTAATTAATCATTTAAATAGCATGTAATTGCTACTTCACGGTCGTCCGTTATGGATAAAGTCACCATCGTTCTAGTTACGCTGGTTGTTTATAAAATCTTTTTGATCGGTGTAGGGTTGTGGGCGCAGCGGCGTACTCACGATGAAGCAGATTTTTTTCTTGGCGGTCGTGGTCTAGGTCCCGTTGTCGCCGCTATTAGCTACTCGGCGAGTTCATCTTCTGCCTGGACTTTGTTGGGCGTCAGTGGGGCGGCCTTTGTGATGGGCTTGTCTGCTATATGGCTGGTGATTGGCGCTGTTTTGGGAATGTTATTCGCGTGGGTTTTTGTTGGTCAGCGATTAATGGTATTTAGTCGCGAGCATAATTTGCTGACCTTGACAGACTTTCTTGCACTGGGTGCTGAGGGTTTTTGGCGCAAGGCTATTGTTTACTCCGCGTCCATTATCATTATTTTTGCTTTTTCTTTTTATGTTGCCGCTCAATTTCAAGGGGCTGGCAATACCTTTCACCAGACGTTTAATATTTCAATGACTAACAGCATTGTGCTTGGTGCGGTCATTATAATGATTTATACCTTTCTCGGTGGTTTTTGGGCCGTCAGTGTGACGGATACAGTGCAGGGGTTTTTAATGGCCATAGCGGCTATTTTGTTGCCTACTGCTGCACTGATTGCTGTGGGAGGTATTGATGGTTTTGTTACCGGCCTGCAGGCGGTGAGTACACCTGAGCAAATGAGTTTCACCGGCGCTTTTTCGGGGTGGACGGCACTGGGGTTTGTATTAGGAGCAACCGGTGTGGCGTTCGGTACCTTCGGTCAGCCGCATTTGTTGGTGCGTTTTATGGCTCTAAGAGATGAAAAATCACTGCGACAGGCGCGGTTAATTACGGTGTTATGGTTTTTTGTTGTGTTTGGTGGCATGTGTTTTGTTGGCTTGGTTGGTCATATACTGATTCCGGAAGTTGTAAACCCAGAGTATATTTTCTTTGAATTAACAGATTATTTATTTCCGCCGGTGATTGCCGCGGTACTAGTGGCTGCAGTGTTGTCCGCGATTATGTCGACCGCAGATAGCCAATTGTTGGTGGGGGCGTCGGCAGTATCTTATGACTTGGGTTTAAGTAAGCGGTTTCCCAGTAAGGCGCTATTGATCTCTCGTTTAGCGATTGCAATACTGGTGGTGTTGGCGGTGGTGGTTTCATTAACTTTGCCATCGACTATTTTTAAGCGTGCGTTATTGGCGTGGACAGCCTTGGGCGCTGCGTTTGGGCCGTTAGTATTGTTGCGGGTGTCGGGGGTGAATATCGTACCTAAAGGTGTATTTTTCGGTATGGTTACTGGCTTTACATTGGCAGTATTTTTTCACTTCAATCCCGGAAGTTTTGTCCAAAATTATATTTCTGACAGTTTGCCTGCGACAATTTTTGAGCGAATTTTATCGTTTGTAGCGGGCTTGGTCGTGCTGCTGTTTTTTCGCCAGCGGCAATTACTAAATGAGAAGGTCGTATGAGTGTAGTGGTATCCCTGCAGCAGATTGTTGGTGAGCAGTATTGTTTGCTTGATGAAGAAAGCCGTGTGTTTTATTCCATGGATATATGGAGTCGTGGTGAAACTGCAATAGCTGTAGTGCAGCCGGAAAATGCGGAGCAATTGTCGCAGGTGGTGGCTGCAGCCACTACCGCAGGACATGCTGTCATAGCGCGTGGTGGCGGTATGTCTTATACCAAAGCCTATACACCTGATCACCCTGATGCGGTGATGATTGATTGTTCGCGGATGAATAAAATTATCGAGATCAATCGCGAAGATATGTATGTCACGGTAGAGGCTGGTTGTACATGGAAGGCATTGCACGAAGCCTTAAAGGGCAGCGGCGTAAGAACGCCATATTGGGGACCGCTATCGGGTATAAAAGCAACAGTGGGTGGAAGTGTTTCGCAAAATAGTATTTTCTGGGGTGGTGGTAGTTACGGCAGTGCTGCTGACTCGGTAGTCAGTATGGATGTGGTAGTGGCTGATGGTACCATTTTGTCTACAGGTTCGGCGGCACAAAAAAATGGGACGCCATTCTTTCGGCATTTTGGACCTGACTTAACGGGCCTGTTTACCTGTGATTGTGGTGCGTTGGGTATTAAGGCTGCAGTGACATTAAGGCTAACACCAGAGCTTGGCGCGCATCGCTATGTTGCTTTTGATTTTGCGGATCATCATGGCTTGCTTGCCACTATGAATGAAATTTCCCGCTCGGCGTTAGCGGCGGAGTGTTTTGGTTTTGATCCTTTGCTCACTGAAATGCGCGCACAGCGCGATAGTTTGGTGAATGATGCTAAAGCGTTTGCTGGAGTACTGAAGAATAGCGGTTCGGTAATGGGCGCGTTAAAGGACGGCGCTAAGTTAGCATTAGCTGGTCGACGTTTTATGAAGGATTTGCGATGGCCGATGTATGTTGTCATTGAGGAGCGAGTTGCTGCCGCAGCTGAAGATGCTTTGGAAAAAGTAGTCGCCATTGGTAAAAAGCATGGTGGTAATGAGGTGGAAAACTCTATCCCTAAAATCATTCGCGCTAATCCATTCGGGCCGGTAAATAATATGATTGGCCCCGGCGGCGAGCGTTGGGCGCCGGTTCATGCATTGATGCCCTTATCAAAAGCGAGTGCGGCTACGGAAGCGGTGTTGGCGATTTTTGCCAAGCATGCAGCTCTCATTGAACAATATCAAATTAAAACCGGTTTTCTTTATAATAATGTATCGACTAATTGTATTGCAGTGGAGCCGTTGTTTTTTTGGCCGGATGCAGTGGATGAAATACAAAAGGCCAGTGTAGAGCCAGCTTTCTATCAAAAAGTGGTTAAGCATAATGAGGATCTAGTCGCGCGTGCAGCAGTGGCGAAGATTAGGCAAGAAGTAGCGGATCTGTTTAGTGAGATGGGCGGTGTGCATTTACAAGTAGGCCGGTCTTACCATTATAAAACCGGCTTAAAGAAGAATGCTTTTGACTTAGTGGCGAGTATTAAAAAAGTTGTAGACCCGAATGGAAAAATTAATCCAGGGGTATTAGGTTTATAGTTGTTAACGTTAAACGCACACACGATTTAATTCGGTATTTACTTTGTGTGCGATTTCTTGCTGGTCATGAGCTTGTTCGGCAATGACACCCAGGCCGGCACTAACTTCCCTGATTTGCTCCGCGATGGCGGTCATTTGTTTATTAATATCTTCAGTAGCACTGGTCTGCACACTCGTGCCTTGATCGATTTGGCTGGCTAAACTATTGACCTCACCCACAATGGATTGGACTTGTTGCAAAACCGATTCAACTTGCTGGCTTTGTTCAAGACTGTTGCGGCTCAAAGTCAGACCCTGTTCCATTGCCTTTACAGCACTGCGCGCTTTTTCTTGTAGCCCTTCTACCATGGTTTGAATTTCACCGGTAGAATCTTGAGTGCGGTGGGCCAGTGCGCGAACTTCATCTGCTACTACCGCAAAGCCGCGACCTTGCTCACCGGCTCGGGCGGCTTCGATGGCAGCGTTCAAGGCTAGCAAATTAGTTTGTTCGGCAATGCCGCCGATAACATCAAGTACTGAGCCAATTTGAGCGCTTTCTTCCTGAAGCCGGGCGATGTTGGCGCTCATGGTTTCTACATTACTCACTAGCTCTTTCATAGATGCTTGATTGGCATCTGAAGCGGCACAGCCTAGTTCAAGCGAGTCAATGACTTCGCCCACAGTGCTAGTAATTTGGTGTGTGTTGTCAGATAAGGTAGAGGAAGTAGCGGTAATTTGGCTAAGTGATTCAGCTACGGTTAGCACAGACTGATTGCTGCTTTCTAGCTGGGCTACAGATGATGACATGCGTTGTGCCTGGTTTTCTGCACCCTGTAACACTTGATCGGCATCGGTACGAATATTGGATAACACTTCACGTAGGTTACCAATGAAGTTGCTTAGGTTATTGGTGATTTGCGCTAATTCATCATTGGCTGTATCACGTAATGGGTTTGAAGGTGCTGTTTCTGTGCTGATAATCAGTGAGAGGTAGCGGCCTAGCGCTTCCAGTCTGTTGCTTGCCAGACTTTTTAAGCTTACAGCACTAACGATTACCATAAGGGCCAAACTGATGACCAAATTAATCAGGCCCTCGCTGCCGCTAATAAAGACGTTGGCTAATATAAGAAGGATGGCGGTAATGCCAATGGGTAACAGTGCGCGCCCGATCAGGCTGCTGCTTAATATGGACATGGTTATTGATACTCTGATTAGGTCTGGATGACTGTTAATTATAGGAGAAGTATTAACATATAGCGGTAAAATAACCAATAACTTAAGGCTTTTGCTGAGATTATTGGGGTGTCAGTAATATCTTCAAACTTGCAGCTAAAGTCGCTAATATAGGCATTGTTATACGCGATAACAATATAATACGTTAACCACTTCTAAATTCCGGCCACTGTGAACACTTCGTCAATGTTAGCTATTTTAAATCATATCGAGCGAGTGCTATGCAATAGTGCCCTAGCCTTGTTAGCGTTGGTGCTATTTGCCGATGTGTTACTCCGGACTTTATTTGGAAACGGCTTAAGCTGGGCGCATCAAGTGGCGGTATATGCCAATATCGTGGTTTCCTTGTTGGGATTAGGTTTAGCTTCTGCCAATGGTAGCCATTTGCGCCCGCGATTTGCCGACCATTGGCTACCACGGGCCTGGGAGCCGCAGATACAGCGCTTGGCTGCGTTGCTTAGTGCTATGTTGCTTGGGTTTTTTGCTTTTTTAGGTGTGCAGTTGGTGTTGGAGAGCTACGCGCTGGCTGAGAAGTCTAGTGTGTTGTTAATACCGGTATGGCCGGTGCAGTTGTTATTACCGCTGGCTTTTGTTTTGTCGAGCATCCGCTACTTGTTGTTTTCATTTTATCCCGCATTGCAGCCCGTAAATGAGTCGGTGGAGTAGTGGTGACGATTCTCGGCTTGATAGTGCTGGTGTTGTTGTTGCTATTGTTGCGACAGCCAGTGATGATAATTTTGATGGCAGTACTGGCCTACTGTTATTACTTCTTTAGTGATAGTGAATTACGTTTTATTCTGCTGGATGCGTGGGGGGCATTAAACAAAGAAGTATTGCTCTCTATTCCACTGTATATCTTGGCCGGTAATTTAATGAGTGCCGGTTCTATGGCCAGCCGTATCACCGATGTGTTGCGAGAAGTGACCATTATAATACCAGGTGGCCTAGCGCTATCGGCAGTGCTGGCTTGCGCAATTTTTGCTGCTATGTCCGGGTCCTCCACGGTGACATTGTTAGCAGTCGGTAGCGTCCTGTATCCGGCTTTAATTGAGGCGGGTTATCCCAAGCGTTTGTCCATAGGCGTACTTTGTGCCGCTGGCACGCTGGGTATTATTATTCCGCCTAGTATCCCGCTTATTTTATATGGTGTGATGACCAAGGCTTCAATTGTTGATTTATTTCTCGCGGGCTTCGGGCCGGCACTACTACTAACGTTCATTATTTCAGCTTATGTTTTATTTAAATGCCGACATATGCCAACGGGGCGTTACTCAGTCGCGTTGTGGCATAGTTTAAAACGTAGCATATTGGCGTTGTTGGCGCCTGCTTTAGTATTGGGTGGCATATACAGTGGTTTTTTTACTGCTACTGAGGCGGCGGTAGTAGCCGTTTTTTATACATTGTTTATACAATTATTTGTTTATAAAGAAATGCAAATAAACGATGTATTAAAAATTACGGAAAAGACCTGCACGTTAATTGGCGGTTTATTTCCAGTGTTGATGCTAGCCGTTTGTCTGAATATGTTTCTTACCTACCAGCAGCTTCCCGACCAGTTAGTGGCCACAATGCTGCAATATATTGATAGTAAGTTAAGTTTTTTACTGGCTAGTAATATCCTGCTGTTATTAACTGGCAGTATTATTGATATTGGTTCGGCTATTTTGATTTTAGCGCCATTACTAAAGCCTGTTGCCAATAGCCTGGGGATAGATACCATTCACTTTGGTATTATGATGATTGTGAATTTGGAAATCGGGTATTTAACGCCGCCTATGGGTCTGAATTTAATTATTGCCATGGGCGCTTTTAGGGAAAGTTTCTGGGAGATATGCAAGGCGGCGGTGCCTTTTATGGGCTTGATGTTAATTGGCTTAATAATAGTTGCGGCTGTACCCGAGATTAGTTTGTTTTTACTTTAAGTGTCACCCGTTCTGGTGCTGAAATTTACAGGGAGAGTGAAATGCCGTTTATTGATTGTGTCGATGAAATAACAATCGAAGCGCCAGCCTCAATGGTATACCAGGTAGTGGCTAACTATCCGCAATGGAAAAAGTGGATACCTGTTTACCAGTGTTCTCTTATTAATCAAGATAGCGTGGTTGTGGGGGCGCAGCTGCGTCATCAGTATGGTTATAAACCAATAATTCTCAGTGATTTTGTTCGGCAAATTGATGCCATGATTCCCGGTGAAAGCATTGAGGAGTCTTATATTGAGGGCGATCTTATTGGTAAAGGCATTTGGCGCTTTCTAGAAAAAAATAATAAAACCACTGTATCTTTTCATTGTGCGGTGCAATCCAATAAAGTCTTTTCTCATTTGTCTTTTTTGTTGATGGGGAAAATGGCGCATCGAAATGTCTATAAGCCGCTACTGAAAAAATTAAAAGAGCATTGTGAGTCACTAGTGGCGATCGAGTGAAGCAGAAAAAGTGATTAGTTTAATCGGGATAAGGCCCAGTTAATGTGCTCCGCGACCATAGTAGACGCCTGTTTTTTTTTGGCTTCAAGTGCAGCAATGACGGCAGGATTTTTAGGCCCATTACCCAGCGCAACAGCAATATTGCGCTGCCAGCAGTCATAACCAATGCGCCGAATGGCTGAGCCCTCGGTACGTTGTAAAAATTCTTGCTCATCCCAGTTAAATAAATCCAGTAATTGTGCTGACTGTAAATCGTTGCGCGGTTGGAAGTCGTCTTCTTGCGAGGGTTTAGAAAATTTATTCCAGGGGCATACTAGCTGACAGTCATCGCAACCGTAAATGCGATTGCCCATTAACGGGCGCAATTCTTCTGGAATGCTGTCTTTTAGTTCAATGGTTAGATAAGAAATACAACGGCGCGCATCCACTTGGTTGGGGCCGACGATGGCGCCAGTGGGGCAGTCATCAATACAGGCGGTGCAGCTACCGCAGTGCATGGTTTGTTGTGCTGGGTCCGCAGGTAGTGGCAAGTCGGTATAAATCTCGCCAAGGAAAAACCAGGAACCTGCCTGTGAGTTGATTAGCATAGTGTTTTTGCCAATCCAGCCGAGACCGGCGTTTTCTGCCAGTGCCCTTTCCAGTACAGGTGCGCTATCGACAAATGCGCGGTGGTTGTGTTGACCGGCAACAGCGGAAATTTTTTCGGCTAATTTAGCCAGGCGTTTACGCATTAATTTATGATAATCCCGACCGAGGGCATAGCGTGAGACATAGGCTTGGCTGGGGTTGTTGAGCACCTCAGTCATGTCGTCAGTATCGGGCAAGTAGTCCATGCGGGCACTGATCACGCGGATAGTGCCAGGTAATAACTGCTCTGGATTGGAGCGCTTGTCACCGTGGCTCTCCATATAGTGCATGTCGCCATGGAAGTTTTTTTCCAGCCAGTGCTGTAAGTGCGCTCTGTGTTCGCCTAAATCAATGTCGCTGATGCCGATTTGCTGAAAACCCAACTCAGCGCCCCAGTGGCGAATATCCTCGACCAGGCGGTATAAGTCGATGGTATGGACATCAGGCTTATTGTCGGTGTTAGATGTGGGATTATTGACCATGGCGGCTATTGGGTTTCGTAGTAATGCGATGCATCATTTATAATGAAAACTATTCTGACAGATTGCGACATTAAAGTAATGAACAGTCATCAACCCTTACCGACAAACTTATACCGCGCGGCGGCCGTTCGTGAACTGGATCGGCTGGCCATTGAGCAGGGGGGGATTGCTGGTTTTACGCTGATGCGCCGGGCTGGCAAGGCCGCTTTTAATGTATTGCAGGAAGCCTGGCCTGAGTTGGAGCGCATCACAGTGTTTTGCGGCACCGGTAATAATGGCGGGGATGGCTATGTGATGGCATCACTGGCGCGCCAGCAGGGTATTGCAGTGCAAGTGGTGCAGTGCGGCGACGCTGAAAAAATTCAGGGTGATGCGTTGCAAGCACGTAAATTGGCGCTGCAGGATGGTGTTGAGGTTATTGCCTTTTCTGAGTCTGTCATCATTCAGCAAGGCGTCATTGTTGATGCTTTGCTGGGAACCGGCTTAAGCGGTGAGCTACGGGCCGACGCGCTGACAGCAATTGCGGCGATGAATGCTAGCGACTGCCCTGTACTGGCCGTGGATATCCCTTCGGGGTTGTGCAGTGACACCGGCCGGGTGATGTCTTCAGCAGGTAATAATAGTGCAGTCTATGCGGAGCATACGACTAGTTTTATTGGCTTTAAGCAAGGCCTGTTGACGGGGCCGCACCGGCGTACACAGGCACTGTCCATTTTTTTGATTTGCGGGTTCCCGCAATGATTTTTGGTCAGGTGGCTGCTAGTAGTGAACGATTGGATTTAGCCGCATTAATGAAGCACCTTCCCGCTCGGGCAACAACAGCCCATAAAGGACATGGTGGGCATGTCATGATTACCGGCGGCGATGCAGGTATGGCCGGCGCGGCGGTAATGGCGTCGCAAGCGGCCTGCCGAGTCGGCGCCGGACTTATTTCCTGTGCGACACGTCCCGAACATATCCCTGCATTGATCAGCCGCTGCCCTGAAGTGATGGCTCATGGTGTTATTTCCGGGCAGGAGCTGGCAGAGCTATTGCCCAGAGCTAATGCTGTGGTGGTTGGGCCAGGCTTGGGTCAGGCGGCGTGGGGTGAACAATTATTTCAGCAAGTGTGCCAGTTGGATGTGCCTTTGGTAGTGGATGCTGATGCGCTTAATATGTTGGCTGCAAGAACTTTTATAAAGGAATGTACCCGCGACAAGTGGATATTAACGCCGCATCCCGGTGAGGCGGCCAGATTGTTGAATTGTTCGGTCGCCGAAATCCAGCAAGACCGTTTTGCAGCCGTTATTGAATTACAACGTCGTTATGGCGGGGCAGTCATTTTAAAAGGCGCGGGTACTTTAGTGGCTGATAGTGAGCACCAATTGCCAGCACTTTGTGCTTATGGCAACCCGGGCATGGCCAGCGGCGGCATGGGCGATGTGCTTAGTGGCGTGCTGGGTGCTTTATTGGCACAAGGCTTGTCGGTTGCCGATGCAGCCAGACTAGGTGTGTGCTTGCATGGTGCGGCGGCAGATTTGGCTGCTTTAGATGGTCAGCGTGGGATGCTGGCGACAGATTTGCTGCCTCATTTACGTCATTTGGTGAATGAATAACTGGATGACCTATTTTATATGAATACCCTGCAAGCAAACGCGTTCGAATTCTCTATTCAATTATTGGGCGAAGCTGCCATGGTCGCGTTTGGTGCTGAGCTGGGCCGCGCCTGTCTCCAGCGGCAAGTAGTCATTTTTCTGGATGGCGACTTGGGTATGGGTAAAACCACCTTGAGTCGGGGCGTATTACAGGCTTTTGGTCATCAAGGGGCGGTAAAAAGCCCGACCTATACGCTGGTCGAACCTTATGAGTTTAATGATGCTAGTGTCTACCATTTCGATTTATACCGTCTGGGAGATCCAGAAGAATTGGAATATATGGGGATACGCGACTATTTTGAGTCTAAAAATAGCCTATGCTTAGTAGAGTGGGCGGAAAAAGGGGCGATGTTTTTGCCCATGGCGGATTTAGTGGTTAGGATACAGGCCATCAGTGACGGGCGGGATTTAGTTATTGTTAGCCAGACAAAAACCGGAGCGGCGATATTGAAGTTGCTGGCCACTAGCCATAATAATTAACGGTTGATCGAAGTGGTTGTTGTTACGGCGGCATCGATTGGCAATAAAGTTGACCAGAACGAGAATTAATAAAGAGTGATGCGGTTAAATCAATCTTTCGAACAGCTGCTTTGGTGTGTAAACATCAAGGTCTTTCGCCCCTTGAAAAAGGCTTATCTTCCGGTATTCCTGCTGCTGCCAATGTATTGGACTGTGTTTGCACAAGCGGCGACAGTGGACGATGTACGGGTCTGGCGGGCACCGGATCACACCCGGGTGGTCTTGGAATTATCTGCACCCACTTCCCATAAAGTCATTACGCTGGCAGCACCGAATCGTATTGTGGTGGATATTGATAATGCCACTCTTAAAGCCAAGTTGACGCAGTTGGATTTGCAAGGCAGTCCTATCTCAAGGGTGCGCTCAGGTATTAAAGATAAGTCGGATCTGCGTTTGGTTCTGGATGTGAATAGTGACGTTAAGCCGCGCAGCTTTTTACTAAAGGCCAATCAGGAATTTAAGGATCGATTGGTAGTTGACTTGTACGACAAAAACACCAGCCAGCCGGTAGTAAAGCATGTCGATGATCAAAGTTTACGGGATATTATTATTGCTATCGATGCCGGGCATGGCGGCGAAGATCCCGGTGCCAGTGGTGCTAATAAATTGCGTGAAAAGCACGTGGTGCTTGAAATAGCCAAAGAACTTAATTATCTATTGGGTAAAGAAAAGGGTTATAAGCCAGTACTGGTTCGTACTGGTGATTATTATGTTGGCCTCCAGCAGCGTCGCAATATTGCCCGTAAATCGCAGGCTGATTTGATGGTTTCAATTCATGCCGATGCGTTTAGTGATCACCGCGCTTATGGCTCCTCTGTTTATGCTTTGTCTCGCAGGGGTGCCTCTAGCGCCATGGCGCAAGTGTTAGCCAATGATGCGAATAACTCGGATTTGGTTGGGGGGGTTAGCCTCAGCGATAAAGATGATGTGTTGGCCGGTGTACTGGCCGATTTATCGATGTCGGCCAGTTTGGATGTGAGTACTCAGGTGGGTTTCCAGGTTGTGGGACAAATGGGTAAGATTTCTCGCTTGCATAGTAAAAAAGTGGAGCTGGCTAATTTCTCGGTATTACGCTCCCCGGATGTGCCGTCAATTTTAGTTGAGACCGGTTTTATCTCTAATCCTAATGAAGCTAAAAAACTCAGTACGAAAACCTATCAGCGGCAAATGGCCAGAGCCATTTTTAATGGTATTACCAGTCATTTTTCCACCAGCCCTCCGCATGATACTTACTTGGCCAGTAAAAAGCGTGACAGTAATTTGCATGTTGAATATGTGATTAGCCGAGGTGATACTCTGTCGGGAATTGCACTGCGCTATCAAGTCAGTGTGTCGTCTATCCGTGAAAAAAATGCTCTGGCTTCCAACACGATTAAAGTGGGGCAAAGAATATTAATACCTGCTTCCTGAGTGGTCGTTTGCCTGCAAATAAGAGTCGAAGATGTCCCGAATAAAACTCCTTACTCCCAGACTGGCTAACCAGATTGCCGCCGGTGAGGTTGTCGAGCGCCCTGCATCGGTAATAAAAGAATTAGTAGAAAATTGTCTGGACGCTGGTTCTAGTCGTATAGATGTCGACGTAGATGCCGGTGGCGTAAAGCTCATGCGAGTGCGGGATAACGGTGGCGGTATTCAGCAGGATGATATGCCGCTGGCGCTAAGTCGCCATGCGACCAGTAAAATTGTTGAGCTGGAAGATTTAGAAAGAGTGGGGACGCTGGGGTTCAGGGGGGAAGCGCTTGCTAGTATTAGTTCGGTATCCCGGTTGACCATTTTATCCAATACCGCAACCAAGGGTGCGGGTTGGAAGGCTGAAACGGAAGGCCGGGATATGGCTGTTGCAGTTAGCCCTGCGCCACATCCACAAGGGACTACCGTTGAAGTGCGGGATTTATTTTTTAATACGCCGGCACGACGTAAATTTCTACGTACGGAAAAAACCGAATTTGGGCACTTGGAAGAAGTTATTAAACGGCAATCCTTAAGCCGCTTTGATGTGGGCTTTTATTTAAATCACAATGGCAAGGCAATACATGCCCTTAAGCCCTGTGTCAGTCAGTTAGAAAAAGAACGACGGGTAGCCGCGGTCTGTGGTCCGGCATTTATGCAAAATGCTTTGCATATTGATACCGAAGCAGCGGGCTTGCGTTTATGGGGGTGGGTCGCCTTGCCGACCTTTTCGCGTAGCCAAGCGGACTTGCAGCATTTTTATGTGAATGGTCGAGTGATCCGCGATAAGTTAGTTACCCATGCTGTTCGACAAGCTTACCGTGATGTGTTGTTTCACGGTCGTCATCCAGCCTTTGTGCTGTATCTGGAAGTTGACCCATCGATAGTAGATGTCAATGTCCATCCTACTAAGCACGAAGTGCGATTTCGTGATGGTCGTACAGTGCATGATTTTTTATTCCGCAGCTTACATCGATTGTTAGCGGCGGTGCGGCCAGAAGACCAAATGCCCTCAGCCAGTATCGAGTCTGCGCAGTCATCCTTAACCGGTACTGCTGCGGGTGAATTTCAGCAGCAGGAGGTGATGCCGCTGCGACAAGATCAAAATACCAGTTATGCAGGTGTCAGCTATCCGGCTGCAGGAGAGGTGAGGGAGCATCTAAACCATTATGGTTCTTTGTATAGTGGCTCGTCGAGGCCTGGTGATCGTGGGGTAGTGCCTGCTGGGGCTACGGAGTCGGCCGATCAGGGGCAAATACTACCACTGGGTTATGCTTTAGCCCAACTTAAAGGAATTTATATTCTGGCAGAAAATGCTGCAGGTTTGGTGTTGGTAGATATGCATGCAGCGCATGAGCGAATTACCTATGAGCGGATGAAAAGTGCCCGTGAAGGTGAAGGTATTCAGGCGCAGCCATTGCTGGTGCCTGAGTCGATTGCCATAAGTCAGCGCGAAGGAGATTGTGCCGATCAGCATCAAGCAGTTTTTGAAAGTTTAGGTATTAGTTTGGAACGGGCGGGACCTGAAACGTTGCTGGTCAGGCAGCTACCGATAATATTGCAAGGCAGTGATGTTGAACAGTTGGTGCGAGATGTGGTTGCCGACTTATTAGAGCATGGTAGCAGTGATCGTATTCAGTCGCATATCAATGAAATATTATCGACTATGGCTTGTCATGGTTCGGTACGAGCTAATCGTCGTTTAACGATTCCGGAGATGAATTCACTGTTGCGGGATATGGAAGCTACTGAGCGTAGTGGTCAGTGTAATCATGGTCGACCAACCTGGACCCAGATGTCGATTGATCAATTGGATAAATTATTTTTACGAGGTCAGTAGTTACTAATTTTTACTTGAGCTGCCCGTGGATTCAGTTTTTAATGCTGGCTTATTATTTAGGTGATGGATTTCTTGAATAAACCAAAGGTTGTGCAAAGCACCGGTCGATCGCTGATAGGAAAACCCTTGCGTTGCGTGCTATTGGCGGTGTGCTTGTTGTGGTCTTTTCTTGCCGTAGCTGCTGAAAAAGCTAGCGCACCCATTCAGTCGTTGATTCCTACCCGTTTGGAACCCATTCGTTTTCAGCTGCGCTGGCATCATCAGTTTCAGTTTGCAGGTTACTATGCGGCTAAGGAAAAAGGTTTTTATCAGCAAGCTGGTTTTGATGTTACGTTGGTAGCCGGCTCACCTGAACGTCAGCCGGTTACCGAAGTTTTGGCTGGCCGCGCGCAATACGGCGAGGCTAATAGTGAAGTGTTACTCGAACGCTTGCGCGGTACACCCATTGTCGCTTTGGCGGCTATTTTTCAGCATTCCCCTTCGGTTTTGGTTACTTTAAAAAGTTCAGGTATTAAACAACCTGCTGATTTAGTAGGTAAGCGGGTGATGAGTGTAGGGGATGATGCTGACGCTGGTTTTTTAGCAATGTTTCTGGCGCAGAAAATTGACCCCAAGCAGGTTGATATGATTCCCAGCTCTTATCAAATTCAGGATTTGGTTGATGGCAAGGCGGACGCATTTAATTCGTATTTGACTAATGAGCCATTTTATTTAGAAGAGCGCGGCATTGAATATAATCTTATAAATCCTCGTGATTACGGTATCGATTTTTACAGTGACATTTTATTTACTACTGAACAGGAAGTGCAGCGTAATCCAGAGCGTGCAGCTCGATTTAAGCAGGCCACAATTCAGGGTTGGAATTATGCGTTAGCGCACCCCGAAGAAATTATTCAGATAATTCGTAGTAAATATAACAGCAAAAAATCGTTAAACCATATGCGATTTGAGGCTTTGTCTGTACAAGAATTAATAATGCCGCAGTTTGTTGAAGTGGGTTACATGAATCCGCAGCGCTTTGAGCAGATGGCCAATGTTTTTTTGCAGCAGTCAATGGTTGACAATATAGATAAGTTGGCGGGGTTTGTTTTCACTGAAAATAAAAAAATGTCTGATGATGTCATGTCATTGCTGATAACAATATGTATTTTTTTGGTGGCGCTATTTTTGGTGGCGATGCTGCTGGCTTTATTTAATCACCGTTTACAGAATGAAGTGAAGGAAAGGAAGGGGGCTGAGGAAAAGTTAAAAAAATTAGCGGATACCGATCCTCTCACTCAGTTGTTAAATCGTCGGGCTTTTGCTCAGCGTTATAACGAAGAGCTGGCACGAGCGCAGCGTTACAATGACACGTTTAGTATTATTTTAATTGATTTGGACTTTTTCAAAAAAGTAAATGATCGCTATGGGCATGAGGCTGGCGATCGAGTGTTGGCATCGCTTGCGGAACTGTTGCGAAACGATAAACGTGAGACGGATAGTTGTGGGCGTTTTGGTGGTGAGGAGTTTATTTTATTGTTGCCAAAAACCCCTTTGGAAGAAGCGACAGTTTATGCATACCGGCTGTGTGAAAGTATTCGTAATAATTTCGTTAGTTTGCGCGAAGGTGAAGAAATTAATGTGACTGCTTCTGTTGGGGTGGTGGAGTGGCTTCCTGAAGAGCAGGATGAGGCGACAATTATTCGGGCAGACAATTTATTGTATCAAGCCAAGTCGCAAGGGCGTGATCAGGTTGTTGTTTGTACAGGCGATATTTAAGTTGTGAATAGTAAATCACTCCCACCGGCAATTTTTTTAATGGGGCCTACTGCTTCGGGTAAAACCGATTTAGCAATTCAGTTATGTCAACATTTACCCTGTGACATTATCAGTGTTGACTCGGCGTTGATTTATCGAGGTATGGATATTGGCTCAGCCAAACCGTCTGCAGCAGAATTGTTGCAAGCCCCTCATCGTTTGATTGATTTTGTTGACCCGGCCGAAAGTTATTCGGCGGCGGAGTTTCGTGAGGACGCGCTAGCAGCAATGGCAGATATTACTGCGGCGGGTAAAATCCCGCTGCTGGTGGGCGGCACCATGTTGTACTTTAAGGCTTTGTTGGAAGGTTTTGCCGATATGCCAGCAGCCAATGCTGAAATACGCTTGAAAATTGAAGCTGATGCCAAGCACCATGGCTGGCCCTATGTGCATGCCCAGTTAGCGGCAGTTGATCCTGATGCCGCCGCGCGCATCCACCCCAATCACTCACAACGTATCGAGCGGGCATTGGAAGTTTACCGCGCTTCGGGTAAAACTATGACCGCGCTGCATCAGCAGCAATCCAGGGTTGCCTTCCCTTATGACGTCATTCAATTAGCGATTGCCCCTCTTGATCGAACGGTGCTGCACCGCCGTATTGAAAAAAGATTTCGACTAATGATGGAACAGGGCTTGATCGACGAGGTCAGAGTTTTGCGCGCCCGCGGTGATTTGCATTTGGACTTACCGTCTATGCGAGCCGTAGGTTACCGACAGGTCTGGCAGTATTTAGACGGTGAGTTTGATGTTGAGACGATGGTGGAGCGAGGTATTATCGCCACGCGACAATTAGCCAAGCGTCAATTTACCTGGCTAAATGGATGGGCTGATGTGTGTTGGTTGCATACGGATGAACAAGGTTTATTGCTGGCCAGTGATGCTTCCAGGGCGGTGATATCCGATTTGGAAGGGCAGCCACCATTAGCCTTGGCGTTAAAATATGTTAATCGCTTTGTCGCAATCTAACTACCTAAGTTTTTGATATGCGTTATACTGGGGTGGCTTGAAGACTGTAATTGACATTTTCTGTGGTTGTGCTGCGAATCTGCGGGGGATCTAAGGAAGTAGCCGGAGAGGGTTGCGATGTTAATGGCGGTGTTAGCAAAGTTATAAAAAATTAGGTCTCACTATTATTTATTATTGGCTCTATTTGGAGCATTAAGGAGTTTACCATGTCAAAGGGGCATACCTTACAAGACCCTTACTTAAATGTATTACGTAAGGAGCGGGTTCCCGTTTCTATCTATCTCGTCAATGGTATTAAGCTGCAAGGTCAAATTGAGTCCTTCGATCAATTTGTAGTGCTGTTGAAAAATACTGTCAGCCAGATGGTGTATAAGCATGCTATTTCTACCGTGGTTCCATCACGAGTAGTACGGATGCCGATGCCTGATCAGGACGGTGAAGAGTAAGCTCTTTTATTCTTCCGTTATTGCGCTGAGTCTTTCAGGCCTGATGGTATTGGCTACTGGCTGTCGTCGCTTATTGAGGTTTTTCATTGTTTTTTGAGCGTCCCGATGCGGGTGAACGTGCTGTGCTCGTCCATCTTGATATCTATCGTGAAGATGAGCGTGAAAACTCTCGCGAGTTTGAGGAGCTGGCCTTGTCGGCGGGGGCTGATCCCGTGTCGTTTGTCGGCGGTACCCGCAATTCCCCTTCAGCGCGTTATTTTGTGGGCAGTGGTAAGCTGGATGAAATCCGTCAACAAGTACGGTTGTACGAAGCGGAATTAGTGTTATTCAATCACGCGCTGTCCCTAGTCAGGAACGTAACCTGGAAAAAGAGCTGGAGTGCCGGGTATTGGATCGTACCGGTCTAATATTGGATATTTTTGCCCAGCGCGCTCGTACCCATGAAGGAAAGTTACAAGTAGAGTTGGCGCAATTGCAGCATATGTCAACGCGTCTGGTTCGAGGTTGGACGCACTTGGAGCGGCAAAAGGGGTGGTATTGGTCTGCGCGGCCCGGGTGAAACCCAGCTAGAAACCGATCGCCGTTTATTGCGCTTGAGAATCAAAGCAATCACTCAGCGGTTGGATAAAGTCCGTAAACAGCGTGAGCAAAGTCGGCGAGCAAGAGACCGTGCAGATATACCTACGGTTTCCTTGGTGGGTTATACCAATGCCGGGAAATCAACGCTATTTAATGCCCTGACTAATGCTGAGGTCTATGCGGCTGATCAATTATTCGCTACTTTAGACCCGACCTTACGCAAGCTTTCAATTCCGGATTTTGGCCCCATTGTGTTAGTGGATACCGTCGGGTTTATTCGCCATCTACCCCATAAGCTAGTAGACGCCTTTCGAGCGACACTGGAGGAAGCTGCGCAGTCGGACTTGTTGGTGCATGTGATTGATTGTGCCAGTGATGAGCGTGCAGATAATATTGCGCAGGTGGAGGCCGTGCTTAAGGAAATTGGCGCTGAAGATATTCCGTGCCTAGAGGTCTACAACAAAATTGACCTGTTAGGTGCGCAGCCACGTATTGACTATGATCAGGCGGGCAAGCCATTGCGGGTTTGGTTGTCGGCACAAAAGGCTGAAGGTTTTGAGTTGTTATTGGAAAGCTTGGCTCAATGTCTGGGAGATGATTATATCCATGGCGAGCTGACACTTGATGCCGGTCAGGGCGCTTGCGCTCTGCGCTGTATCGGCAGTCGGTGGTAATCAGTGAGAATTACAATGAGCAAGGGTTGCCGGTACTGGAAATTCGTTTACCTAAAGTCGATTTTTACCGCTTGCTAAGCCCTGAAAAGCTGGATCCGGAACAGGTTTTAGCCGGGATGAAGTTGAGATAAGCCCTAACAAAAGTTAACGCGGCGTAGCGGCTAGAAATTTGTTAGACTGCGCGCAGATGTAAAGTGGTTGGCGGCACTACGGTCGCCAACTTATATTCAGTAACAGGAGAATACGATGGCCTGGAATGAACCGGGTGGAGGCAATAACGGCAAGGATCCTTGGGGTAGTGGCGATCAAGGCCCACCAGATCTGGACGAAGCCTTCAAAAAACTACAGCAAAAACTTAACAGCATGTTCGGTGGGGGTGGCTCTAAAGGTACTGGCGGTGGTTCTGCCGGCGCTGATATTAGTGGCAGCTTTATCGTACTGATTCTATTGGTGCTGGGATTAATTTGGGCGGCGATGGGCATTTATCAGATCGATGAAAAAGATCGTGCCGTGGTGCTCCGCTTTGGTAAGTATTTAGATACCTATGGCCCGGGGCTGCACTGGAATCCGCCTTTAGTTGATAACAAAACCATTGTTAGTGTAACTGAGGAGCGCCAGTATTCTTCTCGCGGTTTGATGCTGACTAAAGATGAGAATATTGTTGAGTCGCCATTAACTGTGCAATACAACGTTGCTGACCCGAAGGCTTTTGCCCTTAATGTGCGCACTCCCGAATTAAGTCTTGAACAGGCAACAGACAGCGCTTTGCGTCATGTGGTTGGCAGCAGCACTTTGGATGACGTTGTTTCTATCGGCCGAGAGCAAATCAGTGTCGATGTACAGGTCCGATTGCAAGAATACCTTGATAATTACGGTACCGGTATACAGATTGTTAAAGTCAATATTCAAGAAGCCAAGCCACCTGCTGAGGTCAAAGAAGCATACGATGACGTTATCAAGGCACGAGAAGATCAGGAGCGTGTGATCAATGAGGCGCAGGCCTACTCTAACGGTGTCATCCCCGAGGCCCGTGGTAGAGCGCAGCGCATCATTGAAGAAGCTAACGGTTATAAAGCCAAGGTGATTGTCGAGGCAAAGGGTGAAGCGAACCGTTTCGAAAATTTGTTGACCGAATATAGAAAGGCGCCAGAAGTCACTCGAGAGCGTTTATATCTTGATGCTGTGCAGGCGTCATGAGTAATAGCTCGAAAGTGTTAGTGGATATTGAAGGCGGTAATAATATGTTGTATTTGCCACTAGATAAAATCACTCAACAACGTGCTGCCAGCTCAGCAACCAACAATGCTATGTCTAGCGCCAATATCAGTGATATTGCTGACGAGGTGATTAAAAAAATACGTCGTGAACAAGCTGCTAACCGCGGCAGGGAGGCTCGCTAATGAATAAATTAATCCCTGTAGTGATTGCGTTGTTTTTATTGGTCATTATTGCTGACAGCACTTTGTATGTAGTGATGGAAACCGAGCGGGCAGTTAAGCTGCGGTTCGGTCGTTTAGTTGAAACCGACGTACAGCCTGGCCTGCATATTAAAATGCCGCTGGCGGATGATGTTCGTAAGTTTGATAGTCGGGTAATAACACTGGACGCGCAGCCGGAAAGTTTCCTTACAGCAGAGAAGAAGCGCTTGATCGTTGATTCCTATGTTAAGTGGAAAATTGCTGATGTGGATACTTACTACAAGGCCACGGGTGGTAATGAATCACAGGCGATGAACCGTTTAGCCAAGCGAGTTAATGATGGCCTGCGTAATCAGTTTGGTACTCGCACCTTGCACGAAGTGGTGTCAGGACAGCGCGATGAGTTAATGAAGGCCATCAAAGATGACCTGAATGCGCGTGTTGGTAGCAGCCTGGGTGTGGAAGTTGTTGATGTGCGGGTCAAGCGTATTGACCTACCTTCTGAAGTCAGTGGCGCGTATTTCGCCGGATGCAGGCTGAGCGGGAAAAAGAAGCTCGTGAATTACGTTCGCAGGGTTTGGAGCAGGCTGAGAAGATTCGTTCATCCGCCGAGCGTGAAAAAACCATCATTGAAGCTACCGCTTTTAGTGAGTCTGAGCAATTACGAGGTCAGGGCGATGCGGAGGCAGCGGCAACTTATGCGGCTGCCTATAACAAAGATCCTGAGTTTTATGCTTTTGTACGCAGTCTGAATGCCTATCGCACAGCCTTCAGTGACAAGAGCGATATTATGTTAGTGGACCCGCAGAGCGACTTCTTCAAGTACCTGAACGATAGCAAGGCGGGGCGTTAATATTTACGACTACTTTTTAGCCTTGCGGGGCGCCTCAGAGGTTACCCCGCAGTAAATTGTGGTATCATACGATAACCGGGCAGTTTCATGGATTCGATCGAGAAATCATGAGGTTGCGCGGTTTTTTTGTGTTTGGCCTACTTCTATTGCTACCAGCAGGTGCGCTCAATGTGGCACGACTTAATTACGGCTCTCAGTTTAGTGTTGGTAATTGAGGGGTAATGCCGTTTTTAAGCCCTGATACTGCGCGTAAAACGGCGTGGAATATTACCCGGCTCGATAATCGCACATTGCGAATTATAGGGTTGTTCAGCATGCTGGCCGGAGTCGGTATACTGCATTTTTTGAATGGATAAGCTCTGTTAACGGTGTGCCATGTGGCCCCACTACAATCTAGTTTGGATCTATTATGACCATAGCTGACCGCTGGTTATTACCTGATGGTGTTGAGGAATTGTTGCCTGCGCAAGCAGCGCAAGCTGAATCGTTGCGGCGTAAATTATTAGACCTGTATCGCAGCTGGGGATACGAGTTAGTGATTCCCCATTAATTGAATACACCGAATCGTTACTGGTTGGTTTGGGTCATGATGTGGATATTCAAACCTTTAAAGTTATTGATCAGCTCAGTGGCCGCACTATGGGGATTCGCGCTGATATTACCGCCCAGACAGCTCGGATCGATGCTCACAGCCTAAATCGTGAAGGCCCGGTACGCTTGTGCTATGCCGGTAGTGTGTTGCATACCAAGCCCAAAACCTTAATGGGCTCACGCTCACCGATACAATTAGGCGCAGAGCTGTATGGTGACGATAGTCTGAGTAGTGATATCGAAGTGATCTGTTTAATGTTGGAAACCCTGAAAGTCAGTGGTGTTACCAACATTACTTTGGACTTGGGCATGTCGGTATTTATCGTGCATTAATCGAGCAGGCGGGTTTGGAGGGTGAGGCGGCGCAGGACTTATTTGATGCCTTGCAACGTAAAGCCAGTGCTGAAATTGAGACGGCAATCAACAATAGTGTGAGTGATAGCACGGTAGCTAATCGGTTGCGCGCATTGAGCCAGCTCAATGGTGGCGCTGAAGTGTTGGCTGTTGCAAGTCAGCAGTTAGCGGGAGCGCCGGCAGCAGTTGCTCAGGCGATTGCTGCGCTGCAGCAGGCGGCTGAGCAAATCAGTGCACGTATGCCTGAAGTGAATTTATATTTCGATTTAAGTGAATTGCGCGGTTATCACTACCACACCGGTTTGGTTTTCGCAGCGCTTGCGCCCGGGCATGGTCAGGCAGTTGCCAATGGTGGGCGTTACGATGATATTGGCGAGGTGTTTGGACGAGCGCGTCCGGCCACAGGTTTTAATACGGATTTAAAAGCCTTGCTGAATTATATGCCCGCCGCTGCAAGTCAGGAGGAGGACGGTATTTTTGCGCCGGATGCTGGTGACTTGAGCGCGCAAGAAAGTTTGTCATTGTGGAAGGCGGTGCAGGCGTTGCGTGCAGATGGTGAGCGGGTAGTGGCGGGTTTGTCCGGTCAAGTCGCCACCGCTGACTGTCGTCGTCAATTAATCTTACAGCAGGGCCAATGGACTGTTGAATCCATCTAGTGTCCGCTAAAACGGGCGCTGAATATTAATATTCTTAGAATTATTCGAGTAATGTAATGAGTAAAAATGTAGTGATTTTAGGCACCCAGTGGGGTGATGAAGGCAAAGGCAAGATTGTTGATTTGCTAACTGATCAGGCGGATATTGTCGCTCGTTTTCAAGGTGGACATAACGCTGGCCACACCCTTGTAATCGACGGAGAAAAAACCGTATTGCATTTAATTCCCTCTGGAATTTTGCGTGCTGATGTGAGTTGTGTCATTGGCAACGGTGTGGTGTTGTCACCCGAAGCATTGTTAAAAGAAATTGCCGAGCTGGAAGAAAAAAATGTCCCTGTACGCGAACGCTTATTGTTAAGCCCTGCATGTCCGCTAATTTTGCCTTACCATATTGCCTTGGATCAGGCGCGTGAGCAGGCCAAAGGTGAAGCAAAAATTGGCACTACTGGTCGTGGCATTGGCCCGGCCTATGAAGATAAAGTAGCTCGACGTGGCGTGCGCTTGGGTGATTTATTACATCCCGAACGTTTCGCGAGCAAGTTAAAAGAAGTGATGGAGTTACATAACTTCCAGCTGACCCAATATTACAAAGTCGATGCAATAGACTACCAAACCGTTTTAGATGAAGCGCTAACCATGGCGGAGCAAATAAAACCGATGATCGCGGATGTGACCGGGATGCTGCACGATTATCGTGAAGCGGGTAAAAATATATTATTTGAGGGGGCCCAAGGTTCTCTGCTGGATATCGATCACGGTACTTACCCTTTTGTAACGTCTTCAAATACTACAGCTGGCGGTACTGCAACCGGTAGCGGTTTTGGTCCGCTGTATTTGGATTATGTATTAGGCATTACCAAAGCGTATACCACCCGAGTCGGATCAGGTCCTTTCCCCACCGAATTGTTTGATGATGTCGGTAAGCACTTGGCGTCCAAAGGACATGAGTTCGGTGCAACGACCGGCCGTCCGCGTCGCTGTGGTTGGTTTGATGCTGTGGCGCTGCGTCAGGCCGTGCGGATCAATAGTATTTCCGGAATCTGCCTGACTAAGCTGGATGTGTTAGATGGGCTGAATACGATTAAAGTCTGTGTGGCCTATCATGATAAAGAGGGTAATGTTGCGCCAACGCCGGTAGATGCCGATGACTATGAGCGTCTGGTGCCAGTTTACGAAGAGGTTTCAGGTTGGTCTGAGTCCACTATCGGTGCCAAAACTCTGGAGCAATTACCTGTTGCAGCACGTGCCTACATACAGCGTTTGGAAGAATTGGTTGGAGCGCCAATTGATATTGTTTCGACTGGCCCTGATCGCGTAGAAACTATTGTGTTGCGTCACCCTTTCGATTGAAGTCAGTTTTAGATCGGAATAAAAAAACCAGCCTTGAGCTGGTTTTTTTATTGTAAAAATCAGGGCTCTCCTATGACTCTGTCTTTACCCTGGTTTTTAGCCTGATACATATACTTATCCACCCGGTCAAAAAACGCATCGGCAGTTTCGTCAGTACGAAGACAAGAAACACCAATAGATACTGTTAGTCGGCCTATAATTTTTCCACTGGAGCCGGTGGTTAGTTGTCTGGCAGAAACGGCCTGTCGCAAGTTCTCAGCTACTTTTTGTGCGCCTTCAAAGGAAGTGTTAGGTAGTACTATTGCAAACTCTTCTCCGCCATAACGAGCGATAATATCGTTTCCACGAATTGATTTACTAAAAGTCGAGGCGGCGAACTTTAATATTTTATCACCGACCTGATGGCCAAAGTTATCGTTGACAAGTTTGAAGTCATCAAGATCTAAAACTATGAGTGCACAACTAATATTATCGGATTGCGCTTGTTGCATAGCTTCGTTAATCGCGACATCAAATCCGCGGCGGTTTAGTACCTGAGTGAGTGCATCGGTCGAGGCTTCACTGCCTAGACGATTTACGTCTTCTCGTAGCGATGAAACTTCATCCGTTAGATCATGCAATGTACTGGCAATGCTGGTACTGGTATCGCGCACTCGTTTAGCTTCTTCGGTGATCCGAGAGACGATTGCTTTAACTTCTTTGATATCAGGGTTGTGTTCTAGCCTATCCATACATTGAGCCAGTGTATCGCACATTTGCGTGGATGATTGATCCCATACTTTTAAATTGTCGACCATTACCGTTAACATTCGGCTGATGGCGATGCTGGTGTCATCGACACTGCGTTGGTCTTCGGTGGCGATATGCTGCAGAAATAATTTTTTACAAAGCGCTTCAGTAATGGTTTGCTGTTGGCAAATTAGGTTGTCTATATCTTGATTCAGATTAGCGATGGTGCCCGTTGCATACTCGAACCATAAGCGGTAGTTATCAGGGGTAGCCAGTAATTTATGATTATCGATATTCTCAAGTGCTGAGTTCTTAAGTAGCTTGGCTTGAATTTTGTTATGCATAGTCAGCGGTTGTTCCTTACTGATGCTAGATTACTGGCGGTGGCATGGTGTTGGTTGACAGTATAGTTGCTAGCACGAAGTAAATGATCATCAAGGCACCCGCTAAAGTGTAGTCCTCAGCGACTACCCGTCGACATTCTACCTAGGCTTTGCTGTGCTTGCACTAACGGATATGCAAAATTTGAATCAAGCTTGGGCAGCTACGGCTACGGTCTAATGTATTCATATGAAGTATTAATAACCGGTCTAATCGCCAAATCTAATAATAACTACCAGCTGCAGGCAATTATCCGGATATAGTGATCTTCGTTTATTGGTCAGGTATCCCGACCGCTGGCACGCTCATAAGTCATCTATTACTTCTATCCTGACTTTAGCTTAGGTCGCAGTTGCGGCATACATTGACAGCTATACTTGCTGGATTGCCCTTATTTTGAACCCTTTCGTTGCGTAATACGACAAAACCATAACAAAGCGATACAGCCAATTCTTAAAGAGATTGAGGCGCAGTGTTAGAGCGCGATCGCTGATTGCCCATAGAAAGAATAGTCATTTAGGATGTAACGAATGCAGATTAATTCACTAGAAAAAAGGGTTACCTATAACTCATGTTCAATCGTATTATGCATTTTATTGATGTGTAGCAGCGTGGTTTCGATCGCTGATAGCTTGATGATAAACACTGTGGCACTGGAATTTGATGATAACAATAATATAGTGATGGCAGGACTGAATGAGAACTTACAGGCAAAACTAACTGTAGTGTATAGCGGGGTGGGTTTACTTGAAGGACGCTGGTTAGTGGCAGAGCCAGGCAGTACCGAAGCTCAACCTATTTACCGGACATTAAAGCTGGTTCGTCAAAATTTAAATACTAAGCAGCGCAGTTTTATTGAAAGTCCGGAATTGCCCACAAATCGAGCAGGTAAGTATTTACTGCAGTTCTGTGTAACCAATCGTCTATTGGATGAAAGTCGCACCGAACAGCACAGATTGTGCCCTAACGAAAAATTGGTAGCGCAAGCGTATTATCAGGTGGGTGGGGTTGAGATTGACGCGCTGCCAGAAGTAGAAGCGAATAAAAATTAATATTATTTCGGAGTGAACCGATTTACCCATTTCAACGACTCATCATCGGAATCGAGGCCAAAGCCTAATAATAAGTGTTGCTGCGAGTAAAGACTGAGAATCGATTGCAGCTATATTGCAGCTATAATTGCTACGACGAGGAAGAGGAATGCCCCTAAGTACACTAAAAAAATACCTGACAGTTGGCTTGTTCAGTCTTGGGTCAAGCGTTGTGTTGGCACAAGGGGGGATGGCGGTCAGAGCTGATCAGCAAAATCTGGCCATCGAGTTATCGCAAGTTGTGCCCGCTGAGGGACAGCGAACAATTGCAGTTGAGCTGGATGGTTATGATATTTCAGCCTTCAGCCAAGTTGATGGTAATAGCCTCAATATCCAGTTACAGACACCTTTGGCACCGGGTGAACACTCTTTAGTAGTACTGATGTTTTTAGCCAATGGTGATATTGAGCAATTATTGGATCAGCGATTATCGGTTTCTTCCGCTGGGGGAGTCAGCAGTGAGTGGCAAGCTAACGCTAGCTTAAGTAGCAGTTACCGCATGGATCAAAAGGAAAATATAGATTATGCCGGCGTGAAGCACTTTTCCAGCAATGGTGGTTTGAGTGTAAGAGGCAGAGAGCAGCGCGGTAAATGGCAGTTGGAAACGGAAGTCGATGCGCTCTATGACTCGGTCAGCGAAAATAACCCGGATAGCGATGAGTGGGCCTTGCCGCATTATCGTTTAGCGGCAACGTATCAAGGTGATGCTACTTCCTCGCAGCTGAATTTGGGTAATATCGCGATTGCCAGAGAGGATTTATTATTCTCGGCATTTCAGCGGCGTGGCGCTACAGCCAGCATTGCCGGAGCTGAAGGTAATTATAAAATCGGTGTTTTTGGTATTCAGTCTGAAGTTACTACACGCTATGACGGTGATTTATTGCTGCCGGAAAATAGCAGTAGCGGAATTACTGGCATTACTACCACAGTTGCGGTGTTAGACGAATATTTGCAAGTGAGTGCAGCATACATTGATGGCGAAACCAGTTTGGGCGGCGCCGGCTATCTTAGCTTTGACGATCCCACCATCTATGGGGGCGATAGCTGGAATGTGGCAGTCGACTCCCGTTGGCTGAACCGCAGTGTGGCCTTGCATTTGGAATATGCTGAATCAGAATTTGATAGCGATGGTATCGATATAGGCCTTAAAGCAAAAGCTGATGATGCCACGCAAGCGATGTTACAGCTAAACTCTGATGGTGATTTAGGTGCGGGCTGGTTTGATTACTGGTCGGGATATTTACAATACCAATCAGTGGGCGCCGATTATTACAGTTTGGGTAATCTGTCTATTCCCGGCGACTTGGAAATGACGCGGATTTTTTTCCAGGGTGGTTTCTATGGTATCGCTATTGATATGGAGTGGTCGCAGGAAAAAAATAATTTAGATGATGAGGTGTTTCTAGCTACTCAAACGTTAGAACGCAAAGGTTTAGCGCTAACCTACTCCCCGATGAATATTAATCCGGATGGGTGGCTGTGGGGAGCCATTGGTAGTCCTTCGGTAATGGCCAGTTTTTATCGTGCAGACCATAGCCAGCCTGATCAGGAAGCGTCGATAGTGGGTTATGATTTAGATAATCGCAACGATGAAACGGGTATTACGTTAATGTTCGCTCGCCCGACCTGGAACTGGAGTGTGCAGCATCAATTAATTGAGCAGGAAGATTACTCGGTAGAAGTGATTCAGTTTGGTTACCTGATGTATCAGCCACCTTCTGATACGCGTAATGAATTAACGGCATTGCAATTAGGGTGGGTGCCAAATGAACGAGCCTCCATTAATTTGTTAATGCAGTGGAGTAAGCAGTCTGAAACAGATTTTAATAATGATTATCGTAACCGGAATTACGGTGTTGATGCTTTCTTGCAAATTATTCCCGAAAAATTGACCTTAATGCTTAATTATAATCAAGGTATAGACAGTAGCCGCTTAAGTCAGGTGGGCTTTATTGAGGATGATTTTAAATCGCAATTTGGAAATGCGCAGCTAAGTTGGCATGCGTTACAAGCTTATGGATCAAACCCGGGCATAGATTTCTATGTGAGGGGTAGTTACGGTAAGCAAGATAATCGGGCTTTCGAGCAAGTGAATGAACAGTGGTCAGCGCATTTTGGCGTGGAATTACAATGGGCCGCAGGAGGCCAATAATGAAAATAGTATCCTTCAGAATTTTATTATCGATGGCCTTGTTATTGGCCGTAGGCAATGCGTTTGCAGCCATGACTGGTGCCAGTGTGTCGCCCTCCCAAAGGACATTGTCGGATACAGGCAATAATATATTTTCGGTGAGTTGGACTGTCGCTACAGATGGACGGACTGCGGTTAATGTTATGTCACCAAATGCGAGTTTAACTCGTGGTGCAACCCCTTTGGGTACGACTGGCAGCCTGTTTTCTAATACCGGTGTCGGGCCTTTTGTGTTCAATGAAATATTTCAATCAGTGCTAGTCTAGTGAGTAGTTGGCAGGCTCAGGGTTTTAGTAGTGTGCAGTTAAGTCGAGTGTTTACTGACGCGGCAACGGGGGCACAAGTAACAGCAAGCATGAACTTATTGGTGCCAGCTGTTGTTACTCCACCACCCGTATCAGTGTCCGCAATTATTAGCGCTAGCCCAACACCTGCTCAGTTTTCATTGGTAGCAACCACTAATAATACTTTGCGTTTAACCTGGAGGGTTACTGCAGATCCTGCTCATCAAGGTGGCGTGTTTTTCTACTAGTGCGAGTTTGATTAATAGTAATGGCGGTGCGTTACTAGGTAATGCGGGTGTGTCGCTTAATGCCGGTGGTTCCGGACCATTCACCTTGAGTGAAACTATTAACATCAGTTCCAGCCAGATAAGTAGCTGGCAAAATCAGGGGGTTCAGCGGGTGCTGTTACGCAGAGTTTTTGATGCGCCTGGCGCCACCTCTACTGCTAGCGCCCAAGTACAGTTGGTAGTACCGGTGCGAGCCAATTTTCAGGGCGCGCGCGTTTCTCCCACGCAGCGCCAACTGTTTGCAACACAGGATAATTTCTTTAATGCCAACTGGCAGATCGTGGCAGGAAACGGCTATAACAACGTGTGGTTTCCAATTTTGCTCGGGTGATTAATCCTGCCAATGGTTCGGAGTTGACTAGAATTAGTCAAAATCTTTCTGCCACCGGTGGTGGGCCTTTCCTCTTTTCTGAGTCGATCAGTCTTGATGCCTCTGGTGCAAACATGGGTTAGCCAAAGGGCTTAGCCGGGTGGTATTGGAGCGTACTTTTAATGATCCGATTGGTGGAGCCAGTACTCAAACAACGATGGTATTAATGTTGAGTCGTAGTAACTTAAAAGCGGTACGTAATTCGGTCACAGGCGGTTTATCTATTCTGGGGTTGCGACTTGAGTTTGAATCCGGCAATAATCTTGCTGTTACCATGATCGATTCTCCCTTGAAGGCCAGGCTAACGGTTATCCATAGTGGCTCCGGTTTACTGGAAGGGCGCTGGCAGATTGCCGAGCCTGGCAGCTCGGAGGGCAACCCGATGTATCGCACGCTGTCCTTGGTGCGTCAAAATTTAGTGGCCAATCAGCGCAGTGTTGTGCAAAGTCCTGAGTTGCCTGCACTGAGGGCGGGGAAATATCTGATGCGTTTTTGTGTCAGTAATCGTGAGTTAATTGAAGACGACGCTGTAATCACCGATAGCCAGTGCCCAATGGAAAGTTTAATTGTCACCGCTGCGTATCAAGTACAGGAAGCCGCAGCAGGCTCGATGCCGGTAGGGGCAAGTATTCAAGGTTTGAGCCCTAACCAGCAAGCGGTTGATGCCACCACTCCTTTTAGCTGGCCGGCGGTAGCGGGAGCCAGCAGCTATCAGTTACAGTTATTCGCATTGGCGAGTACCGAAGCGGCACTACCCAGCTCAAAGCTGGAGAATAAAAAGGTCGAACCCAGGTTTGTTACCGGCATGGTGATCCCAGCCACCAGCACCAGTACTACTTTATCGAAGTTGGTAAAAATCAGGCTACAGGTTAATCAGCGCTACTTATGGCGTATCACTGCCCACGATACCAAGGGTAAAATGATTGCTATCAGTGCCGAGCCAACGTTTATCTATCGGCCAGAAAAAGAATAAAGAAATACTAAAGGGTTAAGTGTAATGACGGTACCGAGTGATGAAGATTTACTGGCTGATATGGCCAATGGTAAAGAACAGGCGATGGAGCAGTTTTATCAACGCTACTCCAGCGTAGTCTATCAGTTTGCCTTGAAGACCTTACACAATGGCGCTGATGCCGCCGAAGTTATGAATGAAGTGATGCTGGAGGTTTGGCGCAAGGCCGATAGTTTCTCAGGCAAATCCAAAGTAAAAACCTGGCTATTTAGTATTACGCATCACAAAGCAGTAGATGCGGTGCGACGCAAATCCCGCCATGATGGTCAGGAAGAGTTTCAGGAAGAAACCCATGACCTGCCGGTGTGCTCCTTACAGGATGCCAGCAGCGGTGTTGAGGATGCGAGCAAGGTCGAGAGTTGTATGAATCAGTTAAAAAATGCCCATCGACAGGTGGTGTATTTAACCTTTTTTGAAGGGCTGGCTTACCCCGAAATCGCTAATATTTTAGATATTCCCGCCGGTACCGTGAAAACCCGCATGATGCATGCTAAAAAGCTGCTGATGAACTGTTTGTCACGGTTGGCAGGCGGCGGCGATATGGAAATGGCTTGATATAAACCCAGTGCTCTGGATAGGGGTAATTACTTATCGATTAGCCTGAACCGAATCACCACTCGTTACGACTACGTTAGTAGAAGAGGTTAAAACCTCACCCAGCCATTAAAGAAGTATAGAGAGTTAAAATGCCTGATGAAGAGATTATAAACCTGCTGCCCTGGTACGTGAATGACACCTTGTCTGAGGATGAGCGGAAACAGGTAGAGCAGCTTTTAACTCGATCCGAGGAGGCCCGCGAAGAGGAGGCCTTTTTGCGGTCGCTGTCCCAGCATGTGCAGTCAGAGGCTGCGGCGCCAGTTTCGGAGCTGGGCTGGAAGCGTCTGCAGCGCGATATTAGAGCTGAGGAAAAGGCACCTGTTCGCGATTGGTGGAAGCCGGGTATCGCGGCAGCGGCAACGGTGATGCTGGCGTTGCAAGTGGGCTTGTGGGTACAGCAACCCGCGGTTGATAATAACAGCCGTTTATTGAGCCAGGCGTTGCAGGGTGTGCAGGAGAGGCATTGGTTGTTGCAGGTGGAGTTCAAAGATGAAAGTTCCTGGCAGGCTGTTGCTGAATTGATCAATAATATTGATGGCCGGGTGGTAGACGGCCCTTCCAGTATAGGTTTAGTGCGTATTGCGTTACCGATAGACAACAAGCGTTTTACTTCAGCACAGCAACTTTTGGATTGGCTACAACAGCAACCGCAGATACTACATGCCGCGGTGGAAGGTGAGTAATGTGTCGCTACCTGTGCTTGTTGGTTATGTGTTGCAGCCAGGCTGTATTTGCACAAACCGGGACCAGTATTGATCGGCAAGAAAGTACCCGGCCAATAGATGGATCAAGCTCGACGGCGACTAGACCTGCGGCGAGCACAGACACGCGAGATGCAACACGAACAGTACCTCTACGCACAGGCACTGCCCCGGGTTCAAGCAGTTCCACCTACCCGGGTGCAGCTGTGCCAGCGAGACCTATTCCAGCAACTGCCACTATGCCAGCGAAACCTGTTGTGACAGCACCGGTTCTTCCTGCGGAGCAAATCCCCCCGCTTCCTCTTCAAGTAGTGCTTCAAGGCCGACGCCGCCTGCCGCTGCAACGACCGGACAATTGAGTCAGCCTGGTTCTGTTTCGGTAGATCCTTCCTCGAGAGCAGCCCGGGTCCCCATTGATACCAAGCCCGCCGCTGTAGTCACGCCCCCGCAGCAATCATCAGCAGCAACAGCGAATGTCGAAAATGCGACGCCAACGCCGTCAATTATTATGCAAGAAGAACAGGCAGCGGATAGCGCGGTGATCGGCAGCCCCAGGTTGTCGGCTCCGATATTATCCGAGGGCAATAAACTTCAGCGTGGCGGCAGTTTATTGAATCAGTCGCCACCAATGGTCCCCGTATTAATCAACCGGAAGACAACCTTGGCGCCGTTGCGGCAAATTTTAATTACTGCGACAACGTCAAAAATGGCAGAACAGCAGCGGAAGCAGTTAGCACAATATCAGCTGCGGATAGCGTCTCGAAAAAGCCTCGATGGCTTGGGGTTGGTGTTAAGTGCTTATAGAGTACCGGACGATAGTGATATTGATGAATTGGTTGAGACCGTAAAAAAACTATTCCCGGATTCGATCATTGAAAAAAATAAGCGTTACAGGTTGCTGTCTAGCAAACAGTCATACGGCCAAAAGATGGTGGGTTTAGGCGTACCTTCAAGATGCCGAAAACCCTTGCAGATAGCGATGCTGGATAGTGCTATTAACACGGATCTCTCGCTTTTTTCCAGCGACAGGGTGAGGTTTTATGATGTAACCGGCACCAGTGATTTACCTCAGGATCATGGTAGTGCAGTAGCTAGTTTATTAATCTCTGACGTAGAAAAATTTCCAGGGTTGTTGCCCGCAGCACATTTACAGGCAATCAATGTATTTGCGTATGATAGTGAGCATGAGCCAGAAACTCGAACAGATTGGATTTTAAAAGGTTTGGACTTATTGTCAGGTTTATCGCCAACACCGCAAGCGGTTAACCTCAGTTTTGGGGGTGAGCACAGTCAGTTGGTTGAATATGCCACCAACAAATTATCTAACAATATGCTGTTTGTTGCAGCGGCTGGTAATGACGGCAGTGAGCAGCTGGTTTACCCTGCTGCTTATGCGCATGTGTATGCCGTTGGTGCAGTTAATGCGCGTGGTGAAAAAACCCGACAATCTAATTATGGGAAGCATATTAAACTCCTGGCGCCAGGGGAAGATATCTGGACGCGCAACGGCAAAGGGGCTGGTTCCTATATGAATGGCACCTCCTTTTCAGCGCCATTTGCAACGGCGGCGTTGGCGGTGGTCAAATCAGAACATCATTCAGTTGATGATTACGTAAAATCGCTGGGTGAAACCCCCCTGTTGGATTTTACCAGCCTTTGTAAGGCGCACTAGGGCCTTAATTTTTTTCAGCTAACTGTTCTTACTTAAAAGGTTTATACCCTTATTATGGCTGAATAAGCTGCGGTTATATCGGCTGTCGTAACACAGCTTTCGTTGCACTGTTACCCAGTTATACCTTACTGAATTTAAAAATAAAATAATCATCCCTCTCGCTTGTGATTTTGAAAAACGAATAGAAATGGGAGTGGTCTGGAGTAAGGGCTTGCTGGTTTTAAAAGTTATTTTTCATCGATATTCAGCAAATTTATATGCCTCTGCCCCAAAGAAAGAGGCAGGGTTAGGAAAATGAAAGCCAGTTGCTACTGGGTTGCAATAAGCGATTAGTGTCGATTCGGGGTGCATCTAACTAACAGACTAGATAAATAAGGTGGTGAATACTGGCTGCCTAGGCTGAAACTACCGCTGATATCGAGTGTGCAATTTGCGCTGTTTTTCTCATAAAAAGCAGGCAGCGTGATCAGTTGATCTTTCTGGTCTTTGGTACCGGTTAATGCGATTGAGCCAGAATACTGGGCATTAGGAAATGCATCTGACCAGTGAATAGTTTCCCCAAGGTAACTGTTCATGGTTTTAATAGCGTCTTTAATATTAGGCGTTAAAGTTGAGGTCGCAGCACAATCAAGGTCAAATCCTAGTTGGCTAAAAAGATGTTGAGCTTCAATGAGGGATGCGTAGCACCACCCTTGAAGTTCGCCGCCGGGTTGGCAGAGCTGGCGCACTTGAGCATAACTTTTACCTGCTGTTGCCCTGAGATTTAACCAATCTAAGCTATTTTTTTTATCTCGGATAATCGTGCTATTACCAGGTACATTATCTTCTAGAATCGATAGGTGATATACAGCTACATCAATACTTGATTGGTGAGAATAGCTGCTATGAATAGGGTTATTGCTCCATAGATTTTTCAACTCGGTATCCCCTGTTATGTTGATTTATTAATTTGTCGTTTGAGCTGTGGTTATGGTTCAAAAATCGTCGTCAAAGTAAGCTGCACATAAGTGGGTAATGGGAAAAAATTATTTATAGCGGAGAGGGGATAAGTACCTGCATAATTGAACCGTTTAGGGCAGGCTTACGACAGATTATTAACCGGCGAGTTATTATGAACCTATCTTGCTGACCATCCAGTCTCGTGGCTTTACTTAATCCCGCAATATTGCGGGATTTTTTTGTCTTCAACTTTTGGTCAAGATATAAGTCGTAAAAATGTGGTTTTACATAAATAGATGTATTTGAATAAAGACTATTAAAGTCTGTGCTTTCGCTTGTTAGATCGCTAATAAAACGCAAATAAAATTGATCTAATCCAGTGGGGTAAAGTTTCAACCAGGTTAATTCAGTGTTTGAATGTGATGGCAGAAAATTGAGCAGTAATGGCTGTATGAAAATTGTATTCTGCTTATTTAGAGGGCTGGTCTTTTATGGGGAGGCACTGACTTGCGTAGAGATTATCGCTGGGATAGGTAGAGAGTCAGCCGTCAGAGAGACGATAGGTGCTTGTTTAATGATGAGCGGGTGATGGTGGGACTCCAACAGTTTACCCAGCGTTAAGTAAAAGAAAACGCGCTGACGGTGTATGCCGTGAGAAAGTTCGTGCTTTTGCTCGCCAAGCTTACAGTAGGGCATATTCGTGCATGTGAGCGTTGATGCCTATTTGCCTTTAACTACGCCGCCATTGCTGGTAGTCCTGCCAAAATTTTTAACCTGCACACCCAAGCTATAGGGTTTACCGTCAACAGCTGAAACAGAAAGAATGGTTAGGTCAGGCTTTGATGATGTTATCGTCGATAACCGAGTTGTGCTGAAAATAGACTGTTTTGTCCGGCGCAGAGCGGAAATACTGATCGAAGCGATTAGGGTTAAGGTGAAAGCAATCATTATTGTTGCAAGTGCTTGATGCTTCATGATGTTGTTCTGTAAGTTTGGGTGCGATTCGTTTTGTTGGGTTTATAATTTTGAGCTAGGCGGACTAAAAGCGGTTAACTTTTTTAGTGATTATTTTTGTCAGTCATCAGTCAGTAATGACTGCCACTTAGTGCCAAAGTGACAGCCATAAATACCGGTCCTTACTTTGTTAAGATCTGGGGCGGGGTGCCTTGGCTGGCGTTGCGTCTGGGCTAGGTCGAGGTGTCATGCCGCCGCCGCAACTATCTGGGACGGTTACGGTAATTTTAAAGATGTTGTTGTTTTCATTGCTTTCATCTATTGCCTTGCTATCGTCAATCGAGGCGGTGATTGGATATTTTCCTGCAGGTAATAAGATCTGCCCGCTGATATTTTTGGATTGGTTTTTATTGAGATCCATGGTTTTTTGCAGATGCAGCTGTTTACCACTGAGGCGCATTCGGCTGTTAAATCCTGAAGCATCTGCTTTACCAATGTTGACAGCATCGTAACTGAAGCGCGCTAGGCAGCCACGCGGTGTTGTGTCCGTAAAGTCAGACTGTTTTAGCGTGATTTGGCCGCCCCAGTTAGACGATTTTTGGCCGATTTTGATACCTTGGCGAGACGTCATGTCGGGCATTAGTTCAGGGCCTGCGCCACCTACATCTGGAAGCAATTGAGCGACCTTAAGCTGCTGGCAATTTAGTACATATTTATCTTCAGCCGTTCTTTTTTGATTGTTATGCCTCACTTCCAGTGTCACTTTTTCTGTAGGCGCCATACCCAGAGGTTGCTGCGCTTGCATGCCACCCTGGTTCATCTTGATGTCTGTGTTTTTTGGGGTTTTGCCTTGTTGTGGTGATGTGTTGTCGGCATCCAGCGATTGCGTTACCGAAACGTGGGTAATAACTTGCCCTGCAGCAATAGTTTTACTCTTAAATCCCGTGATCGCTTTGCCATTGCTTAGGAATCGATAGTGTATTTCTCCTCCAGGGCCTTCTGTGTTAATAGTGCCCTTAAAAGTCATATTTACTGGGCAAACACCCGAGTAATTTTTGGGGTTGGCAACCACTGCTAGATGTTTAATTTTCATCGGTAGCGCTTGTGTTGGTTTTAATTTCAGTGTTGCTTGAATCGGAGCCAGTTTTTCGCATTGCACCGCAATGGGGTGGGCGACGCTAAAATTTTTCACCTGATTTGGTGTCAAGCTGACTAACGTTGAGCATTCAAAACTAAATTGATGCATTACCTGATCCACCAATGCTGTTCCCTGAAATCTGCCTTGAGGAGGATTACCTGATTTGATTAAACTATCACGTTTGTCATTACATGATTTAACAGCGGCATCGCGAACCGTTTTATCGGGTGTCCAGCTAATGGAGATAGGTTTCATACTACTCGACCAGGTGCGATCTTTATTTTTATAGCCATCATGAATACTGACAATCACGTTTGACGCTAGAAAATCAGATGAATGTTGTGCTTGGTGATTAGGTTTACTTAATCTTTCAGCAACCGAAGAATAACGATTTGCCCAAGTGCAGCGGCCCTTAGCCTGTGCATGGAATGTGAGTTTGTTGGAGCTGGCGTTGGTATACGAATTACCCTGTCCAGTAACGACAATTACCGGGTTGGCTCCAGCTCTTTTCATGTCGGCATATTCTACTTGTTGCACAGCTTGGGCTGAGGTGGAGCCAAGCAGTGTCAGTAATACAATAGCTGATATAGTTGAACGGTGTTTTTTTGTTTCCATGGTGAAGCGCCCTGGTGGCTTAGTGATATTGATAACAATAGTGTTATATGGGTTAAAATTGATTATTATTGGAATAGTCGTGCATTGTCACAAATCAGTTCAGTATTATTCAAAAATAGTAATTTTTTCGTCAGATAAGTTCCGGTGGAAGCGATGCGTAACAAAAGAAGTGGGCTATATGAATCCGGTAGATAGATTTATATTTTTCACTGCGTGATAGCCATGTTGTGGGTGTTGGAACGATTGGTTAAAAAAGTCACTGCGTCATATCAGAGGGGTTTAAATTGACAGCCAGTGACTTCCATTAAAAATTTCTATTCTACTGGGACATAATTAAAACATTTATAAGATAGCTGGATCTTGGACTTTTTACTTTTCCCGTCTGATGGCAAGCTCACAATCTTGTCATTGACATCAGTGACTTGCGTATCGGCATTGCAGATGCGATTAATCGATTGCTCTGATACACACTGGTATTCATACCATTTCTTACCTTCATGTTGCTGAAGTTTTATGCCGATGGGAGTAAAGCCCTGTGCACAGGTAGCGGGTTTTGCCGCCCCGGCCGCCTGGAAGCCTACTTTGGGAGATGCGGATTTTGCTTGCAGCTTCATGCCGTCAGCTTGCGATGCTGAAGCAAATAATAAAAAGCACATTGTTATTGCGGTAAAGTATTTCATGAAAATGTTCCTATTTTTCCTATGGTTAAATAATGAAATTTTGATGTTACGTATCTTGAGTCGTTAAAACGGGTAAGGCGGTTCATTTATTTTTCGTGGTAAAAATATAACAACGCTTTAGAATAACTAACATGCTGAGTCTTGAGAGTAGTTTGCAGTGCGGTACGGTTTGATCGGTGGATATGTAGATATATATCACCGTGTTCGAGTTGAAAAATAGAGTTATATCGTGGTGTGTTGGATGCTACTGCACAAACTTAGCCATTAGATAGGAGGCCATGCTTACGTGCATATTCGGCTAGTTCTACGGCGCTGCGGACACCGAGTTTTTTGAAAATATTGCTACGATGGTTGTCGACAGTTTTGGCCGAAATAAATAATTTTTTAGAAATATCCGTATTGCTCAAGCCTTTAACGACGCATTCCATTACTTCAAATTCTCGTGAGGTCAATACACCATTGACCATTTCTATCTGTTCTTGAACCGTGGCTGAAACGACGGTTTCGCCATTTATGATGCGCTCGAGACCTTCTAGTATTTCGTCCATGGAACCTTCTTTCAAAAATATGCCATCGACAGGGATGTTGAGCAGTTGTCTATAAAGCGAGCCCGATACTACGCCAGTGAGAATAATCACCTTGGTGGCAGGAGTGTGCTGTTTGATATCCCGTACTACGCTAATAATATCGCCGGTAGGCATATTGTAGTCACTAATGACAACGTCTGGCGTATTCGCGTGCACGGCCTCAAGTAACGATTGAGTATTATTGGCTTCTGCAACGACTTTGTACCCAGGGGTAGTCTCTAGCAGAATCTTGAGTCCTTCTCTAAGTAGATGGTGATCATCAGCAATAATTACTTCAGTGAGAGGTTTCATGTTAATACTCGCATGATTATATAGTCTTATTTTTCGCAATAGTCAGCAGTGTAATGTCAAATCATTGCCGTTGTGGTTTGTATTAGTGTTTAGTAGTTATTATGGTGCTTGAGGTAATAAAAGAACAAGTATTTTTTATGCTAAGCCTTAATGGGTGTTAACTTGCTCATCGGATAATGATAGATGGGATAAATTATTGTGGCGCTTATCTGTTTTCTATTCCTGACAATAACTGTAATGTGTGTAGTAAATTTAGGCTGCAATGATAACTATAGTCATGAAAACGTTATCATCTTTCCATGGTTTGATCGGCTGAATTATTAAGTATTTTAAGTAAGTGTGCTTTGGCATGCATCATCCGTGTCTTAACCGTGCCTACCGGTATATTTAATACGGTAGCGATTTCGGGATAGCTGCAACCCTCAAAAAATACCATGTGGATAACTTGACGATGGATAGTAGGCAGTTGCTGGATAGCTTGCCGAAGTAGCATAGCATCACAATTCATAGTCAATGCGGTGGCGGGATTAGGTTGATGCTCCTCAGTAAACTCCTGGTCAAGGACCTCGTTATTGTCATGCCGTGATTTTTTTCTGATTAAATCTACAGATTTATGGTGGGTGATACTGAGTAGCCAGGTAGTAACTTTAGAGCGTCCGCTATAACGTTTTGATGTCTTCCATACTTCAAGCATAACTTCATTAAGTACTTCAGCAGCATCATGGTGATTCAATACTGTCTTCATCGCAAATTGATGAACGCCGTGGCTGTGCCGCTTATAGAAAACTTCCATCGCTGTTTCGTCGCCGGCACTAATGGCGTTGAGTAATTTTTTATCAGTATCGTCATTTAATACGTTTGCTTTATTACTAAATTCATTCGTGGCAGATGACTTTTGAATTTTAATATTATTAGTGGCTAGTTGAAGTCTCATTTTTCTATCCTTAAGAATGACGCTGGTATAGGGTTATAATTTTCATTGGTATAAACGCTGCTGTGTACTTTCCTTTTTGAGGGCGCTTAAAATTTCGTCCATAGAGCTTTCTTTTAATAAAATCTTTGCGACTGACATGTCAATAAGTTGCTGGTATAAATGTTCAGAGCCAAGGCCGTCGGTTAGAATAACCACCCTCATGGAATCCATCGTTCTCGTTATGGTAGGCAAAATATCGGTAATCGTCCCATCCGGAAAATGGTAGTCACTGATCAGTAAGTCCGGTTTTTCTGTCATCATTATTGTTAATAGGGAGCGAGCATCAGCGGCTTCAGCAATCACTTTATAATCTGGTGAGCTTTCTACCAGCATTTTGACACTCTCCCTAAACAGGCGGTGATCATCAGCAATAATGACTTTCAGTGGTGCTTCCATAGTGACGACTTATATTTCTCAGGTTGTATTCAGTATGTGCTAATTAAAGACCTGAATTGGGTTGACGAAAATAGGGCCGGCACCTCATATTGATTGTTATTTAGGGTAGAAATAGGGTGTATACCCTAGTGATTACTGGTTTGGGCTTAACTTATTCAGGAAAAGGCTATCAGCAAGTTTGTTTGACGTACTCAGGTGCTGCGAGTGTGGTTGGTAGTAGAGTTTTTATATAGCTGAATGGAACTGAACGTAGGGTCGCAGTAGCGCTAGATTTTTACTGCTGTAACGCGGTAAGGATAGCCTGTTTTAAATCATTGGGATTGATAGGTTTATGTAAGGGGGTAAGTCCGGCGCTGCGTATACTTAATAATGATTCAGGAGCGGTGTCACCGGTTATCAGCACGGCTTTGATACTATGGTCTAGCAGTGTTGAGACGTGGTTGATTATATCAATGCCTGATTGATTTCCTCTTAATCTAAAGTCAGTGATTAACAGGTCTGGGATAAAGCCCCGTTGATGGCATTCTCTGCTTCTTTTATATCGCTGACAGCGATAGCCTGTTGGCAACCCCAGGACTCCAACAACATGGGCATTGCTTCACGGATATCTTTTTCATCATCAACAATCATGATAGAAACATTGCCTATCCAGAATTCTTCATCCACTGAGGCGTCATCATAGGCGATTTTTTCAGTGTTATTAGCAAGTGATAGCTTAATGGAAAATGTAGATCCTTGACCTTCTTGTGAGCTAACGGTTATATCAGTTTCCAGTAACTGCGCTAGCCGTTTGCAAATAGCTAGACCAAGTCCCAGCCCTTTATTGCGGTCGCGTTCCGGATTATGCAATTGACTGAACTCATCGAATATATGTGTAATGTTTTTAGCTGCAATACCTTTTCCTGTATCTGTAATGCTGATAGTGACCCATTGGTCAGTTGTTTTTGCCTTCACAGCAATGCTGCCTTGATCGGTGTGGTTAATGGCATTGGTCAGTAAGTTTGACAGTATTCTAAGCAGTAAAACCGGGTCCGTTATTATATTCACATCATCCGTGTCAGCTCGTAATTGCAATCCTTTCTTTTCGGCTTCAGGCGTATTCAGTGCTATTAGGTCAGCAATGAGGGTAGCAATATTAGTGGCTTTGTTATTAACCTCGATAGTGCCAGCATCAAGACTTGAAATATCCAACAGACTATTAAATAACCCTTGTAAACTGGTGGCACTAACGGCAATTCGATCGATAAGCAATGTAGCGTCACTGGGCAGTGTCTTTTTCTTTAGCATCTCAATGAATAAATTCATCGCATGCACTGGCTGTCTTAAATCATGGCTGGCAGATGCCAAAAATGTCGATTTGCTTTGATTGGCGCGATCAGCCTTTTCTTTTTCCTGTTGTAGTTGCTGCATCAAATCAGCATATTCCAGTTTTAATTTGATCACTTCTACTATTGAGCGGTGGTTCTTTTGCAATGAACTAATGCAAAACAATACCAGCATTAACAAATATAAAGCCCATAGGTTTGAATCAGCGGCATCATGCAGCAATAACATGGTAATCATTGATCCGGTTGCGGGTAACGCATAGGCAAACCACATGGGTTTGTAGGATGAATAGGTAACCGCCTGACCAATCATAATAAAGGCGGTAAAAAAGTAGGCGACGATAATTTTGGCCGTATCGTCCTTAGCAAGATCAACAAAAAAAACTGGCATCATCCCCCACATAAATCCGTACACCAGCAGCTGCAACAAGGCCAGCCAGGCCCATTTTGTTAAGGGTTGTAGTGGCTCATGTTGGGTCATGTTGAAGGCTCGATATGACCAGTAGCGCAAGCCGATGCTAATGGCGCCGGCAATAAGCCAGAGTGTTAGTCCCAGGCTGTTTTCCTGTGACCATACAGCCCAGGCTACTAGCAATGAAACCGATCCTGAGGTAAACAGATGGATGGGGATCGTTTGATAGATGATTTCTATTTGAGCATTATAAATTTTTTGCTCATTAGCCGGTTTAGCGGTCATAAGATGGATCGCGCTCATTAATATAAGGGCCTACGAAAATCATCTCAGGGTTTATTCTCCATATTTTGGCAGTAAGTAATCACCGACTTATAGCAATGCATGGTTAATGGCTTCTTTTAATTGATTCGAAATAATAGGCTTGTGTAATGCAATTAATCCAGCCTCGCGTATTCTTAATAAAGATTCTGGGGCGGTATCGCCGGTGATTAAAATGGCCCGCACTTTATAGCCTAGTAGCGCCGATACATGATCAATAACTTCAAGCCCGGAAATATTATTTCTTAAGCGAAAGTCAGAAATAATTAAATCCGGAATGAAGCCGTTTTCGATAGTTTCTTTGGTTTCGTGCAGATCACTCACTGCCCTTATGTTTTGGCAGCCCCAGGAATCCAGCAGCATAGGCATGGCCTCACGAATGTCTTTCTCATCGTCAACAATCAGAATTGAGTATTGGTCGAGGAGGATATTGGTAGTCGCCGTTTTGTGTGTGGCGACATATTGCTCGTTAATATCTCCCAGATTTAGTGTCAATGAGAATGTTGAACCTTGTTCTGGTACTGAAGTTACGTTTATTTTAGTATCTAGTAATGTGGCCAGGCGGCTACAGATGGCCAGTCCTAGCCCCAGGCCTTTGTTGCGATCACGCTCCGGGTTGTGTAGTTGTTTAAACTCGTCAAAAATATTGGCTATATTTTCAGCCGCTATGCCTTTGCCGGTATCTTTGACAGAAACGACAACCGATTGACCCTGTTCCTTCGCTGAGACAGTGATCTTCCCATGTCCGGTATGATTAATCGCATTGGACAATAGGTTTGATAGTATTCTTGTTAATAGTACCGGGTCAGTTAATACACAGACATTATCGACATCAACTTCTATTTGTAAGCCTATTTCTTCAATTTCAGGCGTGTGCAAAGCGACTAGATCTTTAATATAGTTTGCGATATTGACATTTTTGATATTCACATCGACTGTGCCGGCGTCCAGGCTGGAGATATCTAAAAGGCTATTAAATAAACTTTGCAGGCTGGCTGCGCTGGTAGCAATTCTATCAATAAGCAAGCTTGCATCATCGGGTAGTGATTTGTTTTGCAACATTTCAATAAATAAATTCATAGCATGAACCGGCTGCCTCAAGTCATGGCTGGCGGCTGCTAAAAATGTAGATTTACTAATATTGGCGATATCTGATTTTTCTTTTTCTCGCTGCAAGCTCAGCATTAAATCTGCATATTCCAATTTAAGGAGAATAATTTCTCTGAAGGATTTATGGTTGCGCTGCATCATAAAAAAAAGAAAAAATACAAATAGAATGAGGTATAGCGCCATTAAGTTGGTGCCTGGATAGGAAGAAAAAAACAATAACGCAATCATTGAGCCTGCCGCTGGTATCACATAGGCAAACCACATTGGTTTAAATGATGAGTGTGAAACAGTAAGCCCGATCATGCCAGCAGTAGTGAAAAAATAAACGGCCAATAGGTTGATCGATTGATTGCTGTTGATATCGGTAAATAGTATTGGCATCAGCCCCCAAAGAATACCGTATGCCAATAACTGTATGAAAGCCAGTCTAGCCCAGCCATTCAGTGGTTGATTCTCTGCGGCTTTTCTGTTTTTGAATGAGAGATAGGAAAAGAAGCGTAAGCCGATGCTGGTGAAATTAGCTAATAACCAAAGTGTGAGGTGATAGCTATTTTCGGTAGACCATATTGTCCAGGAAAGAACTGATGTAATGACGATTGCCGGAAATAAGTTTGTTGGGATTTGCTCATAGATAATTTCTACTTGCGCATTATAGATTTGCTGTTCTTTTAGTGAATTGGCCGTCATACAAATTACACGCAATTATTATCTTGTCACTAATCTACCATAACGACCAGCATAGAGCTCTTTGGTGTTAGTGATTTTTGGGTGAATAGCGAACCAGTAGGCTGGATAAATAAGGCGGCACATATTGGCTGCCAATGCTGAAATTACCAGTGAGATCCAGGGTGAAATTATCACTGTGCTGCTGATAGAACGCAGGCAGGGTAATAAGTTGGTTTTTATGGTCTGATGTCCCTGTTAATACGATTGACCCAGAGTAGTGGATATGGGGAAAAGAGCCCGAAAAATGAATGGTTTCCCCAAGATAGTGGTTCATAGTCTCAATGCAGTCTTTAATCTGTGGCGTTAAATTTGATGATACACGGATGTCAGGGTCAAATCCAAATTGATCAAACAGTTGTTGTGCTTCAGTGAGGGAGGCGTACCACCATCCCTGAAGTTCGCCGCCTGGCTTGCATAGTTGGCGAACTTGTTCACTACTCTTGCCCATGGTTGCTCTTAGATTTAGCCACTCCAGGCCATTTTGCTTGTCGCGCACAATCGTTTGGTTACCCGGCACATTGGCCTCAATAATCGATAGGTGGTTTATAGCTGTTTCACTCATTGGGGGCTGAAAATAGCTACTTAAAATATTGGTGTTGCTAAATAGGCCTTTCATTATTAGATCCATCCGATTGCATTGATTTATTGCTTTGTCGTCAGGGTTGCCAATAGGGTTCATTCCCCTGGCGTTTATTTATTTATTATCTTGTGGGGATGTGCAGGTTATCTATTACAGCGACGGTGGGCGAAATGCTTTCTTGGAAAAATCGGTAACAAACTGGCAAAATAGCGGATTAAATTACCCCGCTGCTTGGCTAGGCTATTGGTCTTCCTAAGCTTGTTGATGTTTATTTAGTGAGAAGACTATGAGTAAAGAAAATGCTGTCGTAATTGTTGCCGCTACACGTACCCCAATGGGCGGTATGCAGGGCGATTTTGCCGATGTCAGTGCCCCTGAGCTGGGTTCGGTAGCTATTAAAGCCGCGCTGGAAGCTGCCTCTTTGGGCGGCAATGATATTGATGAATTGTATTTCGGTAGTGTGGTCTCTGCGGGATTAAAGCAGGCGCCGGCCAGACAAGCGTCATTGGCTGCCGGTGTTTCTGAAAGCGTGCCGACTACTACTATTAGCAAGGTCTGTGGTTCCGGCATGAAAGCGATCATGATCGGTCGCGATCAAATTGCAGCAGGCAATGCCGATATCGTGATGACCGGCGGTATGGAAAATATGAGTGCCACGCCTTATTTGCTGCCCAAAGTACGGACTGGCTTACGCCTGGGGCATGGTGCAGTGGTAGATAGTTTATTGAGCGATGGTTTGGAAGATGCTTACTCCGGCGGTTTGATGGGTGGCTTCGGGCAAGCGACGGCCGATGCTTTTAATGTCAGCCGGGAGGCAATGGATGAGTATGCCTTGCGCTCATTAGCGCGCGCTCAACATGCCATAACGTCGGGTTTTATGAAAAACGAAATTGCACCGGTTACAGTAAAAACCCGTAAAGGCGAAGTCGTGGTGGCGGATGATGAGCAGCCAGGCAAGGCTATGCCGGAGAAAATTCCACACTTAAAACCAGCGTTTAAAAAAGACGGTACGGTGACTGCGGCTAATTCCAGTTCAATGTCAGATGGCGCAGCTGCATTATTATTGATGCGTGAATCGACTGCCGCAGCAAAAGGTGTGAAGCCATTAGCAAGAATTGTTGCCCAAGCCAGTCACGCGCAAGCGCCTAAAGATTTTTGTTTGGCACCGATCGGCGCAGTAACTAAAGTGTTAGAGAAAGCTGGTTGGTCCAAGGATGACGTAGACCTGTTTGAAGTGAATGAAGCATTTGCTGTGGTTAGTATGTTGGCTATTGATCAATTGGGGCTTGATCCGGAAAAAGTGAATATCAATGGCGGCGCTTGTGCTTTAGGCCATCCATTAGGTGCATCCGGTGCGCGGATTATGGTGACGTTAATTCATGCATTAAAACGATTGGGTAAAACTAAAGGTGTCGCTACGTTGTGTATTGGTGGTGGTGAAGCAACTGCGATGGCGATTGAAATTTTATAATTATTTATTGTTTAAAAAAACGCAGCCATTGGCTGCGTTTTTTTTGTGTTATGAAAATGTTGTGGCCGTTGCAGCGTTGAAATCAGCTCGTCAAATGTTATTACTGTGGATCTGCGCCGTGAGTGCCCAGATAGTGTGTGCTTAAATTTAAGGTGTCAGTGATTGGGTCATTAAGTTCATATAGTCGCTCGTAAGCGGTTTCAGCAATAAACCATTGGCCATTTTCTTTTACATAACGATCCCAGTATAAGGCAGTGCCGTGGGTTTTTAGTTTGTGATTCATTATCCACATATTATCGTGCAAGTACCAAATACCGGTAGCTTCATGATCACTGAGCATTTGTATTTCAGGGTGGAAGCCGTTGTGTTGACCAATGGATTTTTTGGTGAATGCGTAGCTCATATTGGCAATATATTGGTCGCGATCATCAAGGTTCCATTCATAGTTGCCGCCCTTGAAACGTATTTTGACATCTTTATGCAATACAGTTTTCATCTCTTCCATATTGAAGGTATCAACGCAGCGGAAGTAGCGGTGCTTCAATTGCTTGATTGCTTCCATGTCCATTAACCGTTGAATATCCTGCCGTAGTTCTTCGATACCGCCCTCGGATGCCTGCAGGGGTAAGCCATCGGCAATACCCATCGTTTGCTTATTTAGAATGCGGCGCTGCTCGCTCATAATGTTTCTCCTTCAGGATCAAATACAGTGTTTACTGTTATACACGGGCGTGCTGGCTATGGATAGATTATGAACTGTTCAGGCGGGTGGAAGTTGAGATTGGTTTAACTATCTGAAACGTTGGTGGCTAATGTTGGCTGCTATACAGGTTTGGTGCACAACAATTTTTGGAGGGCCACAAAAAAGGGTTGGGAATTTTTCCCAACCCTTGGCTGTATAGAATGTAGGGCGAGCTACTTTACTTTATGCCAGTCGCTCGACGATTAAGGCAATGCCTTGGCCGCCACCGATACACATAGTAATTAAACCGTAGCGGCCGCCGATACGATCCAATTCGGCTAAAGTTTTTACTATCAAAATGGAGCCGGTGGCACCGACCGGGTGGCCCAGTCCCACAGCACCGCCGTTAGGGTTCACTTTATCGGCGTCAAAACCCAGATCGCGGCTAACCGCAATTGCTTGGGCAGCAAACGCTTCATTTGATTCAATGACATCCATATCAGCAACGGTTAAGCCAGCTTTGATCATCGCAGATTTAACGGCTGGTGTTGGGCCCAGCCCCATCACTTCAGGGTTAACGCCAGAAAAACCATAGCTGAGTATGCGGGCGCGAGGGTTCAGTCCGCGTTTTTCTGCTTCCGCAGCAGAAGTTAGCAGCAATGCTGCCGCACCATCGTTGATGCCAGAGGCATTGCCGGGTGTAACGATACCGTCTTTTTTAAAGGCGGGGCGTAATTTGGCTAAGCTTTCTACAGTGGTGTCTGCACGTACGTGTTCATCCTGCGAGAATACAAATTCCTTGCGGCCTTGTTTAACGGTGACAGGAACAATTTGGCCTTCAAAGTGGCCATTGGCGATGGCGGCAGCAGCGCGACGATGGCTCTCGGCAGAAAACTGATCGAGATCTTCCCGGCTCAGACCATATTGCGCGGCAATATTTTCAGCGGTAATACCCATATGACCATTACCAAATGGATCCGTCAGAATACCTACAGTCATATCAACAACATTTGAATCACCCATACGCAACCCGGTGCGGGCTTTAGGTAATAGGTATGCGCCCTGGCTCATGGATTCGGCGCCTCCGGCCAGCGCCATTTTGCTGTCACCCAAAGCAATCATTTGCGTTGCGGAGATAATCGATTGCACGGAGGAGCCACAGAGGCGGTTTACGTTCAGTGCGGCAGAGCTGGTTGGCATGCCAACATTCAGCGCGATATGGCGAGAGAGGTAGGCATCTTGTGGACAGGTGGTGATGATGTGGCCAAATACCGAGTGGTCTATTGTTGCTGCATCGACTCCGGCGCGTTTGATTACCTCCGCGGCGGCGGCGGTGCCCAATTCGGCAGGGGTAAGGCTGGATAAGCTGCCGCCAAAGCCGCCGATAGCGGTGCGTACACCATCGATAATAACAACGTCGCTAATACTCATAGTGGTTTCCTTACAAAATAGGGTGTTTAAAATAATGGCCGTGCCATAGTTGCTCGCAGCTATGGCGCGGTTAGAGGGTTTATTTACCCAGCATTGAGCGGGCTATGACATCCTTCATGATTTCTGAGGTGCCAGCATAAATAGTTTGAATCCGGGCATCCACATAAAAACGTGAAATAGGGTATTCAGTGGTATAGCCATAACCGCCGAACAACTGCAAACATTCATCGGTGACTTTGCACTGCATCTCCGTCAGCTTTAGTTTGATAATGGCTGCGTCAGTACTGGTCATCTCGCCGGCATTATACTTGTCGACGAGGTGATTGAGATAGGCCTGCGCCATTTCAATTTCCGCTTTGCATTCCGCCAGTTTAAAGCGGGTGTTCTGGAAGTCGGCGATCCGCTGACCAAAGGCCTTGCGTTCCTGTACATAGTCGATGGTCAAGTCCAATGCGCCGATTGAGGCGCCTAGCGCTTGGGCAGCAACACCTAAACGCTCCCTTGGCAGTTCCTGCATCAGGTACATAAAGCCCTTGTTCTCTTCACCTAGCAGAGCGTCGTGGGGAACCATCATATCGGTGAAAAACAATTCAGCGGTATCGCTGCTGTGCTGGCCTATCTTGTCAATACCCTTGCCAGTAGCAAAGCCCGGCAAGCTGGTGTCGACCAGGAATAGCGAAACCCCTTTAGCACCAGCCTCGGGATTGGTTTTGGCACAGACAATCACCAGTCCGGCATTGATGCCATTGGTGATGAAAATTTTCGCGCCATTGATAAGCCAGCCTTGATCGGTGCGTTTGGCGGTAGTGCGGATGGCGGCCAGGTCGCTGCCAGCACCGGGCTCGGTCATCGCGATGGCAGCAACACAATCACCGCTGATCATTTTGGGTAGCCACTGCTGACGCTGGTCCTCGGTGCCGATATGCAAAATATAAGGCATACAGATATTTGCATGGATGTTATAGCCGGTAGCTAGACCGGTGTAGTTCTGCCGGGCCATTTCCTGTACCGCCAGCTGGCAGATTTCCATTTTTGCGCCGGCACCACCGTATTCTTCAGGCATATCAATGCCTAACATCCCTGCTGCGCCCAGTGTTTGCCAGGTTGACTTAGGTACTATGTGCTCTTTTTCCCATTGTTCATAATGTGGGGCAACTTCCTGCTCCAGCACACGGTTGATCATGGACTTGAATAATTCAGTATCTTCGTCGTAGTTTGGCATGATGTGACTCCAGCTTGGTACAATGGTACGGGTGCGATATTAGATCGTTGTTGCCGGCCCGGTGGAATGGCTGTTCAAGACGGATTAATTAACCGAAATAACCACGACAATAATATCTTAATAAAGAATTCCGAGGCTTCTTTTCCTTCTATATGACCAGTAAAGCACATATCGCCAACCATTTTTTGCAAGCCAGTATTCGAGGCGCGGAGCGTCAGGGGTACAGTAGCGCGGAGCTATTACGTGCTGCTGATATTCCTCAAGAGTATTTGCATAATCCGCAGCGGCTATTGACTGAGCAACAATATACCCAACTGATTAAAACCGTATGGCGCAGCACCAGTGATGAATTTATGGGTATGGGGCCAGAACCCTGTCGCAACGGTGTGTTCGCGTTAATGACGGAGTTTTGTCTATCTGCTGCCACATTGGGGGCGGTATTAAGCCGCAGTGCCCGTTTTTATTCCGTAGTTTATCCAGCGATAAATATTGCTCTGGACAACCCGGATACTGGCAGCCGCTTGTATTTTTATCGATTGCAAATGGCTCACACTGATCAAGATGAGGATCATTTATTACAGGAGTTTTTGTTACTGATGTGGCAACGTTTGGCTTGCTGGTTGGTCGATCAACAAGTACCGATTGCCGCTACCCATTTTAATTATGCTGAGCCAGCGCATGCTGATGAATACCACGTAATGTATCCCGGTGAATTAGTATTTGATCAGGATTGTAGTGGTTTTTATCTGCATGAGCGTTATTTACAAATGCCGATCGTGAGAACGGAAACCGAGCTACAGGAGTTTTTACGCGAGTCGCCAGCGTATATTTTACACCGCCCCAGTCAGGACGATAGTCTCACTGCCAAGGTGCGGGCTACGCTTGGCCAGTATGACTACAATGCTATGCCGCAATTGGAAATATTGGCTAAAAGCTTACACGCGGCACCACGAACCATAGCGCGTAAGCTGAAAGATGAGGGCAGTTCTTACAGTACTATCAAAGCATCATTGCGGCGTGAGTACGCGATTAAACTATTGACGACTGAGCATTTGACGGTGGCGGAAGTGGGTGAGCGATTGGGGTTTACTGAGACGGCTTCGTTCTGTCGGGCTTTTAAGCGGTGGACTGGTAAGGTACCTTCGGGGTGGAGAGGGAAGTAGGTTTGAAAGCGACCTAAAAGGGGTGTAAAAAGAGTTGTAATAAATTTTTTCCCACTGCTGTTTGCGATTGGTTATTTCTCTCCCGGAATTTATCTGGAGTAATAAAATTAGCATGATAAAAATATCGCTGTTTAAAGTCACCAGCATAACCCGGTTTATAGACAGTTTTATTCCTGTTGATCTAAGTTTAAACGAAGAATTACTCGTTCGCTCCCGAGTGCTAGTTAGTATTTTGTTGTTCAATATATTTTTTTCTGTTCCTGGGCAGGTAATACTCTATTTTACTCGCAGTGCACAGACTGAACACTTTAGTCGTGGCCATCTAACCTTTGCACTCATCACTTTGGCGACTGTTGTGGCCTTATGGGTATTTAAGAAATACAGTGCGATAAAATTTGTTAGCAATTGGTTCATGCTGAGTATTATTTATTCGGTCTTATACAGCTACGGCTACAGTGATGAAAACCAACAGCTGCGTGTGGTGCTGCATATTTTACTGTTGGCACCTGCATGTGCTTTTTTACTGTGCGGAACCGTCGCGGCGATAGTTTGGTCTTTGTTCGCTGTCGTCTGTCATATTGGGATCATCATTTTTGGCGACGCATTTAGTGATGTGCCAATCTTCTACGCCGCCGTATTTTTGATAGTACACCTGGTATTAATTTCCAGTTATGTCATTTTCAGCCTCATTAGCAGTGGAGTTCGTCGCAAGTTAATCGCCGATAAGAACTTGCTTGATTATCAGGCTCACCACGACGCGCTCACTGATCTGGCCAACCGCAGCGCATTTGACAAGTCTCTTAATTTATCGATACAGCAGGCTGAGATTACCCATGAAATTATTGGTTTGTTGTACATCGACTTGGATAAATTCAAGCCTATCAACGATCAATTGGGACATGCAGTTGGTGATGAAACTCTTGCTATTACAGCGCAGCGAATCAAGCACGCTGTTCGTAATAGCGATGTCGCTGCGAGAATGGGGGGTGATGAATTTGCTGTTATCCTGCGAGGTTTGCGCTCCCAGCAAGATGCTGTTGCAGCCGCGGCCAAGATATTAACAGCTATACGAGAGTCTATGATTATTCAGGACCACGAGCTGGGTATTGATGCCAGTATTGGGATCGCGATTTACCCGGATCACAGCAGTATCGCTACTAAACTGCAGCACTATGCAGATAAGGCCATGTATCATGCCAAGCAATCGGGGCTTGGCTACAATCTATTCGGTTACGATCAGGACGGTATGGAAAGTCATAAATAGTGCGGCTGTATTGTTAGTGCAGGACTCATTAATGTGAGATTGAGATCCGGTATACATAATTGCTTTTAGTTAAAACAGGGGTTGCGCGGAGTGTTTTTTAGTCAATGTTATTTCTATTGTATTTAATTTTTAAGAGTAGATTTTCTTATTTCTAGTATCCAAGCTCGGACTTTTGGCTAAACAATAATCAAAGTGGCCAATCCGTAAATTATTAAATAACAAGAATATTGACGAGTTTTTTTTGGTTTCGTGTCAGTAACCTTTAGGTATGCGCACTACAAATAAGTATAATGCTCGCGGTTAATCAATCTCTTCAAGAAATAATAAGAATGAAAGGAAAAAGTATGTTTTATCGTATTAGTAAAGTGTTAAGCCTGTTGTCAATTACTTTGTTTCTCGCTAGCGGCTGTACAATTTCCAAGCTGCAGCACGAGGGTTTACAGGCCGCAGAGAATAAGCGGCAAGGGAGTATATCTGTTGCAGATAAAGCCGAAGGCTTTACAGGTGGGAAGGTAGGCTGGGGTCGACTTACTCCATTTGCTATTCCTGTTGCTCCGGTCTATATCCATGGTGATGAGAGTAAGCAGCTCATGGAGAATGTTAGAGAAGCTCTTGAGATGGCAGGTTATACAGTAAGTGTCGAGCCGGCAGCGATTGATGAGCTTAAAGAAACCCTTGAAACATCTGGTTACACTGTGGTGAAAGAGATAGAGGTGAAAACTGAAAAAACACCAATATTAAAGTGTGTAGTTGATGATATTAGTTTTAGTAATTACACCTGGTTGGCTCCTATCGTTCCTACTTGGGGGGGCTTGGATGTGACGCTTCAGCTGGTAAGTGCAAACGGTGTCGTGCTGTGGAGTGAGAAGTTTGAAGGTGGTGGTTTTACCTTTAACTTTTTTGATGGCTATAATATTGCTTCGCAGGAAAGTATGAGTGAGTTGCTGGGGAAGATGGTCCAATCATTTTCGGGCGATAAATTCTATCAGGCACTATCAGGTGACCTTGTAACTAGTGGGATTTAATCCATTTTTTTAACATCTTGTATGTGCGCTGCTGAAATTGCGGCGCAACAACCCCCTCACTTATTCTCGATAGACACCAATCCAATTATAGTTAATAAATATTCCTTCATTTGTCCCTTCGTTAAGAAGTCATGTGCTGCAGTGCTACCTCTGCTGTTTAGTGAATCGTTCTGACGTTGCTAACGACTCACCATTAGAAGTATGTTTTTAATAATGCTAAATCGGGTGATAAAAATGCGTAACTATATGATTAACCTTTGCGGGATTTCCTTACCTTCATTTGCTGGTAATCTTGTTTTTGAAGTAGAGGAGATTATTGTTGAAGAAAGTGCGCAATGGACCGACTGCTGCTGGGCAGAAAATAATGAATAACGTTAATACGGCAAAACCTGCAAATAATGCAGAGCTAGATAAAGAAATTAATTAATACAAAAAGAGCAGGAGCTAGCGACTAATCTTCCCGCATGGGCAAACCGCTGCGGTCTCATTACGCCATCCCTGTCACTCATTGCCTGATAAATAGAATTTTCATGCTGAATTACGGCACGTTCATGCTCATAAGGATACAAAATACTATTCATTCCACCCTGCGCAATAAATTGTTTGGTTTCTAACAGTGCCGCTTTGGCGTGGAGTAATTCATGCAGTAATGCGTCAGCGGGTGAAGCGATGCAGGCATTGGCTTGGGTTTTACAGGCTTTATGTGAACGCAGTTGGGCAGCGGCGCGACTATCGAAGCGGATATTAACGGCTTGTACCTGAAAGGGGGTACCGCGCACTTCTGTTTCAAAGGTATTTTCGGCGTAGCTGAGTCGCCAAGGGTATTCGGCAAGTGCTTGGATGAGCTCAACGGCTTCCGGGTATTGGCTGAGGTAACGCGCCATTTGGGTTAGATCGTATTGAATATGATCGGGGTCCTGTGCGGAGGCGGTGTAGTGTTGTTGCAGAATATCTTCTAACTGTTCAGCCTCGGGGGAGGCGGGTATTTCAAATTCAAAGTGTTCGTGTTGGCCGCCACTTTCCAACAGGCTCTCGCCTTGGTGGTCATGCAAGCGGTCAGTCGTGTGTTCGCCATCGGCACTGGGGTGGAGTAGTGCGAGTACTGATTGGCTTTGGCTATAGTGCACTGCGCTGCTGTGCGTATCGTTTCTATCGCTGGCGGCTACCGCGGTGTTGAGGCCTAGTGATAGCACCATGACGGGGAGCCAGGCTTTACGGCGACCGCTTTGGTCGAGTTTATCCTGGCTACGGCGATCGGCAACCAGCGTGTAGTGATTTTGCGCGGCGTAGTGTTGTAGTTGTTGATAAAAGGCCGGGTCGCGATGCTGTAAGTCGTTAGCGTGTACCAGAGTGTCTTTGCCATCGATCACACAAGGGTGCAGAAAGTTGCCCTTAATCGCATGTTGCGAGGACATCAGTCGCTTTAAGCACACTTGGGCATTATAGAGTGCAGTTTGTGTTCGTGATGGCAGCACGCGAGGGAGCCTCAAAAATTAAAAACATGAATGACAGCTCATAACATAGAGTGCCAGGCGGGCTGATTCAAGTTGTGGCGGAGGTAATTGTACCAATTCGTGACGGGGTCGATATTTTTAGCAGTGAATAGATAAGGATTGATATAAGCCCTGAAAAAATAGCTGCTTGAAGGTATAAGCAAGCCATTTTTAGCGAGGGCTTTGGCAGCAGTTTTGCTGGCTTAATTTATGACTGGTGATACCCAACACACGCTTTAACTTCGTTGGCGGCGCCTAGAATGACGGGTACCCGCTGATGAATATGCTCTGGCTGGATATCCAGAATGGGGCCTTGATCGGTGTAGGCTGCGCCCCCGGCTTGTTCAACTAGCCAGCCCATGGGGTTGGCCTCATACATAAGCCGCAGCTTGCCGGGTTTATCGGGTTCGCGATTATCCCAAGGGTAGGTGAATAAGCCGCCGCGACACAGAATGCGATGCACATCAGCGACCATGGCGGCAACCCAGCGCATATTGTAGTTTTTGGCGCGGGGGCCTTGATCACCCGCTAACAGGTCTGCAATGTAGCGTTGCATGGGTTCGGCCCAGAATCGCTGATTGGACATATTAATGGCAAATTCTTTGGTGTCAGCGGGATTGCTACTTTTTCCACGGTTAATACAAATTCACCGATGCTCTGGTCGAGGGTATACATTTGTACGCCGTTACCGGTGGTGAGGACTAGCATCACTGATGGGCCGTAAAGCACATAGCCGGCAGCGGTTTGTTGCCGACCGGGCTGTAAAAAGTCCTGTTCACTGGCCGCTCCTGACCGGGGTGCTGTGAAAATGGAGAAAATGGTGCCTACCATGCTATTGATGTCGATATTAGAGGAACCGTCCAAAGGGTCAAAGGCCACCAGGTAATTACCATCAAGGCTGCCGCTGACAATACTTTCTTCTTCTTCCGAGGCGATGGCCCGAACAGTACCTGAACTCAGCAGATAGTCTTTTAATAAGTCGTTGGAGATAACATCCAGCTTTTTTTGCGTCTCCCCCTGCACATTTTCTTCACCGGCAGAGCCGAGTACGCCGGACATGGCGCCCTGTTGCAGGCGAAAGGCGATATCTTTACCCGCGGTGGCAATAGTGGCAATCAGGTTTATCAAGTCAGTGGCAAGGTGGTCAGCTTGTAATTGTTGGTTAAGTCGCTGCATGAAAAGTCCTTGGTAGCGGTTGGTTTATGGTGTTATTTGCTGAGCATTATGCCACAGCCATAAGCCGTGTCTGTAGTCGAAATCGAGAGTCTCTAGCCTATTTGAGCGCGTTGATGATGTGATCAATTCGATATTTATAGAGTGGCAGCTTAATTTTAAGGTAAATTCTTAGACTTTTTTTTTCTATTTTGGTCAAAAAAAAAGTATCTGCGTTATTAAAATGTGAGCGATTGCCGCGCCAAAAAATCGATGATCGCATTACTGTTTAGCTAGTACATTGGCTAAGTGATTGATCAGTTTAACAATCCTGATTTCAGCAGCTAAGCGGTTGTTGCCTATTTAATGCTTTTACAGATACGGGGGTGTGACATATGTCACACTTTTTTGTGCTTAGTCATATTGGAAATATTTTAATGCGTCATTTTTTTGATGATGCGCGATTGAAAAAATATAAAGTATCGAGAATAGAAAATTTAATGACGCTGTTATTGTAAGTATTACTACTTATTTTATGAAGTGACAAAAAAATCACACCTGATTTTTATAAGAATTGTAATATTTTTTATACTCTTGGATTTTTATTCGGGATGAAAATTTTTTGAAACAAAGTCTGTGAACTTTTAACGGTTGTAGCTTTGCTTTTGCTGTTCTAACCTGAACTCGAACTTAAGAAATGTCCGGCGCGGATGGATAGCCGTTAGTCGGGTTAAGAAAGCAGAGGAAAGTAAAAATGAAAAGTCTAAAAGCAACAGCGTTAATATTTTTTGCTTCTTCCATTGGATTCTCATTAACAAGCCATGCAGTTGATTCTTCAATTGCGTCGTCGGCCGATATGGATTATTGCAAAGTGAGTTACGTCGATAAGACAGATGGTCGTGAAGGCGTATATCGTGGTCAGTGTCAAAACAACAAGCCGCACGGTTCAGGTTCGGTTGATTTTAATAATGGTGCGAAATTAACCGGTACTTTTGAAAAAGGTCGTTTCTCCGGTGATGGCACTTATCGCACAGCTGCTGGTGATGTTTATCAGGGTGATTGGTCTCAAGGTAAGCGTCATGGTCAAGGTACTTATACCTGGGCTCAGGGCAGCCACTATGAAGGTGAGTGGATTGATGACAAGCGCGAAGGTCAGGGTGTTTTTACCTGGGCTAATGGCAATCGTTTTGAAGGAGAGTTTAGAGATAATAAGCGTTACAACGGTAAGTACTACACCAGTACTGGTCGGATTTATAAATGTCGTTTAGGTCAGTGTCGGTAGTCGTCACCTCTGTAAAGAGTCTTTAGGTCAATAGTAGTAAGTTCTACAGTTTGTTATTGATACTTGTGTACAGTGATACTGGTTTGTCTCCCCTGTCCCCCTGATGTTTGTTGTAGGGGGATTTTTTTTGCCTGCAGATACTGATTTCAATACTGGATGTGTGCAGTTTTATTTTTTAACGATCAATTTTTTTAAAGATTCTAAATAATTAAGCCGCAATGAATGCGGCTTTGTAGTTTTTGATACCTATAAAAATCACCTTGAAGGCATTAAGAAAACATTCTGTTATTTAGTCAGCTGATCGTTAGGGATTATCCTCTGCAAACTCAATCAGTAATGCTCTTTCTGTTGCATCGATGGTGTAATTTCTAGGTGCCATATCGACAGCATCGCAATCATTTAAAGAGCCATCGTTGATTAAGCAGGCTGCTTTAGCGCGGCTGGTGGTGAATGTGTGGCAGGCACCATCACATGTCTGCGCGTATTCGCCTATTGGCTGTGAGAAGAATGTCTGCGCAGCAATATCGGTCAACGTGACATCGGTGTCGGCTGAGCGGCCAGGAGTAGAGTCTTCCGAGGAAAGACTGTTAGCGGTAGCACGCACTGTGATGTTGCTGTAGGTGGTGTTTGAGTTCAAGCCGCTAATCGTTGCCGATGTTGCATCTACCGCGGTATTACTGCCCTGCGCAGTGCCATTGAAGTACACGCGATAGGTAGCACTGCCGTCGTTATTTGCGCTCCAGTTTATGGTTAAGGAGTTGGCGCCGGTTTCCGTTTCCGTGAGGGCGCTCACTGAAGGTGCCTCGGGATAGGTGGCGGCACTGTCGGCTAAAGAATCATAGGATTCCAGATCCGGTGTTGGTGAGGTCAATACAGCCCTGACGATATAGCTATAGTTGATGCCACCGGTCAGCCCGGAATCTTCAAAGCTGGTGCCTACCACTGGCGTCCCTCCGTTGATTTTACTGCCATTGCGGTAGATGTTGTAACCATCGGCGCCGACAACACTGCCCCAGCTAATATCGGTTCTGGTTGTTTTGTTAAGTGTGGTATCGCCGGGAGCTTTGCTGCTAGCTACTACAGCGCTGGGGGCAGAAGGTCTGGTCAGCTCTGAATCGGTATTGGAAATGGCAGACTCAACGCCGTCGTACACCGCTTTGATGGTGTAGTCGTAACTGTTGCCTGGCGTGCGGCCGGTGTCAGCATAGACTAAGGGATCAGTGCTGAGGACATTGGCGATGGCGCTACCGCTGCCATCACTGCTGCGGTAGATGTTGTAACTATCTACACTGCCTGAAGCGGGCGCGCTCCATGCCAAGTCGATTTGGGTATCGCCATTCGCGCCATTCAATGTTGCCGTTAAACTCTGAGGCACATTGGGTGCTGTGCTTAAGCTGGCGGTGGCTACACCGGAGTCGGCACCCTGGTTGGCAGTGATTTGATAGATGTACGTAGTCGCGGCGCTTAAGCTGTCAGTATCTACAGCAAACTCATTAGTGGTGCTGCTCTCTACGGAAACAGTAAAGCTGCTACCGCCATCATTACTCCGTTCTACCAGATAGTCATCTTCGTTCGCGATTGGACTGGTCCAGGTGAAGCGAATTTGGCTATTGCTGGTGTTAGCCAAGTCGATGGCTATTGACGTGGCCTCAAGTGAATTTGTCGTTGCCGTAGCTAGCGCTACATTTTCTGCGGTTTGGCTCTGTTCGTCGCCATTGAAAATGGCGGCGATTTTATATTCATACTTGGTGCTATTTGCCACCGCGGGATAACCCCGTGATGCAGCATTGCTGGCATTGTCACTATAGCTTGTCGCCAAGGCAGTGACCGTAGGTTGTGCGCCTAAGAGGGTGTACGCACCGTCGTTAGTGCTGCGGTAGATATTGTAGCCCTCGTCGGTGAAAGCTGCAGGTACATCCCACGATAAAACAACATGGGTGGCGTCCTCGGTGCCGTCGAGTGCGGCGGCTAGATTGGTCGCTTCATCGGCTCCTGCGGGTAAGGTGGTTTGGTCCAGTCCTGGGTCATCGGACGGCAGCGATTCTTGTTCCAGCAAGCCGCCGCTGTTTACCAGTGCAGTGACATGGTAAGTGTATGTCATATTCGGTGTCAGGCCCGAGTCAGTAAATTGGCTTGAAGCCACTTCAGTTATTTTGGCACCGTTGCGGTACACGCCATACACATCGACATTACCGCCGGGGTTATCCCAATCCAGGTCAATATCGCTGCGCCCGTCCGTGCCAGCCGACAAGTTCAGATTAATCGGCGCTAGCGGCGTAGTGCTTTCGTTAGCGGTATTTGAAAGCGGCGATTCTTGTATACCATCAAAGGCTGTGACTCTGTAGCTATAGCTGGTGCCTGGCGTAAGGTCAGCAGTGTCTTTACCGTCCGCTAGCGTGGTGCTGTCATCGGTAATCGTTTGAATAAGAGCGGTGTCGCGATACACACGGTATTCATCAATGGTTGCCGCGCCAGCTGCAGGTGCTGTCCAGCTGATATTGATATCAGTGGTATTGTCGTCTGTGCCGCTGTTATCTGCGGTGACTGCTGTCGGTGTTAATGACGCAGTAGCAGCTGAGGCGTTAGTGGGGTTAGAGTTAACACCACCAACTACAGTAGTCACACTATAGTTATAAGTTGTTCCAGCGGTTAAACCGGCACCATTGTTATCATCACTGAAATTAGTGCCGGTGATCAGGCTGCTGTTAAGCGGTGCGCCTGTGGCACTGGCATTGCGATAGACATTGTAGCCGTCAATAGTAATCGCGGTAACGGCTACCCAACTGAGGTCAATTTCAGTGGTGTTATTTACCGCATCAACTGTTGCCGTGGCGCTTTGTGTAGCGGTGGTGCCAGCAGGGGTTGAGTCTATAGTGATGGTGGCAAAACCGGCCCGAGGAGAGGTGTTACAGGCGCTGGATGTTGTTGATAGACTGCCATCAATATCGCTGAGCTGGTATTCAATAACATCGACACCGCGGTTAAATGGATTGTCGAGTTGATAAGCAAACGTTTGGCCGTCGTTATTGATAGTAGCCGTGCCAAAGCTGCCGCTGTCGATACTGCTGATGCGAATGCCACCATCACCTCGTGCGGTAATATTGGCGGTGGTCGCAATAGTATTGAGTACTGTCGAGCTGGCTAATGCTGCAGTATTGACGTTAAAGCATTCTGCTACCGGTGTACGATTCTGGATGACAATATCCTTGCTGATCGAAGCTTGTTGGCCAAGTGTGTTGAGTGCGGTGAGAGTAACGCTGTAGGTGCCGCCAGGAATATCGGCACTGAATAAATTATTCAGGCCGGTGCTGTTACTCAGGCTGGCAGTCGAACCGTTGGGGGTGGTGAGTGACCAGCTGAAGCTGTTACTAAAAATGCTATTAGTTGCGTCGAGTATTATGGTGTCATCAATGCTTGGCTCAGCAGGACTGAAACTGAAATCTGGCACGGGTAAGCCTGGTGTCTGCTGAACGGTTTCACCAATACTGACTAAGTGAGCGCGTAACAGGTCAGCAGAAGACGTGCCGCTACCGTTGAAATCGACCCAAAAACGGTCCATCGATAAACGCGCCGCAGGCATGATGCCCTGACTATAAACGTAATCAATAATACGGTCTTTTTTATCTAAAAACTTTTCATAGCTATCAAAATTATTGGGCTTGTTAGCCAGCTGCGTGTGGCAGATACGGCAGGTTCTTGAAACAACATTGCGATACAAATCTTCCTGACCAACCCAGCCTGCAGGTACATAGTCACCGTCAAATGCCTGATTGGGAAGTTCATCAATGGGTAGTTCAACATCGGGGTCACCATACCAACCGTGGATCAGTTCAATGGATGCTTCGTAGCGTTCCGGATTATCTATATAGGTAGCCAAGGCGCCAAGATTAAGTTTTCTCAACTCGGCTTCCTGACTTTCTTTACTGAATTGATCTATTTTTGCTGCGGAGAATAAGCTTGCGTTTAAACTCGGCTCAATAATTTTAGGGTCTAGTGCATGGCTGTATAGAAAAGAATCCAAATCCCAAGGCAGAAATGTCGCATTTAGGTCGGCATCTGCAACTTCACTATAGTCCCGATTCCCTGGGTTGCTTTGATGACAGATGGTACAGACGCCAGGCACAAATTTTTCGCCACTACCGTCAAAGTTGAGGCTACCTACACGAATAAAGTCGCCGCTTCTTTCATCAAAGACATAAACAAAAAACTTAACAATTTTTGCATTGGCGCCATCAGGGTCAGGGTTTTCACTGTATTCCATAGCAACCGCGGCAAATTCTCCGTTTTGTTCCATGCCGGCTTCAATGGTTGGGTAGTTAACAACATAAGAATAAACATTGCCGTTTGGGGCTTTGCGTAAATACATGTCGCGACCAAAGCCTAAGTCATAATTGTTAACATAGAGTGCCTTGGAAATTTCATCGCTGCGGATAATGGCACCACTGGCATCAATAAATCCGGCATTTTTTTGCCAGTTACTGAGGGTGGTTAATTGGCCGTCTGGATCGATAAGGTTGTAATAAGCATTGGCCGAAATAGTACTTTCCAAACCCAGTTGCTTGAGAATATTAGTGGTTAGTAAACTTGCAGTTGGAGTGACCTGCCAGCTTTGAAGCAGTGCGCCGTTTGCAGCGGCAAAACTATTGACCGGGCTTTGTAATTTGTTAATTGATATTAATTGTTTTTCCTGTGCGGCTAGCTGCTTTTTGTTGCTGGAATCACTGTTACCAATGGCTGGGGAGTTGGTTTGCGTTTCGACAGTATCTGAGTCAATAAGATCGCCACCGCGCGTTAATGCATACATCTCGAAGTCAACGCTGCTGCTATTAATAGTTAGTTGTATTTCTAAATACGCCGTTGGAATATTGTAGGTTTCCAGGCGGCGATCGCGCTCGCTGGTCTCAAAGTTTTGATTAATATCGTCAGCATTTAATCGTAATAGCTCTATGGTTAAAAGTGGGTTGCGGGGCTCCGATAGCGGTGCATAGTTCACTGCAGGGCTGAAATTTTTTGGAAAGCTACCATCAATAGTACGGGTGTCGATGCGTAGTTGTTCTGCTTCGCCGAGTCGATTTACCCAGTGAACGATAGTGGCAACTTCAATGCTGAATAATTGTTCGGCGTTACCGGTTGATTCGCCCCCGCGCAGTGCGGCCAGTAGTGTCAATTCACTGGGTGGGGTGTTAGGGTCCGAAAGAAAACGATCTTGATCAGAGACTGGAATGACAGTAATGGATAAGGAATCGGTATCGGATTTGCCATTGGCGTCGGTGACAGTTAATTCGAAGGTGAAGGTTTCTTCACTGGCGACATCAGGTGTATTAAAGGCTACTGAGTTGGCAGTACGTTCAATAAGCGTCGTCGTTTGGCCGTCCGTTTGCTTCCATTCAAATTTTAAAATAGGGGCGACGTCGCTATCGCTGTCTTTTCCGGTAAGTGTAGCCTGGCTATTAGCTCTGGCTACAAACATTTTCTCTGTGGTAGAAACACTAGCCCCTAGCCCGAGCACACCAGCGATAGCTTCAGGCGGCGTGTCGTCATCCTGATAACCTGCATCGCTGCCGCCTCCGCCGCCACACGCGCTGAGTAGGCTGAGGCTGGCTGCGAAAATAAGGCTACTAAATGTAAGGCGTGAAAAAGCCATGGTGTTCTCCGGTTTTAAAATTCGTAGCGTAAACCGCCAGCAATAATCTTTTGACGATAGTCGCCAATATCTTTGATTTCGCGATAGTTGAGGTAGATTTGAATGCCGCCACTAGCTGCAGAGCCAAAAGTATCCTGACTTGCGCCACGGATTACAGAAGACATTCCTATCGTGTAAATTTTATAATCAGTATCAGTGCCGTCGGTAGGTAAAGAAAATTGAGAGTCTTTACTTAAGACCGCCGAGGCATCGCCGTAGGTGGCGGTAATAATTTCTGGATCAGCATGATGCTGGGTATAGAAGCCAATATCGGCATAGGGGATAAATACACCAAAGCGGCTACTGATGACGTACTGTAATTTTAAGTTGGCAACTGTTTCGAGTGATTCAATTTTTTGCTCGCTGACATTAAAATTAAAACCGTCGTTTTTAATATCTTCTTCGCTATATTCTTCGATAGTAATATTTTGATAGTTAACAGTGATTGATGGGTCAAAAGTGAGGCTTTGCGTAAGAAAAAAACTGTAGCCAGCGGTAAGGCTGGATGAAATAATATCGGCACTATTGGAGCTGGTGGCGACAGTGTCGGTGCTTTCAGTGTTAGGGTTTAGTGATGGATAACGGATGCTGCGGTCGGTATCGAAATCAGCTCGCTGTAATCCCAGCGAGGCACTGTAGTACCACTGATCAGATTGATAAAGTGCAAAAGGCATAAACGAATAAGCCCGCATATCGACGGTGCCGTCTACAATACTTTGTGAAGAGTCAAAATCAATTTCCTGCTGTTGATAAGCGATCAGTGCGCCTACAACCCAGTTATTATCAATTCGAAAATCGATGCCAGCATTTATCTCATTGCCATCAAAATCAAAAGCATCTTCCAGTTCGCTAGCTTCTTGATTGCCGTAGGTATAGCTACCGTTTAAAAAGCCGCCCCAACGTGACCATGCATCGATAGTGTTATCGTCGCCAGCGTTGCTGCCGCTAGTGGTGTTGCCCTCGAGGTGTTCGATACCTGACAGGTTAAAACCGCTGGCGCCACTACGCAATGCGCTAATACGCGAGCTTAATCCGGATAATTGCCCGTTAACAAAACCGTTAGACATGGATTCTTGTGACGAAAATTCTTCGCCGGCAGTCCAGCGCAGTGCGAATCCCAAGCCAAAAAGAGGAACATCCAAAGAGTATTGGGTAGGGCCACCGTTATTGGATAGCTCGTTAGCGGTATGCACTAATTCACGTACATTATTCCAGACAATAAAAGTTGTGCCGCTACAATTAGCGGTCGCAATGCGATCCGAATCCTGACAGCCCTGGGCTTTTAGTTCTTCATAGGCTTGCTGGTTGGAGATAGCGGCGCGCTCTTCCAGTTCGCTGGCGTAGCTGCCTTGAAAATCTAATAAGCTGGCATGACTGATACTAGAGACCAGTAGTGTACTGCTGATAGTAAGCAGCTTAATGGCATCGTTAGAAAGCGCTCTCACAGATTTCCCCTCGGCAGAGTTAATTGGTGATGATCAATTTTTATCATGATTTAGATTTGGGTATAAAGAAAAAGTCGCCTACTTCATGCCCTGCGCCTTTAATCGTTTTGTACACTGGGTTTTGATCAAAATCGACTTCCTTGGCGGAGGTGACAACTTTTTGTCGAACCTGCATATACAATTGTGGGCCCGACAAAATAGCTTGGTTACCTTTTAAAACGTCGATAAAGGCTTGGGTGAAAACCGAGTGATTACCACCCACGCCATCAAGTACCGGTTTGTCACCGCCTGAAGCTAATAATAAACGCGAACGTTTACCGGCTTTGTATTTGATGTATTCATCGGTCATGGTGCCATCTTTCCCCATCATCAAAAAGCCTGGTGCGCTGGATAGCAGCCCTGCATAACAGGAGTCGGCAACAACTAGTACCCGTTTGGCGTTGAAACGGGTTAGGTGGCGGGTGACAAATTCATTGGAAACCCAAAAGGTATCGCGGGGCGGGGCATCGGCGTTAGAGGGTAGCCAGTAGCCGGATTCCAGTTCGCCTGTTTGTAAGCGCGCGCCATGACCAGCATAGAAAATCAGTAAGTTATCGTTTTCGGTTAATTTTTCATTAATGTTATTGATCGCTTCCATAATGCTGACGTCGTCAGCATTAATGACTTTTTGTACTTGGAAACCGTAATCATTTGTGAGAATTTCGGCAATGGTGTTAATGTCGTTGACGGGGGTGTCCAGATTATTAATGGCAGAATATTTTTCGATGCCAATAACCAAAGCATAATATTTTCCAAAATTGATATCGCCCACGGATACATCTTTGCCCGTGTTAGTGAATGTTAGCGTTTGCGCGACAACAGTAGGAGTCCGTAACTTTAATCCTTCATTGTTTTTCTCGAGAGTGGCTTTTTTACTTTTAATCGCCTTGTTTTCTTGCTCGAGTTCGTTCACTAGAGCTTGCAGTTCGCCGACTTGTTCTTTGAGGTCATTATCTTTTTGCTTGCTCAGGGTTTTGCTCAGTGCCGCGATTTGTTGTTTCATGACCGATATTTGCAAATCTTTCTTGCGAATATCTTTGTTAATTGTGGTGAGTAATTCTTTTTGTTGTTCGTCTACTGCAGATTGAAATACCAAGCTGTCTTCTGGCAGTCCCCAGGCTTTTCGATACCAGCTTAAAGCCATTACCGAATCTTTTTCTACACCCAGGCCCTGCTCATACAAAGTACCAATGTTAAATTGCGCACGTTTATTATTTTGTGCAGCCGCTTTCTGGTACCAGATTAGGGCGGCTTCGTAGTTTGGCGTGCCGCCAACTCCTTTTTCAAAAATCTCACCAACATTGACTTGTGCGTCAGCATCGCCCTGCTCGGCAGTAGGCATCCATACATTGAGCGAGGTTTTAAAGTCGGCGCGATCATATGCGACATACTCGCCACCACGAATTTGGCATTCGGCAGCGGTCAGGGTGGCGGGGCGACGGGGTGTCATATAACTGCGATTACCGAGCATGCGCATTTGACCCGGTAGTAAACAGTCGACCACTTGCAGCTCTGCGATGCGGGTTTCCCGGGCAGTTAGGCTGGCAGCATTACTCGTCAAGGCACTCAGTAACAGCGTGCTTAACAAAGAGTGTCGAATTACCGTGTAGCTAAGTGTTTTTTTGAACATGGTCGCTCCATATTGTTAAAGGCGATTTCAACTTGATTGCTGTTGATTTGTTAGGTAGTGGACGCGTGCTTAGTTAATATTAACGCTTAGCTAAAGTGTCTAACTATACCGCTCTTTAACGATAATAGCGTATCAGCGTGCTAGCGGGTTTCCTGCTGTAAATCTTTGTACTTATCGTTATTAGAGATAAACGAATATTCTCCAATGGTGCCAAGCTGCTCAATTAAAAATTTTTTCTCGTCACTTGACGGTGCTTTTTTTAATTGCTGGGAAAAAAACTTCAGGATTTGATCGCTACGGTCTTCTACATCATCATTACTGTTATGAATTTTATAGGCTCTGTCGAGATAGACCAGGGCACCGTTGTAATCTTGAAATTTAAGCGCGGTATCTGCTTCGGCAATATAGGTTAACACTTTTTGTTGCTGTTCGATGGGGAGCTCCGATAATGGAATGTCGTCATCTACGGCCTCTATCAAAAAGGTGTTGGCAATGATCAGTACTAATACTAGTGTGCCGCCAATCAATACCCGTCGTGGTCCATTTACGGCCCACTGCAAGCTGGATAAAAATTGGCTGGCGCTCTGGGTGCGTTGTTCTCTTTTTACCGCAATGGCATTAGTAATTAGACGGCGATAGAGCCACTTAATGGGTTGCTTGAAAGTGGGTTTAAGTTTTAACTCGAGAACATCGGTGGCAAAGGTATTTTCGTAGGGATGAACGCCAGCCATTAATTCACCGGCTATTATGCCGAGAGCATAAATATCATCGCGAGGGTCGGGTCTAGCCCCTTAAACATTTCTAAACTGGCGTACTTGGGAGTGAGAGCATTTAAGTCGCCGGCATCGTAAGTGTCTTTGTACAGTTCGGTGTTAAGCGCGCGAGCAATACCGAAATCTAACACTTTAGTTTGGCCAGTGTTGGTGTAGAAAATATTGCCCGGCTTTAAATCGGAATGGATAATACCTTTCGAGTGGGCATATTCCAGCGCCTGCGCGATCTCTTTTACGATTTTGAGAGCAGTTTTGAAGTCTACAACTATATCGGTTTTACCCTTGATGATGGCGTCGAGCGGATGACCGTCCAGCTCTTCCATGGTCATAAAGACGGTTTCACCATCACGGTCGAAGTCGTACACAGTAATAATGTTAGGGTGAGCAAGCGCCTGGGTTTTTTTCGCTTCTCGCTGCAGCGAGATAAAAGCGTTAGGGTGTTGCTGGAAGTCGCCGGTCAGAAGCTTGATGGCGATATTAGGTTGATCGTCATCGGCTTCCACTTTTCGTAAATCGACCGCTTGGCAAACCATGCCCATGCCACCTTGGCCCAAAATTCTTTTAATAATGAAGCGGTCTTTGATGGCGTCGCCACCAACCGCGTAGGGCTTGTGCAATGTATTGGTAAGTGGGTTTCTGGTCTCGGTATAGTTAGTGGTGTTGGCGAATTGTTTACTGGCGGATGCTACTTGAGGGTTTGCACGGTTGGGTGACGGTGAATCGCCGGTGATAGTGTTGTCATCTGCGAGCATGCCGGTGTTGGCAATAGAAATTGTGGAGCCAGGCCGGTCGGTGATGGTGGCATCGTCAATGGGTTTGGCGTCAGTGAATGGCACTGGAATAATAATGGTGCCATCCTCGTCGCCACGGACTGCCGTTGCGTCGTTGTCCCGCAGCTGGGTTTCTTCTTCGTTATGGTCTAACGATCCGTAAGGGTCGCATCGGGGTCGGTTATATTTTTATCGGTCATAAGTGACTATTACTGCGGAGGAAAAATAAAGCGTTGTATGGCTAGCAGTATAGGCGAAATGAGGTGATTAGTTGGGATTTATTTAGAACAAAAATGGGGGGGCTTGGTTTTGTGCCAAGTCCCCGTGCTTGATGATTAAAAACCCTAGCAATTGAGTCGATGTTCAATCAATTGGTCAACCACTGAAGGATCAGCCAGTGTCGATGTGTCACCCATGTTATCTAGCTCATTGGCGGCAATTTTGCGCAGGATTCGGCGCATGATTTTTGCAGAGCGTGTTTTTGGCAAGCCTGGCGCCCATTGAATCAAATCCGGTTTCGCTATGGGGCCAATTTCTTTTACGCACAAGGCAATGAGCTGAGCTTTTAATTCATCACTGGGCTGCTGGCCGTCCATTAAGGTGACATAGGCATAGATGCCTTGACCTTTGATATCGTGAGGGTATCCCACCACGGCAGCTTCGGCGACTGCATGGTGTAATACCAGCGCGCTTTCCACTTCGGCGGTACCCATGCGGTGGCCAGACACATTCAGCACATCATCGACCCGACCGGTAATCCAGTAGTAGCCATCGGCGTCCCTGCGCGCGCCATCACCGGTAAAATAATAGCCGGGATAAGTGCTGAAATAGGTATCGATGCAGCGCTGATGGTCACCAAATACAGTGCGGATCTGGCTGGGCCATGAGGCTTTGATAACTAGATTGCCTTCGCCTGCGCCTTCAATTTCGTTGCCATCGTTATCCAGTAGTGCGGGCTGTACGCCGAACATGGGCTGACAGGCCGAGCCTGGTTTGAGTGCGGTGGCGCCAGGTAAGGGGTTAGCATTTGGGCGCCGGTTTCGGTTTGCCACCAGGTATCGACGATGGGCAGTTTGGAGTTACCGACCTTTGTAGTACCACTCCCAGGCTTCCGGGTTGATGGGTTCGCCGACGGTACCTAACAATTTTAGTGAGCTTCGAGAGCTGCCGCTAACAAATTCATCGCCGACCGCCATTAATGCCCGGATGGCAGTGGGTGCGGTATAAAAGATAGCGACTTTATGTTTATCACAAACTTGCCAGCAGCGTGATGCATCCGGGTAGGTGGGTACGCCTTCAAATAATAAGGTGATGGCGCCATTGGCTAGCGGACCATAAAGGCAGTAGCTGTGGCCAGTTATCCAGCCGACATCGGCAGTACACCAGAACACATCGCCGTCTTTATAATCGAAGGTGTATTTAAAGGTCATGGCCGCTTGTAATAAGTAACCGCCAGTGGTGTGCAGCACCCCCTTCGGTTTGCCGGTGGAGCCGGAAGTATAGAGAATGAAGAGCGGGTCTTCGCTGTCCATTGATTCGGGCTCGCATTGTGCGTCAGCATTAGCTGTTGCCTGGTGATACCAAACATCGCGACCTTCGGTCCAGCCAATATCACTGCCGGTGCGTTGGACGGTAATAACGGTATGGACATTGGGGCAGCCCGCCACCGCCTTATCTGCATTGGCTTTGAGAGGGATCGCTTTACCGGCGCGTACCCCTTCATCTGCGGTAATGAGCACCTGGCAGTCGGAGTCGAGGATGCGGTCTTTTAGTGCTTCCGGTGAGAAACCGCCGAATACTACTGAGTGAACAGCGCCAATTCTGGCGCAGGCCAGCATTGCATAGGCGGCTTCAGCAATCATTGGCATATAGATACAGACGCGGTCGCCTTTGTTAACGCCGCGTTGCCGAAGCACATTGGCGAGTTTACAAACGTGTGAGTGGAGTTCGTTATAGCTGATGGTTTTGCTGTCATCGGGGTTGTCGCCCTCCCAGATAATAGCGGTTTGCTCTCCGCGGCTGGCTAAGTGGCGGTCGATACAGTTAGTGGTGACATTAAGTTTGCCGTCGACAAACCAGGCGGCTTCGGCTTTGCGAAAATCATATTGGCTAACAGCCGACCAGGGTTGGTCCCAGCTAAGGAATTGCTCTGCTTGCTCAGCCCAAAACTGTTGCGGGTTGCTGATCGAAGCCTGATACATGGTTTGGTATTGTTGCTGGTTGATATGGGCGTTGGCGGCAAAGTCCGCGGGCACGGGGTAAATCTTGGAGTCACTCATGGGTCATCTCTTATCTATAAAGGTGATCGTTATTGTTGCTGCAGGCGACAGAGAATAACGGAATTAATCCGGAGGTAAAAGTGAGGCTGGTAAATAAGCGTTGAGTAGCTAAGCGGGGGGCAGAAAGGTTTGTTCTGGCGGCGGAGAGTCGTGTTATGGCAGTGGTTTAAAAACGCACTGCCGGATTTTTTGATTAATGGGTGGCTAACATGCCCCAGTCCTGACTGGGGTTTAAGGTCAGGGTGACGTTGTCGATCAATCGGGGTTTGCCAAGTTTGGCGGCAGCAAGAATCACAATCTGCTCGGTATCGAGTGTCACTTCGCGCAGTGTTTCGGCATCGCGTACTGAAAAATAGTCAGGCTCAAAGCCGGCGTTTTTCAAGGCATCGGTACAGTACTGTTCAAGATCCTGATAGCTGTCGAAACCGCAAGCGATGGCTTCGCGGCACTCAAGCAGGGTTTGATGCAGCGCCGGGGCAATTGAGCGTTGCTCATCAGTGAGGTAGCCATTGCGAGAACTCAGGGCTAAGCCGTCGAGGTCGCGAGCGGTTTCAACGCCAATCAGTTCAATCGGCATGCACAGATCTTTGACCATTTTTTCAATAATGGCTAATTGCTGAAAATCTTTTTTGCCGAAAATCGCCACATCAGGCTGCACGATCTGGAACAATTTATTAACGACTGTGGCTACCCCGGCGAAATGGCCCGGGCGGCTAGCGCCACACAATGTTTCTGATAAGTCCGGTACGACCACCAGAGTTTGTTTGTCCATACCCTCCGGGTAGATTTCTTCTACGTTGGGGTAGAGCAAATAGTTAGTGCCTTCGGCAAACAATTTTTCTTTATCAGCAGCCAGTGTACGCGGGTAATTATCTAAATCTTCGCCAGCGCCGAACTGCAAGGGATTGACAAAAATACTGACAACTACAATGTCGGCGACTTGTTTGGCTTTACGCACTAGCTGAATATGGCCTTCATGCAGATTGCCCATGGTGGGCACAAAGGCGATACGCTTACCGTTGCTTTTATCACGGATAATTGCGTTACGCAGTTGCTTGCTTGTATTGAATGTCTTCATATCACTCAACTTCCTGGCTTATATCTCGATTGATGCGATCAATGTTCCGGCATCAATCATCAATTAAATTGATGATCAGTGTTACCAGAGATTTTGGCTCACTGGTCCGAAAAGTGGTGGATAAATACGCTGGGCATTTACTGACCATTGATCGGAGGCGGGCAAGTATGCCCCAATCAGAATGATGGATCAATGATCTGAAAGGTAAAAATGCTACAAATTTGTTACTAAAGGAAGCGCGTGCGAAAAGTAACAAAATGGGTGTCTTGGCACCATTTGAGGGAAAAGGCGCGTACCGTGGGGCTAACGGAAGCCGTGCTCTTGACCGGGGAATTCCCCGCTTTAACGGCACTGTGGTAGGCGCTGAGCGCGCTTTGCACATTATTGGTTTCTGCTAAAAAGTTGCGCACAAACTTCGGGCTGTGGGCGCTCAGGCCTAGCATATCGTGCAGCACCAGCACCTGGGCATCAGTATCTACCCCCCCCAATACCTATGACTGGAATCGTCAGCGCTTGGCTGATGGTGCCAGCAAGAGCGGTGGGTACACATTCCAGTACCAACAGGCTGGCACCGGCTTGTTCTACTTTTTTAGCATCTGCCAGTATCGCCTTGGCTTGTGCAGAGTCGCGGCCTTGTACCTTGAAGCCACCAAACGCGTTAACTGACTGTGGCGTTAGCCCTAGATGGGCGCAGACGGGAATACCTTGCTCTGTGATGGCTTTAATGCTCTCTAACAGCCATTCTCCGCCCTCTAGTTTCACCATATGTGCTCCAGCTCTCATAAGGGCTGCAGCGTTAGTAAGCGCCTGCTCTTTAGTGCTGTAGCTGGCAAAGGGCATATCACCAATAATCAGTGGTTTGCTACAGCCGCGGCTCACGCATTGGGTGTGGTAGGCCATATCGTCAATGGTGACTGGCAGGGTGCTATCGTGCCCTTGTAGCACCATGCCCAGCGAATCCCCGACCAAAATCACTTCAATCCCTGCCTGTTCGATCAAGCGGGCAAAGCTGGCATCGTAGGCAGCGACTACAGCAAATTTTTCACCGGCGGCTTTATGGGCTTGTAAGCTGGTGATCGTGACCTTGCGCAATTCTGCGGGAGCATGAGTAGACATAGGGAGCCTCGGGGCCGTTTGAGCGGCTAGAAAAACGTCGGATTAAAATAGTGGCGGCCGCCGCGGATATTAAGCAGGTAGTCGACCAATTGCTCGTAGTCGCGTTGGCGGTTTACCACATCCAGTTCATCGGCATTAACAATCAGCAGTGGCGCATCATCGTAGTAAAGGAAAAATTCGCTATAAGCTTCGTTGATGGTTTCGAGGTAATCCCTCGAAATACGCTGTTCAATGTTGACGCCGCGGTTCTCGATGCGTGAGAGTAGTACGTCTACGGATGCCTGTAAATAGATAACCAGGTCGGGTTTGGGGCATCAATGGTGAGTTGTTGGTAGACTTTTTCGTACAGTTGATACTCGTCTTTGTCGAGGTTGATTTGGGCAAACAAGCGGTCTTTATTAATCAGGAAATCTGCCACACGGACTGGTTCAAAAATGTCACCCTGACGCATATCCTGAATTTGTTGGCTGCGCTGAAACAGAAAAAATAACTGGGTTGCCAGTGCGGCGTTTTTTTGGTTTTGATAAAAGCGTTCCAAAAAAGGATTTTGTTCAGCATGCTCTAACAGCATTTGATAATTAAAGGTTTCCCCCAGCTTTTTAGCCAGCGTGGTTTTGCCAACACCAATAGCACCTTCAACAGCAATAAACGGTGGTGGTTTACGGTTTTGTAAATCGATTACAGGCTGGATGGCATCCTGATTCACTGCTGGTCTCCGTTATATTATGTCGTGACGGTGCTATTTCCCGACTGTATTAAGACTTGAATAGGTCAGTGAATAAACTATCAAGCCAATAGTGGGCGCTATTGTAGAGTAAGAAACTTAATCAACCAAACTCAAGCCGTCCTTTGCGCAGTACAAGAGCTGCTGTTGAACAGTGCGCTGGTTGTGTAGTCGCCAATCCGGTGCAATGTCGGCCAAGGGGTAGAGTACAAAATTGCGTTCCAGAATGCGTGGGTGGGGAACGGTTAAGCGCGGCTCGTTGATAACAGCACTACCATAATAGAGTAAATCCAGATCAAGCGTGCGTGGGCCCCAGCGCTCCAACCGTTTGCGGTTATGGTTATTTTCAATCGCTTGCAAAGCATCCAGCAACTCTAACGGTTGCAGTTGGCTGCGAAGTTCAACAACGGCATTAATATAATCCGGCTGTTCACCGGGGCCTATGGCAGTACTCTGGTAGAAGTACGAAGTGGCGACAAGGGTGGTGCCAGCAAGTGTTGATAATTCGTTTATGGCGCTTGCAACTTGTTGTCTCGGCTGATCCAGGTTACTACCTAGTGCAATAAAGCAGCGGGTCATAATGGTAGCGTTAGTGAATATTTTTGGGCGCGGCAGGCTTGCGGCGCGAGCGGCGTTTACCGGACGGGTTTTGCACGGCTTTACTCATTGCTTCCCGTTGATCGGGGCTACGGTTTTGGTAGTCGGTCCACCACTGAACCACATCGCCAGTATCTTCACCGGCCTGCTCGCGCAGTATCATAAAGTCATAGGCGGCGCGAAAACGTCGATTTTCAAATAACTGCTCAGCTTTGCGGCCGCCGCGATTAGGTAGGCGCAATTGCAGCTCCCATATTTCCCGCATGGGCATACCAAATCGCTTAGGTACGGCAGTCAGTTGTTGTTGTCGAGAGGCAACTTCCTGAGCGGCCTGATGCATGGCGGGTACTGCTGGCATCCCTTCGCTTATCAGCTGTTGCTGGCGTTGTTTGACCGGTGGCCATAACAGGGCGGCAAAGATAAAAGCGGGGGTGACGGGTTTCCCTTGTTGGATACGCTTATCAGTATTTTGTAAGGCTTGCATGATCAAGGTATGCGCGGATGGGTCTTTGAGGCTAGCTTGAGTTTGTGGAAACAATGGCTCGAATAAACCGTGTTGCTGCATCAGTTCATAAGTAGCAACCGCCTGACCGGACATAAATAATTTAAGTACTTCGTCAAACATTCTTGCGGCAGAAATGTCTGCTAACGATGAAGCGAGTTGTTTCAGTGGCGCAGCGGTATCAGTTTCAATATCAAAATTGAGTTTGCCGGCAAAACGCACGGCTCTAAGCATCCGTACCGGATCTTCCCGGTAGCGAGTGGCGGCGTCGCCAATGATGCGGATTACTCTGTCATGTAAGTCTTGTACGCCGTTGGTGTAGTCGTAAACCGCAAAATCGGCATTTGAATAATAAAGTGCATTGATGGTGAAGTCGCGGCGAATGGCATCTTCTTCGACGGTGCCGAAGACATTGTCGCGTAACAACATGCCGTCTTTGGAGCGAGCAGATTGTTGGTTGCCCGGCCGTTTACCTTTAGTGTTTTCTTCGGGTGCCTGATGAGAGCCGCGAAAGGTAGTGACTTCAATCACCTCGCGGCCGAAGCGGACATGAACGATTTTAAAACGCCGCCCAATAATTCTTGCACCACGGAAAAGGTTTCTGACTTGTTCGGGGGTTGCATCAGTGGCGACATCAAAGTCTTTGGGACGTTGCCCAAGCAGCAGGTCGCGCACCCCGCCGCCTACCAGAAATCCAGCAAATCCCGCTTTGTGTAAGGTAGTCATTACTTTCAGCGCAGCATCACTGATGTGCTTGCGTGAAATATTATGTTTATCTCTTGGAATAATATGCGGGTCTAGCGATTTTGGGTCGAGGTTGCTGGCGTCATTCCCCAGCGCGGTTTTTACGCGCTTGATGGCTTGGGAAAAAATATTAGTCATAACGGGCTATGCTCGATCCAGAAGTTTACGGTTGGGTCTTTTTTAATTGGCGCGGATAGTAGCACAGATACGTTTTTAGCTTTAGTTAGAGTGTGGCTGGTGAGGAAATATTGGAAGAGCGATTTCAGGCAGTATTTAAAGGGAGGTATATGATGAAGGGAAAACAGATGTTTTCCCCCATCCAGGTCTCAGTTATTGTTTTTATTATGCATTTTTTATTATTATTCCTTAATACATAGCAGGTTCTGTGCCAAGAAATTAAACCCTTACTCTTCAATGACTTATAAATAATACTAATAACTAGTAGTTGTTTTTATGGTGGTGATGTTACCAATCCTCCCGAGCTTCGTTACGATCTTGGTAAACTAGTAACAGTTAGTTGACGAATATACAGCTTTAACAACTGGTAGCGATGAATAGGAGATTGGTTATAAATTAATCGCAATAAGCTGTTAAATTAAGAAATAGGGGTTTATTAATTAATTTTGGCTGATTTATCTGTTTGGCGGCTGAATTATTCTGGGATATAGAAAATCAGGATGGCATTAGAAGAGAGTTAAGTATTAGGGTTTTAGGTAGGAAATTGATGAGGGAAGATCGCTCTTCCCCATCCAGGTCTCATTGTTTTTATTATTTTATAACTATTATTTTTATGTATTATTTTTATTATGCTTAAAACTATTGCATACCCCGTGCCAATATTAAAAGTTCTTATTTATCAATATGTTATAAACTCTAATCACGAGTAAATCTTCATTTAGTCAAGTCGTTGTTACCATCTTACTCGGTGTTTGTTACATATGTAATCGTCTGGTAACGAAGTTGTCGGCGAGTAATGTCTCGTTATCGCGCTTTGTTCTTACCAGCTTTGTTATATAGTGATTAAAAGTTGATCGCGCCGGTAAACCGTCATTTTTTGTGACTTTATTACACTTTGCATCATGGGAGCGGGCGGGTGAGGCTTTCGCTGGCGGGGAGTTACGACGACGCGGATTTAGCCCCTTTTTTGCGCGGAATGCTTAGTCGCTGGCGACGTTCCCATAAGCATTTACGGCTCACACCTAATTTACGCGCGAGCTCCGTTTCACTCATAGAGTCCTGATGCTCAAGTACAAATCGCTGGAAATAATCTTCCAGTGACAGGTCTTCTTGAGATTCGTCGTCTGATATAGAGGCTGCGTTGCTGGTGTTCTGGGGGTTGCTGTGGGCTCGCTACCTAATCGCTTGCTGCGAATCTGGGTGACATTAACTAATTCAAGATCAATATTCAGCTGCTCATTGGTAATGGTATCACCGTCTTCCAATATGACGGCCCTTTCAATCACATTCTCCAGCTCGCGTACATTGCCCGGCCATGTGTAGGTAGTAATGGCCTGGATGGCTTTGGGGGAGAACGTTTTCATGGGCTTGTTGAATTGAGCGCAGCGCCGTTCAAGGATCGTTTCAGCCAGTTCCAGAATATCTTTGCCGCGTTCTCTTAGTGGTGGCAGTACCAGTTGCATGACATTGATGCGGTAGTACAAATCGGGGCGAAATTGCCCTTCATGGGCCAGTGTTTTCAGATCACGGTGGGTGGCACAGATTAGGCGTACATCGACTTTGCGTGATTCAACCGCACCAATGCGGCGGATTTCATCTTCCTGAATAAATCTCAGCAGTCGCGCTTGGGCCTCTAAAGGTAATTCGCCGATTTCATCCAGAAACAGGGTGCCACCATCAGCGGCTTCAATTAAGCCCATTCGGTTGGTATTGGCGCCGGTAAATGCGCCTTTTTCATAGCCGAATAGCTCGGATTCGATCAATGTTTCTGGAATCGCCGCACAGTTTACGCTGATAAACGGTTGCTCGGTGCGATGACTGTAGGCGTGGATGGCTTTGGCGACGAGTTCTTTGCCAGTCCCGGTTTCGCCGTGGACAAGAACGGTAGTGTCAGTAGGTGCGACTTTGTCGATATATTCATAGAGTTTGACCATTGGCTGGCAGTTACCAATCATTTGGCCCAGATTGGGATGACCTCGCTTAACACTGGCGGCGGTGCGCTGTTCTTGAGGGATGCTCTGGGGAGAGTGGTTGGCGATGATAGCGGCAACGGCATCCAGCATTTCATCGTGATCAAATGGTTTGGCAATATAATCTACAGCACCACTTTTCATGGAATCGACAGCTGAGCGCAGGCTGGCATAGCTGGTCATAATTAGTACCGGCACATCCCCCGCTTGTTTGATGAGGTCGGTACCGGGGGCGCCTGGCAGGCGCAAGTCACTGATAATCAGGTCAAAGCGGCTGAGGTCAAATTTATCCAGCGCTTCTTTAACTGCTCCGGCTTCGCTAACTTGGTATTCATGGCGTTCTAATAGTTTACGCAGGGCGCTACGAATGACTGTTTCGTCTTCAACTATTAGGATGTGTTCCATTGAATAAACCTTGATTTTGGCGATTAACTGAAAGAATTTGAGTATGACGGTAACATACCCCGTCTTTCGTGTTTATGCCAGTACAAAAAGTGACAAACCATCGTGCATGGTAACAGTTGAAAGTTTCCTGGCATTTATGTTTGGGGCCACTGGCTCAGCCATGATGGCGCATTAATCTGATGGTAAAGCGGGTGCCGCCATGCACTTTATCGGCGGGGCTTTCAACGTTAATGGTGCCGCCTAAATCATCCACAATGCTATACACTAACGAGAGACCTAAGCCTGTGCCTTCGCCGGCTTCTTTGGTGGTAAAGAAGGGGTCAAAGATTTGCTCTTGCAGTTTCTGGTTGATACCTGTGCCACGGTCAGTGACATGGATGTGTAACTGGCTGGTGGTGGCTTCCGCGCTTACTGTTATAAGACCATTGGGCTGACTGGCATCTCGGGCATTGCTAAGGAGATTGACAAAGACTTGCAGCAATCGTTGGCTGTCGCCGATAGCGTAATATTCATTGTCACAATGATTTTCAAACTGTACTTCTTTAGCGCCTTTGTTTAAACCCAGTAAGTGGATAGCTTCATCAGCGCAGATTTTAATGTGCACAGGCGCTAATTCCCGGTTGGCACCTTCCGAGCCGGCGTGAGCAAAATTTACTAATGTCTGTACAATTTTTGAAACGCGTTCAGTTTGTACCAGAATTTCTTGTGCGGTTTCGAGGCTCTCCGGATTGTCTGTGTCATAGCGTAAATTTTGTGCCAGACAGGCTATGCCGGTGACAGGGTTGCCAATTTCGTGTGCTACCCCGGCCGCCAAACGGCCAATAGACGCTAGTCGTTCGCTGTGAAGTAGCTCATCTTCCAATAGCTGCACATCGGTAGTGTCCTCTAGCACAATCACTCTGCCGTCATTGCTCAGTGTGTTGATCGGATCAACTATGGTTTTGTGTAAGTTGAACCAACGATGGCTGCCATCAATATCCAGTTGCTGCTTGTATAAGCGCGGGTTGGGTTTATTGATAAAATCGCTGAGTAATTTGCCCCATGGTGTGGGTAAGTTGTGCAGGTTTGAGCCGATCACATCATGAGTTGCGACACCAGTAAAGTTGGCAATGGCATCATTCCACATCAGAATTTCGTTATCCCTTCCTAAGGAGCAAACACCTACTGGTAGGTTTTGTAAGGTTTGACGATGGTAGCGGCGAAGATTATCAAGGTCGGCAGCAAGACCGGTGAGGTGTATTTTGTAGTTTTCCAATTGCACTTCAATTAAGTTGATATCTTCACTGCGACCTCTTTCGCCATCAGCTTCGTAAGGCAGTAATTGATTAACCATATCGTGAGCGACGGAGGGACCCATTAAGCCTGAAAGATTGGCTTCCAGTCGATAACGCAAACGGCGCAAGGCGAAAGGGCGTGTTTCACTGGGGGGGATTTGCATTTCTTTCAAGGCCCTGTCGACTTCGCGTTGAGCTGTGCGAGTGCCCAGTGCAGAGGCTAATTGCTCTTTCATTTGGGAGGGGTTTTTTACGCTGAGCAAGCGTCTGCTGGGGCGACTAAGATCGTCAGTGGAGCAAACTTCTGCGGCCAGTTTTTCTTCTTCAGATGTTTTGGTTAGCAGTGAGACCAGTCCGAAAACAAGCATGTTCATGCCGAGTGCCAGCATGGTGGCTGAGCTCCATAAATCATCGGTAGGCAAGTTGAAAAAAAGTTTACCGATTAGTTCGGGGTCAAAGTTACTAAAAATGGGTAGCAACAGGGTGATGAACCAAACACTAAAGCCGGTTATTAAGCCGGCAATAAAACCATTGCGGTTTGCACCTTGCCAGTAGAGGGCAGCTAGGATTCCAGGTAAAAATTGCAGGGTAGCGATAAAAGAAGCCAGGCCTAAATTGGAAAGCGTCTCGCGGCCTGCAATAAAGCGGTAAAACGTATAGCCAGTGAGAATAATAAATACAATAAGTACCCGGCGTATCCACAATAGCCAGCGATAAATATCGCGATGATTGCCAGGTCTATAAATCGGTAATACCAAATGTTTTAGACACATGGAGGCTAGTGCAATAGTGGTAACAATGACGGTGCCACTGGCGGCGGATAAGCCGGCAATATAAACCAATATCGACAGCGTTCTAGATTCGAGTTCTATGCCAATGGCGAGGGTAAAATACTCAGGCGATAATGGTGTGCCAAGTTTAAAGCCTGCCCATAAAATGGGAAGCACGGGTAAGCTCATCAGCATTAGTAGTAGTGGCACTCCCCAGCTGGCGGTTTGCATCGCTTTGATATTAGGGTTTTCGGCAAAAATCATATGGAATAAATGTGGCATCGCAACGGCTGATGAGAAAAAAATCAACAGCAAGGCGCGAGAAGAATCTTCGCGCATGGGATAGTTCAGTAGTGACACAATTTCCGGGTTTTGGTTTAGCCATAAATCCAAACCGTCAAAACCACCAAAAACATGGAAAATCACAACGCCGCCAACGCTGAGTATAGCTATGAGTTTTACTACTGATTCAAATGCTATGGCGGCAACTAAACCATTGTGGCGCTCGTGGGCCGTTAAATGTTTAGAGCCAAAAGAAATGGTGAACAAACAAATCACCAAGCAGAAAATAAAGGCCAATGTATTGTGGCGGGTATTGTTGTCAAAGGAGGCATTACTATTGGCCGTTAATAAATATAGGCTGTCTGTTACCGCTTGAATTTGTAGTGCTAGTAGTGGCCATATGGCTAACACCATAAAAATGGTGATTAAGGAGCCGGCCCATTGGCTACGAAATCTAAAGGTTAAAACGTCCGCTAGCGAACTATGCAAATAGGAACGGGAAATTCGTAAAATAGGGCCTAGTAGTAGTGGGGCAAAAATAAATGTTGCCGCAATGCCCAGATAGTACGATAAAAAGCCGTAGCCGTATTCGTGGGCCAGACCAACGATGCCGTAGATAGCCCATGCGCCAGTAAAAACGCCTAACGATAAAACGTAGGTAAGAGGATGGCGGATAAATTTTTCAGGGATGCGGCCTCGGTCGGCCAAGTGAGCAATGCCAAATAGCAGAAATAAATATCCCAGGCCAATAATAAATAATTGATAAAGTTCAAATTTCATTAATTATTATTTTCCGTTTCTTTGCGCGCTTGATTTTGTTTGCGCTCAATACGCTTGACGCTCCACCATACGAAAATAATAGTGCTTAACCATAATTGATAAGGGCGGTACCAGGCAGTGCCGCCTTGTGTTACCCACTCCTGAATGGAGGGGGCGAAAACAAAAATGACAAGCATAAGTAGTAACAGGGTAGGATTTATACGCATGGCTGATCCAGTGGAGTCGCGTCTTAATGGTTGGGATACTACGCAAGCTATTGCTAAGTTGCAAAAGCTCACATTGGCTAAATTTATTGGGCCATTGCTAGTGTTTTACTGATGCGGTTCAAGCTCCAGTTTGCCACTGCCCAGTCTAAAATATCTGCTGGCTTTTTGCTTTGCTCTATGGGGGGCTCAGGTTGTGCTAAAAAGGCTAGCGTTAGCAATAAATTCTCGCAGACTTGATCGCTCAACGGTTTGGCAAAGGTTTGTTTGCTGAGCTTTTGCCCCTGTTGATTGGTGATAACGGGAAAGTGGGCATACTGGGGGGGGTCAAACCCCAGTATTTGTTGCAGCCAGATTTGTCGGGGGTGGAGTCGAGTAAATCGGAGCCGCGCACAATGTGGCTGATTTGCTGCTGTTGATCATCGACTACCACAGCCAGTTGATAGGCAAATAAACCATCCTTGCGTTGCAGCACGAAATCCCCGACCTCTTGTTTCAATTGCTGTGCGTAATAGCCCTGAATGGCGTCGTCAAAACCAATAGATTGATCAGGAACAACAAGGCGAATGGCGGCGGCATTTTTTGGGGGGTGTTGTTGATGGCGGCAGCGGCCGGGGTAAATGCCTTTATTGGCTTTTAAGTTGCTGCGGGAGCAGCTGCAATAAAAGATATGGTTGCTGCTCTGTAGCTGCTCTATGGTGTGTTGATAGGCTTGGTGACGTTGGCTTTGCCACATGACTGAATCATCCCAATGCAGGCCGTGTTGTTCGAGGCTATGCAAAATAGCATCAGCGGCACCGGTTATTTCGCGGGGAGGGTCAAGATCTTCAATACGAACCAGCCATTTACCCTGATGCGCTTTGGCGTCAACATAGCTGGCGACTGCACCGATCAATGAGCCTATATGTAATAAGCCGGTAGGCGATGGGGCGAAGCGACCAATATAAGGCGGTGGTTCGGGCTTAGTCATGGCAAAAAGGTGGCTTCATGAGAGCATAATAAAGTGAGTTATTGAAATGGGCTCTAATAAAAAACGGGAGAATCCAGTAGAGACTCTCCCGTTTAATTGCAAACTACAGTTGCTGCTGCTCTGGTCAATAATTAACCCATCTGATGTCTTTCTTTGATCTCATCTAATGTTTTGCAGTCAATGCACTGGGTCGCGGTAGGGCGTGCTTCCAGGCGCTGGATGCCTATTTCAACACCGCAGGCTTCGCAAAAGCCATAGTCATCGGCATCAATCAGGTTGATTGTCTTTTCAATTTTCTTGATCAGTTTACGCTCGCGGTCACGGGTGCGAAGCTCCAGACTGAACTCTTCTTCCTGGGTAGCGCGATCGGCTGGGTCGGGGAAATTGGCTGCTTCGTCTTTCATATGGCTGACTGTGCGGTCGACTTCTTCCATTAACTCAGACTTCCATGACAGCAGGATGCCGCGGAAATGCTCGCGCTGTTTCTCGTTCATATACTCTTCACCTTTTTTAGCTTTATAAGGGGTGAAGTTATTAAAATTGCTTTGAGCTGCGGTCTTTTTGGGCATTGCTACGTCTCACTTGTGGCTAGCTACTAAAATTTATACTGTATTCTGCCTTGTGCGTTCGTTGATCCTATCGGTAAATCTATGAGTAATATGAGATCGGCTAATTTGGATCGGCAGAGCAATCATTTGCAAACCGCCAAAAGTACCAGATTTCAACAGCCAGTGCTACCAGATAATTGCGCGAAATAGCTACTCTGGGGGTTGGGTAAATATTTGATTCAAATTCGCCAATCGCACTTTCATTTTAATGGCGTTATGGCGGTCATTCTGGCGGCGTTAAAAAGTGTGATTAAAGTTTTGTTCAGTTAGCTAAAAGACCAACTAAGACTGTTAACATATCGTTTTGTTTTCAGACCATCTATCAGGAATCTCTTACGTGGCTACTACGTCTAAAATTACCCGGCCTTTTGCTGTTCGTTTGCAAGACATCGAGCCTTTTCGGGTTGTGGAGGTGCTGGATCGTGCCAAACAACTCGCTGCGGAAGGGCGAGACATTGTTCATCTGGAGGCGGGGAGCCAGATTTTGGTACGGCGGCCCCCATAATCAAGGCCGGCCAAGCCTCTCTGGGCAGGGGTGAAACTTCCTATAGTCAGGCAGCAGGTATTCCCGAGCTACGACAAGCGCTAGCCGCCTTTTATCTACAGGAGTATGGAGTGGAAATAGCGCCACGGCGAATAATGATCACTCCAGGAGCATCCGGTGCGCTGCTATTGATTGCGGCGTTATTGATTAATCCCGGTGATGGCATGCTAATGACTGATCCGGGTTACCCCTGCAATCGTCATTTTTTACGCTTAGTTGAAGGAGAGGGTCAGTTAGTGCCGGTGGGGCCGGAAGATCGTTTTCAATTGACTGCTAACAAAGCCGCAGAACATTGGCAGGGCAATACCATCGGCGCGATGGTGGCTTCACCGGCAAACCCTAGTGGCGAGATATTAGCGCGGCAAGAGTTGAGTGATTTATTCGATTTATGTTGTGCTAATAATGGGCATTTAGTAGTCGATGAAATTTATCACGGTTTAAGTTATGACGAGCCTGCACCGTCGATTTTAGAAATTACAGATCAGGCCTTTGTCATTAATAGCTTCTCAAAATATTTCGGTATGACCGGCTGGCGATTGGGGTGGTTGGTGGCGCCGGAACATGCGGTGGCCGATTTGGAAAAGCTGGCGCAAAACTTATTTATTTCTATGTCAACGATGAGTCAATATGCCGCCTTGGCCGCATTTGAGCCTGCCACTAGAACTATATTAGATGCACGTCGGGAAGAGTTTGCTCGCCGTCGTGATTATTTATTACCGGAGTTGAGACGCTTGGGTTTTGATATTCCCCATACGCCCGCAGGTGCTTTGTATATCTATGCTGGCATTAGTAAATTTTCTAATAATAGTAGTGAGTTTTGTCTGAACTTATTGGAGCAGCATGGAATAGCGATTACACCAGGGGCAGACTTTGGTAGTCACTTATCGCAGCAGCACGTGCGATTTGCTTACACCACCAGCATGGAGCAGCTGCAGGAAGTGGTACGGCGACTGGATGCAATTTTTGGTTGATATTTGATGCGTTGTCCGCCATTAATCCCGGCCACTTTGGTAAAGCGTTATAAGCGTTTTCTGGCTGATGTGATTCTTGACAGTGGTGACGCTATTACAGTGCACTGTCCAAATACAGGTGCTATGACTGGCTGCGCTGAGCCTGGTGCTAAAGTGTGGTTGTCTAGTTCCAATAATCCAAAACGTAAATACCCTAACACCTGGGAGTTGGTACAAACCTCCGCGGGTGATCGCGTGTGTATTCATTCAGCAAAAGCGAATGCATTGGTCAAAGAAGCGATTGAAAATAAAGTGGTCGCGGAATTGTTAGGTTATGAAAAAATACGTAGCGAAGTCAAATATGGCGCCGAGAATAGCCGCATTGATTTATTGTTGGAAAATTCAATAGAGCAGTGCTTCATCGAAGTGAAGTCGGTAACGCTATTAATGGATGCTGGTTTGGGTGTGTTTCCAGATGCAGTTAGCGCGCGTGGCACTAAGCATTTGCGGGAATTGATAGCAATGAAACAGCAGGGGCATCGAGCGGTATTATTTTTTTGTGTACAGCATACGGGGATAGAAAAAGTGGCTCCCGCTGATGTTATTGATCAACTGTATGCGGATACGTTCCGCGAAGCCGTAGCGGCAGGGGTAGAGGTTATAGCTTATGCCGCCAGTGTTACTCCGGAGGCGATTAGTTTAGAGCGTGCTTTGCCGGTAATTAGCCGGCAGGTGTAATGCATTATTTTTTGTTGTCTTCTTTTTATTTTTTTCCAGTTTGTAAATTTCATCGATATAACATTTTTGTGGTGTGCCGCCTGTTTGTCGAACAATGATGGCATCAAAGCGGGCTTGCATTGATGTGCCGGTTGACGTGGTGGCGATCACTTCTCTTGAAGAAAGTTCAGGACATCTAATTTGTAGTGTAACCAGATAACTCTGGCTGGGGCCAGAGTGGATGATCAGCGCTTTCGAGTTAATGTAATTCCAGCCATCGAGCCGGTAATTCATAATTCGGTCAACGGGTTCTGAGAGTGTATATCCCTTTTCGGTAGCGAGCTGTTCCGGTGTTGGTGCTGGCTTGGATTCAGTGGTGCTGCATGCAGATAGAAGTATCGAAACGAGAAAAATTATACTGGTGCTCAAGTGCATGATTGTCGTCCTGTGGTGTGATAGTGAATGGTGAAATTTGACTAAATGTTAATGCAAACATGTCATAAGTTTAATAAATTTAAGGCGTAATAGCTTGTTGCTATAAGTTTGAGGGGGTGATTCGGTTTTTATCGGTCTATAAAAATAAGTGCTTATGCATCCTCACAATATATGCCACTTCTATAACGCCTTTCTGCAAAGTATTACCGGAAACCTGATGTGGAAGAGTATTGGTTTCAGAGTAATATGCAACTAACAATTATAAATTAGTCAATAAGGATAGCAGCGTTAACCCCGCGCAGTTGGTAAAGCCGGAAAGGAATAGGGCAGGGAGTGGTAAATATATGCATTCAATATATGAAGCAAGCGCGGAATTTACTCATCTGCCAATGGTAGTTATTCAATATTTCAATTTTACCGAGTCTGAATCAATACTGTGTTTGCATTTGGTACAAGGCAAAACATTGGATGATGTTTTTGATGAGCTTCATCACCCTCGTGAGCAGCTAAGGGATCAGCTTGATAGTTTATTGAAAAAGACCGGCACCGATAACACAGCAAAATTAATTTCGGTAGTGCTATCCTGTGTGGGCTTTAAATGATCGGTTTTCAGCAACAGCCTCGAGGCTGTCTCCTTACCTCGAATAGGCGCTTTATGAGAATAGCAGTCTCATGCCTGGACGAGGTTTTCTTATTCATTGAACAGATGTTGGTAAATGTGTTTATCCGGAGTGACTGGAGCTAGTGGCCAGCTGCATTTGAAACCAACGATCATCGGCTTGGCGTAGCCGTCGACTGACTTCACGTGCCATATTCATTTGTATTAATAAAAATTGCTCGGGGTCAGTTTGGTAAAGCTGATGCAGGGCGGAGGATGGTATTTTAATCGCAGTGCAGTCGGCTTCGGCTCTGACTGACGCGCTTCTGGTAGTGAAGTCGATGAGTGCTAAATCGCCGAAACAATCACCATCACTCACGTAACGTAAAACGTATTCCTGTTGGTTAAACTCTTTGTAAATAACCGCTCGTCCATGCTCTAACAAAAATAATGAATCACCATTCGCGCCTTGCTTAAAAAAAATATCACCGGCTTTAGTGGTGAGTGTTAGCGATAGTTCCAGAATTAATGCGACACTGCTATCTTTTATGGCACCAAAAAAAGGCATAGCCTGCAGTAAGTGGATGCGGTCCTCTGTCTGCATGCAATTGCCTCTCTACTTGTGGTTAATTATTATGATTGCTGCTTAGTTTAGAATGCGCGTTAAGAGTTCGCCATGTTTATCTGCATTAAGGCGCGGCCCATAGTTGCTGACGACATTGGCAGCGGCAAGGCTTGCCAGTTCTCCAGCGGTTTGGTAGCTGTGTCCATGTGTTATGGCGAATAAAAAAGCACCAGCAAACATATCGCCGGCGCCATTGGTGTCGATGGCTTTCACTTTATTCGCGGCGATATTAATTAACCGTTCACCATCAAATATAAGCGCGCCCTTGGCGCCCATAGTGATAGCAAAAGTGTCAGCTATCAGTTTTAGTGCGGTAATCGCATCGTCGATATTATCAGAATCAGCCCAGCCCTTGGCCTCATCCTCATTACAAAACAATAAACTCACTTGGGTGCCGATCATTGCTTGTAAACCGTCTTTGAAAAACTCCACCATGCCTGGGTCAGACAAGCTGATGGCGGTTTTAACGCCGTTTTTTTCAGCGATTTCTCTGGCTTGAATAGCTGCTGCGCGGCCGGTATCAGATGTCACTAAATAGCCTTCCATATAGAGATATTCGGATTGGGCAATCGCCTCGGCATTAATTTGTGCGGCTGACAGACTTTCACTAATACCAAGGTGCGTATTCATGCTGCGCTCGGCGTCGGGTGTGATAAGCACCAGGCATTTACCGGTATTGCCGTCATCGCCGTGGTGCTGGCTATTGCAATCTACGCCAGCAGTCTTCAGGTCGTTTAGAAAAAAATTGCCATTGTCATCATTGGCTACTTTGCATGAATAGAAAGATTTTGCGCCGAAGCAGCTAGCAGCGTAGATGCTGTTACAGGCTGAACCGCCGCTGGCCAGTTTGGCGTGAACCATATGTCCAGTTAGTTGATCAGTTAAGCGTTGTTGTTGGTCTGCGTCGACTAGCGTCATTAAACCTTTTTCAACCCCCATATCTTGTAAATCCTGATCGCTCACTTCAATTTCAGTGTCGACAAGGGCTGCACCTATGCCGTAGAGGTGGTAGGTTTTCATGATGTGATCCTGATGTGTTTATCGAGTTTCGTAAAATTTGGTCGCTTATTATCCGGTTTCAAGCAGTGAATGCAATCATCAGTGACCTGCATGTTAGACTATTGCCTTTTTATTGTGTCGGAAGTCAGTGGTTGAAGCAGGGATGCGAAATTACGTACTAATTTAGTAAAGGTGAAGAAATGCTGGTGATGACTGGAATTATTAGTGAGTAAAGCATCCTCTAAGAAAAAAAGAAGTGCTGCTAGCCGGACGGCATCTACTGCAGCTAAATCAAACAAGCCTGCCAAGAGGAAGTTTCGCTTTCCATGGTTAAAGTTGACCGCTGCTATCAGTGTATTGGTATTAGCGGTAATTATTTATTTGGATGCGTCGGTTCGATACAGTCTTAATGAGCGTCAATGGCAGCTGCCTACGAGGGTTTATGGTCGCGCACTGTCGCTGTCGGTTAATCAGCCATTGACTGAGGCGGACTTGCTTTATGAATTGAAGTTACTAGGGTATCGCCAAGGGAGTGATTGGCGTGTACCAGGTAGCTTTAGCCGTGAGTCCAGTAAGTTTTCTATATCCAGTCGTGGCTTTCAAACCAGTGGTTCGATAGTTAAGCCGATGCGTTTTGAATTGCAAATAGGCAATAATAAAATTATCAGTTTGCAGCGTGCTGGCGGCGGCCTTTTAACTCAGGTGCAATTGGAGCCGCTGGAAATTGGCAGTATCTACCCACTGCATCATGAGGATCGTTTGCTGGTTAAGCTGGAGCAAGTGCCGCAGAGTCTGCAAGAGATATTATTAGCAATAGAAGATAGGGATTTTTATCAGCACTTTGGCTTGTCGCTAAAAGCGATTGGCCGCGCCTTGTTGATGAATATTCAGGCGGGGCAAACGGTTCAGGGTGGTAGTACTATCACCCAGCAATTGGTTAAAAATGTGTATCTTAGCGCGGATAAACGCTTATGGCGTAAAGCGGTAGAGGCATTAATGGCGCTAATGGTGGAGTGGCATTTTAGTAAAGAAAAATCCTCGAATCGTACATTAATGAAGTGTATTTAGGGCAGGCAGGAGCACGAGCCATCCATGGTTTTGCACTTGCAAGCCAACATTATTTTAATCGGCCACTACACGAGCTTGATGCCAGTCAAATTGCCTTATTGGTAGGTATCGTTAAAGGTCCTTCATACTATGATCCGTGGCGTCACCCGGAGCGAGCGATAAAGCGTCGCAATGTAGTGCTACAAGTGATGGCTGATAGACAGCTGATTACTGAGCGAGAGTTGTTATATTTACAGCCACTGCCGCTAGGTTTGGCTAAGACTAACGCTTTGGCTAATGTTTATCCTGCGTATTTGGATCTAGTAAAGCGACAGTTGCGCAGGGATTACAGCAGAGAAAATTTACAAACTGAAGGTATGAAAATATTTACCGCATTCGATCCCGTGGTGCAGCATCACGCAGAAGCCAGTTTGGCTGCAGTGTTATCAGCACAGGAAGAGGAAATTGAAGGTGCTGTAGTAGTCACTGCTGTTGAAAGTGGGGATGTGGTAGCAGTAGTGGGTGGAAGGCAAATGCGCTATGCCGGTTTTAATCGGGCGTTAGATGCGGTGCGTCCTATCGGATCGTTGATTAAACCTGCGGTGTATTTAGCGGCGTTACAGCAGTCACAGCGCTATACCCTGGCGTCGGTTATTAGCGATGCGGATGTTACCGTGACGGGGCGCGATGGTTCGGTTTGGGAACCGAAAAATTTTGGTCTTGAAAGTCATGGTGACGTATTACTGCATCGGGCGTTGGCGCACTCCTACAATCAAGCGACAGCGCGATTAGGGATGGAGGTCGGGCTAGAGAGTGTGCTGGATATTGTGCAGCGCTTGGGGGTGACCAGGCCATTGCCAGCACTGCCTTCATTATTATTAGGAAGTGCTGAGTTGTCACCCTTGGAGGTCACGGTGATGTATCAAACGATTGCTGCAGCTGGTGTTGCTATTCCATTGCGCTCGATTGTAGACATCGCCGATAATCAAGGCGCAGCGTTAGCGCGTTATCCGGTAAGGAAAAACCTGGCCGTTGAAAAGCCATTAATGCATTTATTGCATTACGCCATGTTGGAAGTGGTGCAAGAGGGTACCGGAAAGTCAGTAAATCAACAGCTACCAAAAGGGTATCAGGTGGCGGGTAAAACAGGCACGACTAATGATCATCGGGATTCATGGTTCGCTGGTTTTGCTGGTGATTATCTGGCGGTGGTCTGGTTGGGGCGTGATGATAATAAAAATGCCGGTTTGACCGGCAGTAGTGGTGCGCTAAAAGTCTGGGGTGAGCTTATCAGGCGCACCAGTAATAAACCGTTAGATTTTTCAGTGCCGGAAGGTATTGCTTACCACTGGATAGATAGCCGTACTGGTCTGCTGAGCCGGGAGGTCTGTGAATACTCCCGGTATTTACCTTTTCTGCAAGGGACAGCGCCGACTGAGCGTAGCAGTTGTGATACGACAATCCCAGGCGTTTTCCGCTGGTTTAAAAATCTTTTTTAGCAAAGATTTTTAAATGCTTGTGATTAGCTCATGATAAAAGCGTCAAAGTCTGGTGTGGCCATTACCTGTTCGAAACGCTCCAGATTCCACGGCCAGGTAGCAGGTATGCCCTCGCTATCCAGATACCAGCTATTACAGCCTGAGCCAAAAATAGTTTTCTTCGCCGCTGCAATACGTTTTTGATCAAAGGCATCCATCGCTTGTTGCGAGGCGCAGATATGTTGGTAGTCGTGGTTAGTTATTTGCTCAATAAGTTGTTCAATATAATGCCACTGTAATTCTGCAATATCGATTAGTGAGAAATTGCCGACGGGCCATTGGGTCCATTTAGCATAAATAGATTTGGGAATTCCGGTATTGATATTGATAAGTAGGCGCGTGGACTACTGGCCCAGACATCATTTAGTTTGATGCCATTGTTGCCAATAATATTCATCGGCCGCATAAATTGATCAGCATGAAAGCCGCTAGCTAAAGCGATTACATCAAGCTCGTGTAAGGTGCCATCCTTCAGTCGCACACCGTCCTTTTCTATATGGGAAATTGCTTGATCCTCTAAGTGTACGTTTTCTTTTTGAATAGCTTGATAGTAGTCAGGTGAAAAAATTAAACGTTTGCACGCCGCGCGATAATTGGGGCGTAATTTTTCTTTTAGGATTGGGTCAGTAATACTATTTTCCAGATTCGCCAATACAATATCTTCGATTTCTTGCATGGCAGCAGAGTCAGGGTTGGAAACTCCGTCGGTGAATCGATTAACGCTGGCGACATAATCCGGGTGCTTTTGCATTAATTTTAGTAGCGCCTGGTCATTGCGAAAGGCTTCTTTTTCTTGCTCGGTAAAAGCGGGGTTTTCGACGGGCATAATCCATTGGGCCGTGCGCTGGAAATGGATCAACTTGGCTGCTTGTGACGATAGTGCAGAAATAATTTGCACGCCGGTTGAGCCGTTACCAATGACGCCAATACGTTTATCTGCTAAAGGTACGCTGTGATCCCAGCGTGCGGTATGAAAAATAGCGCCGTCGAAATCATCAATACCGGCAATATCAGGCATCCGTGGATGGTGAAGTACCCCGGTTGCGGCGATCACGATATCGGCCTGATCTTTAGTGCCCGATTTTGTTTCGAGCTGCCAGCGGCCATCAATAAACTCGCAACGGCTAATTTCCTGATTAAATTGAATGTTTTTTTCCAGCTGGTACTTGGCGGTTATACCTTCAAAATATTGCTGTACTTCGGCGCCGGGAGGTAATTGATGACTCCATTCAGGATTGGGTTCAAATGAATAGGTGTATGCATGCGAGGGTACATCGCAGGTGAGCCCAGGGTAGGTATTTTCTCGCCAGGTGCCGCCAATTTTTTTGGCTTTTTCATAAATGGTGACGTTGCTATAACCCGCTTGTTGTAATTTTATGCCGCTGAGAATGCCAGCCATACCGGCGCCGATAATCACAAAACGCAAATTTCTGCTTGGTTTTTTGGTGTTCATAGTCATGCTCTCTGAATTGCTAACCCGGCTGCTGATTAAGTATCAGCCCGTGACAATGATTGCAGTGTAGTGATTTGCAGAGGATTGGATTCGTCCATTTGGACTAGAAGGGTTTGAATTCGGTAAGCGGTTTATGGTTACTCCTCATGCCAGCGAGCTTGAGCCAATAGTGTGGTCAGTTGCTGTAGGCCTTTACCTTTGTGGCTGATTTTCCACGCAATAAAACTTTCGAAATTAGTCACTGCATTGACAGCCAGTTTTACCAGGGTGCCATCGTTTAAATACGTTTCAATACGTCTTATAGGTAAGTGACCAATACCAATGCCTGCACGGATGGCTTCGACTTTTTGATCCATGGTTTGCACATAGAACTTCTGCCCGTCACTGCTTAGGCCTGCACTGCGGGTAATATCGGTTGAGGAGGTGTCGTGCGTAATGATACGGCGTAAGTTGGGCAGTGCTGCGTTGATATCGTGTTGATCGCTGGCCAGTTTGGCCTGTGGGTGGTGGGAGGCAATAACCGGTATTAACACAGCCTGACCAATGGGAATAGCGCGATAGCCTTTTTGTAGCGGCACCGGGCCAGGAGAGCCGACGATCAAGTCAACGCGATCTTGTTCCAGCGCTTCCCAGCCGCCATTGAGGACGCTTTCGCAAATATCAATTTCAACGGTGGGATGCTGCTGCAGAAATTGCTGAATGACCGCGAAAAAGACGGGGTACGACTGTAGTGATTCTATCGCGATATTGATTCTGGGTTCCCAGCCTGTGGCTACCTCCTTGGCTTTATTGGCTAGTTTGGTGGTGGTAGCAAGAATATCTCGCCCCTCAGCCAACATTAAATGACCGGCAGGCGTTAGCACTGAGCGGCGACCCTGACGCTGAAACAGGGTGATAGCCAGCTGTTCCTCCAGTTTTTGGATGGTGTAAGAAACGGCGGAAGTTGCTTTGTTCAGTTCTTCAGCTGCTTTTGCGAAGCTTCCGCGTCGGTCAATTGCATCCAGTGTTTCAAGTGCTTCGATACTGATCGGGTTTCTGCTGCTCATTGTCAGGTTCTCGCTAATCTTCATTGTTCTAAAATTTAGAACATATTAGTTCAATTTTGCCTCTTATTAGAAATTTTTGGGACGATACAATGAGTCCATCTTAATCAAATCAAGCCCAATTAAGGGGATAGGAGTAATAATATGACCGTTTTGCATATCAATAGCAGTGCTCGGCTACAGGGTTCTAATACCCGCATTTTGGGACAGTATTTAGTGGAAGGTTTGGCTGAGACAGTGATTGGCCGCGACCTTGCGATGCAGCCGTTGGCGCCAATCAGCGCGGAAGATTTGATTGCGGTGCATGGTTCTGCTGATAGCCAGCGGGCGAGTTTTCAGCAGCAGTTGGCGCTGTCAGAACAGTTGATTGCTGAACTCAGAGAGGCTGATACGCTGGTACTGGGTGCGCCTATGTACAACTTTGGAATTCCGGCGGTACTCAAACAGTGGATTGATGCCATCTGTCGTGCGGGGGTAAGTTTTAAATATACCGAGCAGGGGCCTGTGGGTTTGCTAGGCGTTAAACGGGCATACATTATTACTGCGTCAGGCGGTACGCCGGTGGGCAGTGAAATGGATTTTGCCAGTCGTTACTTAGAGCATATCTGTCGTTTTATTGGTATTGAGGACGTGTTTCATATTGATGCCAGTGGTTCCAAGCGCAAGCCTGAAGAGGTAATTGCACAGGGTAAATCACAAATTGATGCGTTGTTGTCGGTGGCCGCTTAGTGAGGTAAGTGGGTGCGAAAATATTGTTAACGTCAGCAGAAAAGGAGCGAAGTGATGGGTTTATTACAAAATGGCCAGTGGGTTGATCAGTGGTACGACACCAGCGGTAGCGGCGGTGAATTTCGGCGTCAGGATAGCCGTTTTAGAAGTTGGGTTACGGCTGATGGTGAAGCTGTGGCTGGCGCGAAATCGGGCTTTAAAGCGGAGTCAGGGCGCTATCACTTATATGTTTCGCTGGCTTGCCCGTGGGCACACCGCACGCTTATTTTTCGACAACTGAAACAGCTGCAAGAGTATATTGATGTCACAGTGGTTGACCCTGTAATGCTTGAAAATGGTTGGGAGTTGACGGATCCGCTTTATGGTTTTAACTATCTCTATCAATTGTATTTGAAAGCAGATACTCAATATGAAGGGCGTGTAACCGTGCCTGTGTTATGGGATAAAAAAACCAAGACTATTGTCAGCAATGAATCAGCAGAAATCATTCGTATGTTCAATAGCGCGTTTAATCACTTGACCGGCAACACGGCGGATTATTATCCGGCGGCACTGTGCGAAGAAATAGATCAGGTTAACGAACGGATTTATAACGCTATTAATAATGGTGTTTATCGCGCGGGCTTCGCGACCACCCAAGCAGCCTATGAGGCGGCCTATCATACCTTATTTGATGCGTTAGATTGGGTGGAGCAGTTGTTGTCTCGACAGCGTTATTTAGTAGGTGAGCATTTAACAGAGGCCGATTGGCGTTTGTTTACTACCTTAATTCGATTTGATGCGGTGTACTTTGGCCATTTCAAAACTAATCGGCAGTTGCTGGCGGATTTCCCTGCAATAAGTGGTTATGTGAGGGAGTTATACCAGGTTCCCGGTGTGGCTGAAACGGTAAACTTGGAGCATATTAAAACCCATTACTACGTCAGCCATCAAACAATAAACCCAACCGGAGTGATTCCTCTAGGGCCCTTGCAAGATTTTACTGGCGAACATGATCGGAAACGGTTTACAGCAGTTTAACGACTGGCCTGAGAATTTAGTTTTTCTGTGACAGTGCTTTGGAGAACAGAGATGAGAATAATACAGCAAGTGATAGCGGCGCGGCCAGCTCAGGATGGCGATGGGGTTAAAATTCATCGTCTGGCTGGTAAGCCGTTGCAGGTAATATTGAATCCTTTTTTAATGATTGATGAAATTAATAGTGAGGACGCCGTTGATTATATTGGCGGGTTTCCTGAACATCCTCACCGCGGTTTTGAGACGATTACTTATATGAAGGCGGGTCGAATGCGCCACCGTGATCACATGGGTAACGAGGGTGTTGTTGGTGCTGGTGATGTACAGTGGATGACAGCGGGAGCCGGTGTACTTCATTCCGAAATGCCTGAGCAAGAACAGGGATTGCTCCACGGTTTTCAGCTGTGGCTAAATTTGCCGGCGGCAGAAAAAATGAAGCCGGCAGCATATCAGGAGATTAGTTCTACCAGTATTCCTGAACAACAATTGCCTGCTGGTGGTTTGGTGCGGGTGATTGCCGGTGATATAACTATCGGTCAGAGTGAGTTAAAAGGTGTTTTATCAGCGCGCACAACTCAGCCAATTTTAGCTGATGTGAGTTTGACTGCTAACGAAAAAGTTGAGTTACACTTCAGTGCGGACCAAGCGGCACTGGTTTATCTCTATCAAGGGGCAACGGATGTGCTGAAGCTTCGTCAATTAGGGGTTTACTCCACGGGAGATACGCTTGCATTGGCTGCTGGGTTAGAAGGCGCAGAGCTATTGGTCCTTAGTGGCAAGCCGCTGTCAGACCCCGTCGCCCAATATGGGCCCTTTGTGATGAACACAATGGAGCAGATTGAGCAGGCGATTGCTGACTTTAATAACCAGCAGCTGGTTAGTGAGTCTTGAGTCTTATTGGTGGGAGAAAAAAAGGCTCCAGAGGAGCCTTAGTGGTTATAACCTCGAGGTGGGCTATTGACCTCCAGCGGGTAAAGGCTGTTATCTCCCAAGGGGGGGAAGGAGACATTGAGGTCAAATCCAGTGCCCTATCGCTCATATAAATGAATGATAAGCCCTGAATTGAAATCATGATAATAGATCAATATGACAGTTGAAAGAAGGCTATATGCTATTAGTCGTTATTTGTTAAATATTACCAAATATATCTTCTGTAGCGTCTTGGAGGTATGCGAGTGCTAACTAACTTTAGCAGTAAAGCCTCCATCCGGGTGGGGTTGCAGCAATAGTTGCTGGTTAATGCAGCTGGGCATTTCGTTGGCGCTATGACTCACATACAGAATATGGCATTCGCCTCGGTCGGCAATTTTATCAATAAGTGCCAGGATGAGTTGCCGATGCTCTTCGTCTAAACCAATGCAGGGTTCATCCAGTACCAGCACCAGTGGTGACTTCACCATCGCCCTGGCTAGCATCGCCAGTCGTTGCTGGCCAAAGGACAGTCGATTAAAAAATTGTGTGGCAATATCTTCCAGTCCCATGACTTTGAGCCAATCCAGAGCAATCTTTCGATCTTTGCCGCTGCATTGGTGATAAAGCCCTACGCTGTCATATAAACCTGAGGCAATGACTTCAGCGACCCGGGTGCGGCCAACATGATTAAGCTGCAATTGAGTATTGACTACCCCGAATTTTTCTTTGAGCTCCCAAATACTTTCACCGCTGCCACGGGTGTTTCCAAATAGCTGGATATCTTGTCCGTAAGCTTTGTGGTTATCGCCGCTAAGCAGGCTTAGTAGTGTCGACTTGCCGGCGCCGTTAGGGCCGGCGATACAGCAGTGCTGGCCCCAATTTAGTGTCCAATTGATATCCGTTAATATGGCTTGTTCTTTATAGCTGACGTTGACGTGATTGAGGGCGATTAGCGGTTGCGCTTTATCAACCGCGTAGCGCCGCTCCATGGCAACCGGCAGATCGGCAATGACTAGTTGGTGCTGTTGTTGCGATGCTGCGGCTAATACAGTTTGTCGTTCACCTAGCGCCATAATGTTGCCTTGCTGTAAATGCATAACATGACTTATGTTGTCGGGAATTTCATCGCTTTGCTTAATCAGCAGTAATACTTTGATGGGGCTGAGTAATAATGTGTCGATTAAATTGTGTAATTCTTGTTGGGATTGTTTGTCTAAACCCTCGAATGGATTATCGAGAATCAACACTTTAGGTGGATTGAGCAAAGCTCTGGCCAGTAGTGCTTTGCGGCTTTCACCTGTTGAGACAAAACGAATGCCACGATCAAGAATATGTTCGATATGACACTGTTTGGCTATTTCAGTAAAGCGGGAGGTTTCAATCTGTTTCTGCAAGACGATTTGTTTAACCGTTGTGCCTACATCAAACGCATCGTCACGTGTTTCGCTGTCATCAAAGCGGATATCATGTTCGATTAATTTTTGCTGTAATTCAAAACTTAAATGCAGAATATCATGTTCGGGATCGATTGTTGGTTGGCGCAGTATTTCGCCGCGCTGCGGTCGCAACTGATCGGTCATTAAGTGGGCAATGGCGCTTTTGCCGGCGCCATTGCCACCAAGAATTGCCCATTGCTGGTCATCTTGCCATTTCCAGTTGATGTCTCTGAGGATGGGGTCGGTGCGGTAAGCTGCCCAGACTTGTTGAAAGTGTATAATCATGCGAATCGTTCAGTTAATGGCTAGTGTGGTGAAATAGGTAGTCACAAAGATCGACAATTTTACTATTAACGACTTTGTTGTGCAGAATTTATTTGAGAAATTTTTATGCTGATTAAGACTACTACTCAGGTGCGGCACCGTTTGGAGGGTTTTCGTCCGAAAAAAAAATGGTATCGGCGTTTTGTTAATCGTTCGGCCGTCGCGCTGATTCTTCGTCAGGTAGACACTGGAATCGAGGTACTAATGATTAAGCGGTCAGAGCGTGAGGGGGATCGTTGGTCTGGTCATATGGCGTTTCCTGGTGGTCGTACAGAACAGGATGATGATCATACGTTGCATACTGCCCATCGCGAAACCTGGGAGGAGATTGGCCTGGATATGAAGCAGCACACGAAATTTCTTGGGCGGTTGTCTGATTTGAGGACGCACGCGCTACGTGGGCGACAGCGGATGGTTATCACTCCCTATGTGTTTAGTATTGATAAAGTCCCTGAGCTGAATATTAATTATGAGGTGGCAGAAGTTATTTGGCTGCCGCTTAATTTTTTAGCGGCTAAAGAAAACCGCCAGTCGATGAAGTGGCAATTAAAAATGATGTCGGTGAATCTGCCTTGCTACCATTATCGGGAGCGGTTGATTTGGGGTTTGTCGTTGTCAATGCTGGATGAACTGGTGGATTTATTGGTGTCAGCGCACAAGTAGGTGTTGCGATTAGTGAATTACGCTACACCGTATAAAACGGCAAAGAGCCTGCTTTTCAAGGCATTATTGAGTATGCAAAAACCGCTTGGTTTCTTCCATTAGTTTTTTTGTTTCTGTCAGCGGTTTAGCTGCTTCGGTTAATGCTTGCTCGGGGATAATATTGTTGATGTAAGCGTCGATTAATTCCAGTAGGACGGGATTCATTGTTTTATTTTCCCATTCCCAACGGCGGCCCTTAACAAGGTTTCCGGTGACCATCCCTTCCTCCAGTTTTAGCCAATAGGCACCGCAGCTCGAAATATAATAATCATTGATACGGCCATAACTTATGTTGGGGGTGTTGGGGTTAAAGCCATCTTCAGGTAGTTCAGCAATTTTTTTTAAGGCTAATACCCATTGGGTATTGGTTGGAAATACTGAAATCTCCGGTCGGCATAATTTATTGTTGTTAGTGTTGCCCCAGAAGCGAATGACAGAGAGAAATTCTTTATTGCTAATGCCTCGGTCAAACAAGGTTTGATCGATAAAAAAGTCAGCAGAATTTCCTTTGCTGGCGACGACCGTTCCGCTGACGATAAGATCAGCATGGTTATATGCTTTGCTAAAAGAGCCTTGCCAAAGACAATCGCATTCGGCATGTGCATAATAGTTGCTAAATGTTAGCGCTAGGAACAAAGACAGCTGGCGGAGCATGAAAATTTTAGACCTGTTTATAAAGTGACGGATATGTACGCGAGGGTGTGGCAGGTTTGGTTGTAGATGTTTTAGCGATAAAATTCCACATAAAAACGTACACTACCCAATGGTTCGACTTGATGGCGTATGGCCGGTTCCACGGTGCCTGGGTTTTCGCTGTTTAATATCATGATTTCAGTTTCCGGTTCGTTAATAGTGTAGCGCAGCTCTCCTTCAAGAATAACAATTTTACCCCACACACCCTCTTTGGTGTTATGGGTGTTGAGCAGCCCTGCGGGTATGGTGTGCTCATTAAATTCTGGGGTACGTTTATAGGCTGATACGTTGGCGGGAATAGTTTTCATAGATATTATTCTACTATGGATTGGGTTTAAAGGCGGCAGTGTTTCATGGGCGGCAGATACTGAATAATCAATTTAGGGTCTGGTCGGGATTAGAGCAAGTTCGGGCTCCAGCCAGAATAGCTTGAGCCTATTAAAAGCAGATGCAGCGTATTCGATAATTTACTTGGATTATGCGTGTGACTTGGCCCTGCCATTTTAGCCTGGGACTGTTGAAAATAATAAGGGAGCCAAAAAGCTCCCTTATTATTTAATTTAGCTGGTCATTAAAAATGATAAAACAAACCAATATAGCTACCATCAATTGTGATGTCGGCTACTTCGTCGTCATCGTCGTAGTCAATGTCGAAACTGCGAAAGCCAGCTTCAACGCCCAAGCCTAATTCAGTCTCATAACCAAGGTTGATGCTGTAGTCAGTAACACTGCTACCATCGTATGAAATAAAGTTTCCGTTAGCGCCTGCGTATAAGCCGGTTAGCGGTAATTCAACTTTGACTGCCAGGTACACCATCGGCAAGGTCTCGTCCAAATCAAAGTCTGAGGATGTACTGTTGCTGCTGACTTCAAAGCCCTCGCTAAATACCCGTGCGGTCAGTCCAAGGTCTAATGATATCCAGTTATCCAGTACTTCGTAGTAGAGGGTGGCATCGGTGTGGCTCAGGTCGCTGGTCGAGGTGATGGGTTCATTGACCGCATAGCTCGTTCCTTCAAAGCTAATGGCGCGATTAAATTGGGTGGCTTCATCGACTTCAATTTCTGTTTGAGCTAAACGGATATTGGGGAGAATGGGAATAGGGTGTTCGAAGGCGATGTAAAAGTTGGTGGAGTTTTCATCGCCATAGTCCAGGTCATCTTCCAGATCGATAGTATTTGATTCGTCACTGGACGATAAAACTGTGCCTTCAAAGGATTGCTGCCAGACATTGGCGCCAATGCTAAAGCCTAGAGCGTCAGCGTGACTTACCGAGGCGGCTGCCAGCAGCGGGATGGCTGCAAGTGGAATGATTTTGTAGTTCATATATGTCCCCTGTTACATAATTTAATAATGCTAAATAGTGTAGCAGGGGAATGGCGATTAGCCCTTAGCGGTTCAAGAGAATTGCGGCGTCTTTGGCAAAATAAGTGAGAATACCATCGGCCCCCGCACGTTTGATGGCGGTCAGCGATTCCATCATAACCTGCTCTTTGTCTAGCCAGCCTTTTTCAAAGGCCGCCATATGCATCGCATATTCGCCGCTGACTTGATAGACAAAGGTAGGCGCGGCTAGCTCATCTTTAATGCGGCGGACGATATCCAGATAGGGCATGCCGGGTTTGACCATTAGCATATCGGCCCCTTCTTGCAGGTCCAGCGCACACTCATGCAAGGCTTCATCACTATTCGCTGGATCCATTTGGTAGCTGTATTTATCTGCCCTTTAAGATTGCCGGCCGAACCCACGGCATCACGGAATGGGCCGTAATAAGCCGATGCGTATTTGGCGGAATAGGCGAGAATTTTGGTATTCACAAAGTTGGCCTGTTCCAGTGCTTGCCGAATGCTACCGATCCGTCCATCCATCATATCGGAAGGGGCAACAATATCGACGCCGGCTTCGGCATGAGAGAGAGCTTGTTTGATTAACGTTTCAACGGTGCGGTCATTGAGTACGTAGCCACTGTTGTCGAGTATACCGTCCTGACCATGAACCGTGAATGGATCCAGCGCAACGTCGGTGATGACACCTAAATCGGGAACCGCATCCTTAAGTGCTTTTACGGCTCGTTGAGCTAAACCATCAGGATCGTATGCTGCTTCAGCAAATTCGGTTTTGGCCGACTGCGGGGTAACTGGAAATAACGCCAGTGCCGGCACGCCAAGGCTGTGCAATAATTTTGCTTCTTCTACTAACAAATCTATGCTGAGGCGTTCGACGCCGGGCATGGAATGAATAGCCTCTCGCTGCTTGCTGCCTTCCAGCACAAACACCGGAAAAATTAAATCATTGACGGTTAAAACCGTTTCGCGCATTAATCGACGGGAAAAGTCATTGCTGCGCATTCTACGCATGCGGGTATTGGGAAACGGTCCGCGTTGTAGTTGAGTCATGTGATGTTCCTTTTCGCTGGCAGGCTTAAAGTTGGGAGAAAGCTTTTTTTGCCGCTTCTAACGTATATTGTATGTCGTTGTCGGTATGGGCGGCAGACATGAAGCCCGCTTCATACGACGCTGGCGCTAAATAGATTCCAGCGGCTAATAAACCGTGAAAGAATTGATTGAAGCGTTCGTTGTTGCAATTCATGACTTGCTGATAATTGGTTACGGTAGTTTCGTCAGTAAAAAATCCACCGAACATAGTGCCAACATGATTGGTAGTGAATGGAATACCGGCGCTTTGTGCCGCTTTTTCCAGGCCTTTAGCTAAGCTAGTCGTTTTATCAAATAGTGGTTGATAAAACCCCTCTTTTTGAAGTTCCGCCAATTGCGCGAGACCTGCAGCCATTGCCATGGGATTGCCGGATAAGGTACCTGCTTGATAGACCGGACCTAGTGGCGCAATTTGTTCCATGATTTCACGCTTGCCGCCGAAGGCGCCTACTGGCATACCGCCACCGATGACTTTACCCAGCGTGGTTAAGTCTGCTTCAATATTGTAATAACCCTGAGCGCCAGTTAATCCCAGACGAAACCCGGTCATCACTTCGTCGATAATAAACACACTGCCGTATTGGGTGCATTGCTCGCGAATCATTTCCAAAAAACCTGGGACAGGTGGCACGCAATTCATATTACCGGCGACAGGCTCAACGATAACGCAGGCGACTTGTTCTCCGATTTCAGCAAAGGCCTGTTTTACGCCTTCAATATCGTTATAAGTCAACGTGATCGTGTGATCGGCCAGAGCCGCAGGTACGCCGGGTGAACTGGGTACACCCATAGTCAGTGCGCCAGAGCCTGCTTTAATAAGCAGTGAGTCGGAATGGCCGTGATAGCAGCCTTCGAATTTAATAATTTTATCGCGTCCGGTATAGCCTCGGGCTAAACGGATGGCGCTCATGGTGGCTTCGGTGCCGGAGTTGACCATCCGCACTAAATCCATATTAGGCATGATGCGGCACAGTTCTTTGGCGAGCTCGGTTTCAATTTCTGTAGGTGCGCCAAAGCTTAGTCCCTTGGCCAGTTTTGCTTGTACTGCTTGCATAATCGCTGGGTGGGCGTGGCCTAAAATCATCGGTCCCCAAGACAGTACGTAATCGATATAGCGTTTGCCTTCGCAGTCATAAATATAAGCACCTTGAGCGCGATCGATAAACACTGGTGTGCCACCCACTGCGCGGAAGGCGCGTACTGGTGAGTTAACACCGCCAGGGATGTACAGCTTGGCTTGTTCGAATAGTTGTTCAGATGAGGTCATGGTGTATAGCTAAAAGTTGTTAAAAGAGAATTATCAGGTTATTAGTGAATAAAAACCAGCCTAGATGCTGATTCTATGGAAGTATATTGGTCTAGACTAGAGCAATATTTTGCGGAGTAAGTGTTTTTGCGTATAAAGCTCTTAGCAAAAGAGTACTATATTGGTTGACGGTTTCTTAACTCGAAAGGCCCTGCCTATGACTTTGTTGTTTGTTGCTAGCTATAACCGATTGGACTAATCCATGTTTAAAAAGAAGGGGTTTAGCTTAATAGAATTGATGTTGGCACTAGCAATTGTTGGCGTCATTTATTCAATTGCATTTCCATCATACGCCAAGTATCAGGATCGTGCCGACGTGGTTCGGGCGGTATCAGATCTATCTGCTATATCCCAAGCTCTGGAACGGCACTTTGCATCGGAAAATAATTACCCTAATACGCTAGCTGAATTTGGCTGGCAATTAAATGATCCTTGGGGCAATCCTTATTACTATACAAATATAGCGGCGACAAAGGGCAAAGGTGCATTACGGAAAGATAAAAATCTGGTGCCGATCAATGCTGATTTTGATTTATATAGTGCGGGTAAGGACGGTGAAACGGTAGGCCCGTTAACGGCTAAAAGTAGTCGTGATGATGTGATTCGAGCGGGCAACGGTGCTTTCTTCGGATTGGCAGAAGATTATTGATCGAATCTAATACTTTCCTTAAATCAAAATTAGCTCGACGCACGTTGCTGCTGTTTGTGTTGTCGGCGTTAACGCCAATGGTAGTTCTGTTTTTGGTGACTACGCAGCGAGTTAATGTTTTATACCAGCATCAGCAAACCCAAGAATTATCTAGAACGGCTAAAACTTTTGGTCTGTTAATCTATGAGCGAATAGAGTTGCTTAGGCGTGAAAGCTTGATTGTTTTGGCGGAGCTTAAAAAATCTACGGATGTTGCGGCAACTATAAGCTTAGGGGCTGTTAGGCGGCCGGAGTTTTCTGAAATTATAGCTTTTAGTGTCGTAGATAGTACCGTAAATCAATCTACACCCTCTTGGGTTTCGCAATACAAAGCTGCTTATGATAATGCGCATCAAGAAATCGGTAATAAGGGTATGCTACTGGTAGATGGATCGACCACGGCGATTTGGTTGATTTTTAGGATGGGTGACAGTGGAGATGGCCGGTTACTTGCCTTCAGGGTATCTACGCAATATTTGTGGCAAGGTTTAGCTGAATTTGATTTGGCTAAAGAATTTAAGATTTACGACAAAAATAATCAACTGCTTTTTAACAGTTATGTGGATAATGGTTTAGGGCAAAATTCAATCCTACCGAAATCGAGCGCTTCATGGTTGTTGGTGTTTACAGGTTTTTCCAGTGACAGTGCGTGGAGAGTCGAGGTCCTGTCTCAAGAGGGGCGTTCATTTGTAGAGCAGGCGGAATTCCAGACCCTTGTAACGTTGATAACACTGCTCGCTATTTTGTTGGCCTTTTTTATTAGTGTGAATGTGATCCGGCGAAGCTTGCAGCCAATCGAAGCTCTGAGAAAGGGGATTGATGATATAGATGCCAATCAATTTAACTCGCCAGTCATTATCAAGAGCGGCGATGAATTTGAGTTGTTGGGTGACACGTTTAATAAAATGTCGGCTAAGATAGGCCGACATATTCAGGCTATTAATTCCCTTTCCGCTGTGGATCAGTTAATTCTAAATCGGCTGAAAATTGAAGATATTGTAGATGTTGTAGTAAATGAGGGAGCTCAATTACTTCAAGCTAAAGCTATTTATTTTTTGGTGGCTAATAACAGTTCGGAAGAGTATCTCGTTTTTTCCAGTCAGGGGAAAAATAACAATATTACTTTGGATCGAACGTTACTGGATGCTATTCATCGGCCGTTGGAGTTTAACCATGCCTCTACACTTTCGTTGAATGCAGAGTTAGCTGCGCTGTGGGCGGCTGAGGCGGTGCTGTATACCTCTGTCATGTGGCATGATCAGCGCGCCAAGGCGGTGCTGATTGCAGAGTTTGACCACCAGCCAGAGGATGATTTATGCGGGATTGCTAATTCATTTGTTGATCATATTACAGTTGCTCTGAGCAATGCTGATTGGGAGGAGCGTTTATTTAAACAGGCTCACTATGATGTGTTGACCGGTCTGCCCAATCGTTATTTGTTTAATGAGCAACTGTCTCACGGTATTGATCAGGCCAAAAAAAGCGGTCAGAAATTAGGTGTCTTCTTTGTCGATATTGATGGATTTAAAGGGGTTAATGACACCTATGGACATGATGCGGGTGATCAGCTTTTGGGTATCATGGCGTCAAGATTGACTGCCCAAATAGACTCAGGTGTGGTGTATCGGTTAGGTGGGGATGAGTTCGTGATTATCTATAACTGCGGATCTTATGATAAGTCGAAAGTTGTAGAGGAAACGGGTCTGGTTGCAGAAAGTATCAGGGTGGCAGCAGTTAAACCAATCATCCTAGACAATAAAAGACTCACGTGTTCAATAAGTATTGGTATTGCTGCTTATCCTGATGATAGTGAGGCAGCTGAGGAATTATTGAGATTTTCAGATAAAGCGATGTATCAGGCTAAGAGCGAAGGCCGAAATTGCTATCGTTATTATTCCGAGGTTTATAATCGGTCTTCGCTGGAGCGTGAAGAGATTATTGCAGAGTTTCATCGGGCGCTGGAGTGTGATGAGTTCGAGTTATTTTTTCAGCCCAAGGTCGATTTGTCTACGGCTTTGATGGACGGGTGTGAGGCGTTGATTCGCTGGAATCATCCGGAGCGAGGTTTAGTCTCGCCGGATAAATTTATTCCCTTAGCTGAAACTCATGGGTTGATTTCAGATATAGGTCGTTGGGTTATTCATAGTGCAGCCAAACAGCAAGTAGAATGGATCGATAGTGGCATTAATATTGGACGAGTCGCAATTAATGTTTCGGTTAGTCAGTTAATGAGTGAAAATTTCTACAGTGATGTAATCAATATTTTACAAGAGGTGAATTGTGGTGGTGAGGCGCTGGAGTTTGAGATTACGGAGACCGCTTATTCTGAAGATTTAACAAAATTTACGGACGCAGTTGTTGCCTTGAAAAAAATAGGGATTGTTTTCTCTGTTGATGATTACGGTACCGGCTACAGCTCCCTGTCCTTGTTGCTTAATTTACCTGTCGAAAAAATAAAAATTGATAAATCATTCATTGATCTTATAGAAACAGACAGGGTCAGTTACACAATTGTTGATTCGACCATTAAATTGGCTAAGGAGATGGGGCTGCTGGTGGTTGCCGAAGGGGTGGAGCATCAAGGTCAGTTATCGCTTTTAATAGATTCGCACTGTGATTCTATTCAGGGTTATTTATTTTCTCGGCCGCTGCCTGCAAAGCAATTTGAAACATTTTTTGAAAAAACATTTTTTGTTAGGTAATGCTGATAGTAGCTTAAAATTTCCTGAGTACTTATTTTTTGCTCCAGTGCATGCGGTCGGGGAGTAATTCCCCCATGCCTACTCGGCGGCCTTTTTGTAACGCTTGAAAAGTAAACTGTTGCGCTTGCTGAATCGATTCGGCCATGCTGAAGCCGTGAGCCAGATAGGCGGCAGCGGCGGCGGATAAGGTATCGGCGGCACCCAGAAAAGTATTCGGTAAACGCTGCCATTGATAGCATTGGTTATTGCTGTGGGCAGAAAACCAATAGTTGTATATTTCGTTGCTGCCGTTATTGCTGTCGCAAATAAGAATGTTTTTACAACCGTATTCTAAGATTTCCTGTGCGCAGGCCGCCAGAGTATCGGCACCGGGTGCGAGTGCAAGTGCATCTTGTTTGTTCAGGATGAGTAAATCAGTTTGGCCGAATAATAAGTTGCTGAGCGCCTGATCCATACCGATTTTTTTATTGAGAGAGTTTAGTTTTAAATGGAGCAGTACTGGAATGTTTGGGTAATCATTAAGAATGGTGTGCATCGCTTCGGTATTGCTGATGCTGGCGAGCTCGCCAATATTGAATAAGTGGATAGGGATGTCTTCAAGTATGGCGCGAATTTGTTCAATTAATAAATGACTGTCGGTGATCTGGCTGTCAATTTCTTTGCTGGTGTCGCGAGCGGACAGCTGGCTAATGATGGGGTGCAGTGGCAGCCTAGACTGGTGAGCGTTTCGATGTCAGCAGAAATACCGCCACCGCCGCTGGGGTCGAGGTTGTTAATACTAAGGACAACGGGAGTGCTGGCGAGTAAATCTTGCATGACGAGAACCTTACGATTGGGTAGTGGCGACTAGTTAAAATGGCTTTACTACGACTAAAATCACCACGGCAAATAAAACCAATACAGGTACTTCATTAAACCAGCGATAGAATACATGGCTGCGCTGACAGCGATCTTGTTGCAATTGTTGCACAAAGTGGCCACACACGCCGTGATAAATAATTAGTATGACTACTAATACTGATTTAGCGATAAACCATTTTGATTGCCAATAATACGCCCAGTTGTAGCTGGCTAGCCAGCCGCCAAATACGAGGGTGAATACGGCAAACGGTGACATAAACCGGTAGAGCTTACGCTCCATGATTTTTAAGTGTTCGCGTGTGGCTTGGTCTTCGGCCATGGCGTGATAGACGAACAGGCGTGGCAAATAGAAAATGCCGGCAAACCAGCAGACGATGGCGATGATGTGAAAGGCTTTTATCCAGAGCATAATAGTTTCAGTCGATTGATGTTAGGTGTTGATGGCGGTTCGGTAATAGGCTTCAACAGCCTTGCGGGTAACGATACCATGTCTTTGCAGCCGGTCTTTGCTGGAAATATACACAGCATTTACTTCATGTTTGTTCATTGTAGATAGCGCTTCCCATAGGGTGGCCTGAATATACAATTCAGTCAGGGGCTGGGTTTGTATATCCAACGTATTGATATCGATGAATTTGAGTGCGGTTTCGTGGTCCATTTCTTCAAGCGCTGTATTGACAGCTTGAATTAAATCGCGACGATGGGCTAGCCGTAATGTGTCGCCATCAATAACAAAGTAATTGCTTTTGCTGGTGTCTAATCTTTTTGCTGCATCCGCTGATAACTCAGCCGTTATTTTGCTGACCTCGGTGTGCATTATGGATGCGACGCCGGTACGTTGTAGTGCCAGACTGACGGGGTCTGTTGGCAGCGTTTGATCCATCATATTGAGTGCAGTTTGGTGTGCCGAGCGCTGTTTGAATATCTCGCTTGTCGTCAGGGTGGCAATAGTGATGGCCAGCATGCCAGGGAAAATAATAGTCGTGGTATTACTCAACTCCATAAGTGCCATGAGTGCAGCAAGTGGTGCATTCAGTACCGCACCCATCATTGCCCCCATGCCTAATAGCACATAAAAGCTGTGATGGTCAGCGGCAGCGGGATAGAAAACCGCGCCCAATGTGCCCATAGCGCTTCCTACGCAGGCGCCGATTAGTAAGTTGGGACCAATAAGTCCCACGGGTAGCCCCAGGCTAATACTAAAACTCGTGGTAAGTAATTTGGTCAAGATCAAGGCGATAAGTAACGGTAATGCCAATTCGCCCGCGAGTGCTGCATTGAGGCTGTCGTAACCTAGCCCCAATACTTCAGGTACCATGAGTGCACAAATGCCAGTGATGAGCCCTGCGATGGTAAAGCGTTTAAGAACTGGCTGGTCCGCATAGCGCATACCTATTTTCATAGAGGCGGTAAAAAATGCTGCAAGCGCGCCGATGACAAGGCCCATCATGGCGATATAGGCAGCTCCCATAGTGGTGTGGTGTCGAGTGGAGGAATCGAAAACAGTACCTCGTTGCCATAAAAAGCATGAGTTAGTGCAGTAGCAGTAACGGTCGCCAGCATTACCGGGATAAAACTGCCGACGGTGTACTCCAACATGATCACCTCCATTGCAAAAATAACCCCTGCGATAGGTGTGTCAAAGGAGGCGGCAATAGCAGCAGAGGTACCGCAGCCTACTAGCATGCGCATACTGTTGTTGGGGAGTAGTAAGCTGCGGCCTAGAAAGCTATTAGCTGCTGCACCTAGGTGGATGGCAGGCCCCTCGCGACCACCTGACTGACCGGTGAAAATAGCAAAGGCGCCACCAAAAAATTGGATCAGGGCGTTCTTAACCGGGAAGTGACCTTGGTGTCCGTGTACCCGAGTGATGACATGAACAATGCCGACTTTAATGTCAGCTGGATTCATGCGTCGCATGACCAGGCCCATGATCACGGCACCTGCAACAGGTAAAGCAAAGTGTAACCAGCTTGGCAGGGCTTCAAAATTTTCTGGATTGTCGCCTGGCAGTAGCAGTTGTGATGACGAATCAATCAGTAGCCGAAATAATAAAATAACCAGGGCGCTACTAAAGCCAGATATAACACCCAGCGCCGAGAGGTGGATGAGTGAGTTGGCATCAGCCAGGCGGTGGCGAAAAGTGCTTAACCAGGAATGCTGCATTGATGGTTCGGGTTCCGGTGAATTATTTGATCTAAGCGTCATGCGACGCGCCTGGCGTTTACGTTGCTGCCCGTTTTGTTATCTGTTTATTACCGTTAACTGCAGAATGGAGGGCGCTTTCGGCAGCAATAGCTTACGTAACTTGTTAGATTGATTTATTATAACTCATCTTGTCAGTTTTCTTGTAACCAGCTCAGCTTCGTTGTTGAGCGTTGAGTGGAATCAATGTCGTGGTTAAAGTAGGTATTGTTGGTGGCACAGGTTATACCGGTGTCGAGCTATTACGGATGTTGATTACTCATCCGCAGGCAGAAATTGTTGCAATTACATCGCGGGCTGAGGCCGGTTTGCGAGTGGATGAGTTGTATCCCAGTCTGCGTGGTCACTTGGATATTCGTTTTTCACATCCTGATCCAAAAGTATTATCGCAATGTGATGTGGTGTTTTTTGCAACACCGCACAATGTAGCGATGAATATGATGCCAGAATTACTGGCCTTGGATACTCGGGTGGTGGATTTGTCGGCCGATTTTAGGATTCGGGATCATCAGCTCTGGTCTCAATGGTATGGCGAGCCCCATGCCTGTCCTGATTTATTAGCAGAGGCGGTTTATGGTTTGCCGGAATTCAATCGGGCGGCTATTAAAGAAGCGCAGTTAGTTGCCTGTCCGGGTTGTTATCCCACCTCCGTGCAGTTGGGTTTATTACCGTTATTGGAAAATAATTTAGTGGATGAGGAGCGGTTGATTGCTAATGCTGTGTCTGGTGTCAGTGGTGCTGGACGGCAGGCGAAAATTGATAATTTATTCGCTGAGGTTGGTGATAGTTTTAAAGCGTATGGGGTTCAAGGTCACCGTCACCTGCCTGAAATTGAACAGGGCTTGAGGGATATTGGTGGCCGAGAGGTGAATTTAACGTTCATTCCTCATCTGGTGCCGATGGTGCGCGGGATGCATTCGACCTTATATGCTGAACTGACTGACAGTGCGGTAGCGCTGGATGAAATCCAGCACTTATTTGAGCAGCGTTATGCGCAAGAGCCTTTTGTTGATGTGATGCCATTGGGGAGTCACCCGCAAACACGGAGTGTGCGGGGGGCAAATTTTTGCCGGTTAGCCATCCACCGGCCGCAAAACCGGGATACGCTGGTAGTGTTATCGGTAATTGACAATCTGGTCAAGGGAGCTTCGGGTCAAGCAATTCAAAATATGAATATTATGCTTGGGCTGGAAGAAACTGCCGGCTTGGAAACTGTCGCATTGATGCCTTAAAAAAGATGAAAATAGCTTATGTCTGAAGTTAAAGGCAGTAAACAAATTCGTTCAGTGGTGGTGCAGGATCGCCCTGAGCGGCGTGTTTTGATTGTCTCTGTGTTGCTAGTGGTGCTAATTGTTGCAGTGGCTATTGCTTATTGGCAGGGTGGTCGCGTTTTACATGAGCAATTTGGCCAATTAAAAATTGTGCACCAGCAAACCTTGTTGCAGCTTCAGCAAACTGAGCAGCAATTACAACAGGCAAGCCAGCAGCTGGTTAATAGCCGTGTTGGTGCTGAAGTGGACCGTGAAGCGGTCGACGATGTGCGGGCGACTATTAGAGAGCAAAAGCAAACAATTAATGAGCTCACTGAGGAGATCAGTTTCTATAAGGGGTTGATGGCGCCTACTGATAGAGAGAGTGGTTTAGGGATTCGTAGTTGGGAGGTTTATGCGGAGGGGGATGCAAGGCGCTTGCAGTTTAAATTGGTGCTACAACAGCTGGCACTAAAGCATACTGTATTAAACGGAAATGTGTCGGTGTTATTGGTGGGTAAGCAGGCCGATGCAGCGGGTATTGAGCAGGAGCAAAGTTATACTTTGGATCGTTTGTCCGAGCAGGTGAGTGAGAAGCCGATCAAGCTACGTTTTAAATATTTTCAATATGTGGAAGGCGAATTACAGCTACCGGAGGGGTTTTATCCTGAGCGAGTTGAAATTATTGCCAAAGCAACTAAGCCAAAGAGGGCGAAGTCCGAGAAAATTTATGGTTGGGTGGTGCAGGGTGAAAGTACTTAACGATCAATTAAAAACACTGAATAGGGTATAACAATGGCATTTCAAAGTGGTAATTCCACGACCTTGATTTCCAAAGATTCTGAAATCGTTGGTGATGTTCACTTTTCTGGTGATTTGGAAATTCAAGGTTTGGTGCGCGGCAATATTAAGGCCAAAACTGACAGCGGCGCCACGGTACGGGTGGTTGAGGGGGTCGAGTCGAGGGCGAAATTCACGCGCCTAAAGTGATTATTAACGGCGAAGTGTTAGGGGACGTGCACTGTGACCAGCATGTTGAGCTGGCAGCCAAGGCCAGCGTTGAAGGTAATGTTCATTATAATTTAATCGAAATGGTCAAAGGTGCTCAACTCAACGGTAACCTGGTCTACGCGGGGGCGACAAAAAAAACAGCTAAGCCTAAGCCGGAAGTAGAGAAACAGCCTGCGGCCTAGCATTCAGGTTGTGGTATAGTTGACTAAATCGCTCGGGATTAAGCATAATTTGAGCGTTGTTAGTCACAGATTGAGATGAGGTTGTAGTATGTCGGCAGTGGAGCAGTTTACTCCCCAAGCCCTATTCCTGACGGATAATGCCGTTGCCAAGGTCAAGAGCCTGGTTGACGCGGAGGCAAATGATGCATTAAAACTACGGGTGTTTGTCACCGGTGGTGGTTGTTCGGGGTTTTCGTATGGTTTTACCTTCGATGAAATTGTAGCTGAAGATGATACCTGCGTTGAAAAAGAGGGTTACTGCTTTGTTAGACCCGATGAGCTATCAATATTTAGTCGGAGCGGAAGTGGATTATCAAGAGGGTTTGGAAGGTTCCCGTTTCGTGGTCAATAATCCCAACGCTGAAACTACCTGTGGTTGTGGAGCGTCATTCTCCATTTGAGCCATAATAAAAATAGAAGGATTGGGAATGGCTACGCGGCTTGTTGTTTGTTGTATGTTGTTATTCTCCATCGCTGCGAAGGGGCAAAATTTCTCTGCGCAGCTGATTCCCATTCAGGAAAACTCTCCTCGTTATATTTCCCATCTTGAAGTGCATACGGCTGCAGAATTAAATCAGCTGTTGTTACGCGCAGAAAAATTATTTGATTCCGGTGAGTTTATGGCGGGAGTTGATACACCGGTGGCTTTTGTTCTGCATGGGCCAGAGGTGCTGTCTTTATTAAAAGTGAATTATGCCGCGCATAAGTCCTTGGTGGATCTGGCCGCGCGGCTAAGTGCATTCAGGGTGGTAGATATTAAAGTTTGCCGCACTTGGATGGGGGTTCATAATGTGGATGATAGTCAATTGCCACCGTTTATTTCTACGGTACCGTTTGGTCCAGATGAAACAACGCGATTAATGGAAAAAGAAAAGTATGTTTATTTTTAATGCTGCGGTGGGTTAGAAATAAATTGCACCTAGAATAGTGTGCCGTGTTGCGCCGGTTACCGTTGGTTCATTGTTGTTAATCCCTGCGAGTGTTTGTTTGGCTAGCCAGGCAAAACCGCAAGCCTCAACCCATTTGGGCGCGATGCCGAGGCTTTGTGTATTCGCGATAATTCTGGGGTGTAATCGGGCTTCCAGTGCTTGCATCAAGGTGTTGTTGTAAGCCCGCCGCCGCAGATATAAATGTCGTTAGTGTCTTTTAGTTGCTCGACTTCGATAGCGATCGATTCAGTCGTGAATGCAAGTAGTGTGGCTTGAACGTCTTCTGGCGAATACTTTTGCTGGGCAATTTTTTCTGTTAACCATTGGTCGTTAAATAATTCTCTGCCGGTGCTTTTGGGTGTGGGTAAGGAAAAAAAATCTTCTGAGAGGAATTTTTCGAGTAATTCGGGAATAATTTTGCCAGTAGCTGCCCAGCAGCCATCTTTGTCGTAAGCCTGTCCCTGGTGTCTGTGTATCCACAGATCCATTAGCCCGTTACCCGGTCCTGTATCATAACCTCGTGTGCTGCCATCACTACTTAAAATAGAAATATTGCTGATGCCACCTATGTTAATAATGGCGCGGCTTTTGTTACTGCTGCCAAATAATGCTCTATGGAAAATGGGAGCAAGTGGTGCACCTTGACCACCAGCGGCGACATCTTTACGACGGAAATCAGCCACAGTAGTGATGTCAGTTGTAAGTGCAATGGTGTTGGGGTCGCCAATTTGCAGGGTGAAGCCGTGTTCGCCATTAGGATGGTGGCGAATAGTTTGGCCATGACTACCGATAGCGGTAATGTCAAAATGATTAACTTTGCAGTGGGTTAATAATGTTTTGACCGCATCAGCAAAAGCTTTGCCGAGTGCTCTGTCAGCAGTCCCCATGTGATTAATTTCATTGCTGCTTGGTTGGCATAGGTCAGTCAGTTGTTGTTTCAGTGATGCAGGAATAGGATGTTCAATGGCTGCAATTAGTTTGGGTTTATCGGTACTGAAATCGACAAGAGCAGCATCGACGGCATCGATGCTGGTGCCCGACATCAGGCCGATATATAGAGAGGAGTCTTGGTCAGTGGCCATTAAAGCGTGGAGCTAGCATTCGCTTGAGTGGCTTTTGCCAAACTGCGTTGGTTATTGTAACTCGCCAGCTGCATTTGAAAGCCGGTAATTTGCGCAAGAAAGCGATCCTTGTTGCCGTCATCAATGCTTTTGGCTTTAGGTAAAGACTTCAGTACAGTTCTTGGGTTGCGGTGTACGCCATTCACCAAAAACTCATAATGCAAATGTGGGCCGGTCGCATAGCCGGTGGAACCTACCCAGCCGATAGTCTGTTGTTGTTTTACTTTTTGGCCTTTGCGTACCGCACGCTTATGCAGGTGCAGGTATTTAGTTGTGTAGCTAGAGCCGTGGTTGATAAATACATAGTTACCATTGGCTTTGGTGTATCCGGCTTCTACTACACGGCCATCGCCGGCGGCATAAACGGGTGTGCCTTGGGAGGCTGCATAATCAATACCCCGGTGCGGGCGTGTGGTTTTAAATACTGGGTGAAGTCGTTTTAAGTTAAAGCCTGAGCTGATTCTACTGAAATCAAGAGGGGCGCGTAAAAAGGCTTTACGCATACTGATGCCTTCTTCGTTGTAATAACCGATGCTGCCATCGGCATAAGTATAGCGATAAGCGGTATACGTTTCTCCGCGATTGGTAAATTGCGCTGCGAGTATCGGGCCGTTCCCGGTTTTCTCGTCATCAAGGAATTGTTCTTCGTACATAATGGTGAAGCTGTCACCGGCCCGGACATCATAGACAAAGTCGATAACGCCCCAAAAATATTGGCAAGCTCCATAATGAGGTTTTGTGAAAGCCCTGAGTTTTGAGCGGCAATATATAAAGATGACGATATCACTGCGCTGCTGTAATTTTGACGGATCTCTGGTTCTCGTTGAATGTGGGTGGTGAGAAAGTGGTCGTCGTCTCGCTCAAATAATGTGCTGGTAAATTTGTTTTGAATATATTTGAGTGCTTGTAATTTGCCGTCATCGTCAATCTGAAGGGCCAGTGTCTGGCCTGGGTGTAATCGTAACAGCCCATTAGAATCCTTGCTGTTGCTGACTATGTTATAGACGTCACTGGCGGGGAGGGATGCTCGTTGGAAAATTTTGGATAGGTTATCTCCTTGACGAACCTTAACTTCCGTCCAGGGGATGCCGGGTTTGCTCTCAGGCTCGCTGCTGCTGGTGTGTTTGGCCTCAAGTTGGATATCCAGTGGCAGGCTAATGCGATTGGCCTCAGCATTTTGTCCTGGTGTTAATAGAAGGACGACGAAAACCACAGCAATGACGACACTGGCCAGTACCAGATGTTTGCGTGGGTAGTCTGCAGCTAGTTGGCTTAGACGGGGTTTTGGTGCGCTTGTTTGTTCCATAACACTTTCAATAATTTCTAGTAATCGACCCTAACTATAGGAAGTATAACAAAAATTTCAAAAACCCCTAGAATTCTTCAAGTCGAGCTAGCGTCAAGGGGGGCTTGGCTCGTTGCTGTGGCTTGCATTTACCGATGGTTGCGGTATCGTGCGCGCTCTTTCGCGGGCGGCATATTGATGGTTTTAATGTGATTAATCAATCAGGGTTTGCCGCATTCTGATAGGTAGAATTAAATAGTTTGTATAGGGTGAAAAAATGTCGATAGAGGGCAAGGAGTTGTTAGCTGATTTGCGGGCCAGAGGCTTGGTGGCGCAAACTACGGCGGATGAAGAGCTGGAGCAGCATCTGACTAATGCCTCCCGCAGCCTCTATTGCGGCTTTGATCCTACAGCTGATAGTTTGCATATTGGCAGTTTGGTGCCGTTGTTAACGTTAAGGCGCTTTCAGTTGGCGGGGCATAAGCCTTTGGCACTGGTCGGTGGTGCAACGGGGCTTATTGGTGACCCTTCATTTAAGGCGGAGGAGCGCAAGCTCAATACTCCCGATGTGGTGGCTAGCTGGGTTGATAAGCTTAGGGCGCAGGTAAGCCGATTTATTGATTTCGACTGCGGGGAGAATGCTGCCAAGGTCGTCAACAATCTGGATTGGATTGGTGATATGGATGTGCTGACTTTCCTGCGTGATATAGGAAAGCACTTCCCCGTTAATCAGATGATCAAAAAAGAGTCGGTAAAACAGCGTATTGAGCGTGAAGGTGAGGGTATCTCCTTTACCGAGTTCACCTATATGATATTGCAGTCTCTGGATTTTGCTGAGCTTTATAAGGCGAATAACTGCACTCTGCAGATTGGTGGTTCGGATCAGTGGGGCAATATTACTGGTGGGGTAGAGTTGACCCGGCGCCGTTATAGTGGGCAGGTCTATGGTCTGACGTTGCCGTTGGTGACTAAGGCTGATGGTACCAAGTTTGGAAAAACAGAAAGTGGCACTATCTGGTTGGATCCAGCAAAAACCTCCCCTTATGCGTTTTATCAATTTTGGTTAAATACCGCTGATGCTGATGTGTATAAATTTCTTCGTTATTTTACTTTTCTGTCGGTAGCAGAAATTGATGCAATGGAGGCGGCTTTTACAGAAGGTGGTGGAGATATTCGAATTCACAAAGTTGCTTTAGCTGTTGGAGTCACCAGATTAGTACATGGTGTCGAATTGGTTGAGTCTGCTCAGCGGATTTCTAGGGCTTTGTTTGAGGGTATTCCCCAGGATTTGTCAGAGGCTGAGTTGGAGCAGTTAATGCTCGATGGTATGCCATCAAGTAAATTGCCAGAAGATGTTTACGAAAAACCGCTGACAGGCCTTTTGACTGAGTGTGGAATGGCAAAGGCGGGGCGTGAAGTTAAAGATGCGTTGGTTCGTCGTGCGGTTTTGATTAATGGTGTGGCTAAAGGGATTGATGAGAATAATCGCTCTGCTGAAGCCTTTGCTCAAAGTGCGGCGCTTTATGAGCGTTTTTTTATCGTTAAGTTAGGCAAGAAGAAATACCATCTCTTTGAGCTGTAACGTGGGTAAAAGGTGTCTTTTTAAGCGTTTTGATGGTTTGTTGAGCGGCGCTGAAATAATTTTCAACTAGTCGTTGACAGCGGCTTCCGCATCCCTATAATGCGCGCCTCTCCTGTCGAGTAAGACCGACTTTAAGGGAGTGGCAAGCTAAGCAAAATCTTCAAATAATTCTTTTGAAATTAGTTGAAAATAACAGTTGCCAAGGTGAGTATACTCTGTATAATTCGCCTCCCTTGTCAGAGCAAGCGTAGCGCTTCGCTGGCAAGATACGGTAAAACCCGAGCGGTTTACCAAGCTCTTTAACAGATTGGATCAAGTAATTCGTGTGGGCGCTTACGTGTTGATGATGATGTAAATTATTATCAGGAACATAAGTGGCTCATCGAATCATGCAAATGAAAAGATAGAAACTAATTCCTGAGCCGAGATTTTGGATCATGAAGCGAGGTAATCGCGTAATGGTCTCCTCTTACCGAAAGGTAGAGGTAAAAGATTAAACTGAAGAGTTTGATCATGGCTCAGATTGAACGCTGGCGGCAGGCCTAACACATGCAAGTCGAACGTGAAAGCACTTCGGTGTGAGTAGAGTGGCGGACGGGTGAGTAACGCGTAGGAATCTACCTAGTAGTGGGGATAACATGGTGAAAACCATGCTAATACCGCATACGCCCTAAGGGGGAAAGCGGGGGATCTTCGGACCTCGCGCTATTGGATGAGCCTGCGTAAGATTAGCTAGTTGGTGGGGTAAAGGCCCACCAAGGCGACGATCTTTAGCTGGTCTGAGAGGATGATCAGCCACACTGGGACTGAGACACGGCCCAGACTCCTACGGGAGGCAGCAGTGGGGAATATTGCGCAATGGGGGAAACCCTGACGCAGCCATGCCGCGTGTGTGAAGAAGGCCTTCGGGTTGTAAAGCACTTTCAGCAAGGAGGAAAGGTTAGTAGTTAATAACTGCTAGCTGTGACGTTACTTGCAGAAGAAGCACCGGCTAATTCAGTGCCAGCAGCCGCGGTAATACTGAAGGTGCAAGCGTTAATCGGAATTACTGGGCGTAAAGCGCGCGTAGGCGGCTATTTAAGTCGGATGTGAAAGCCCCGGGCTCAACCTGGGAATTGCATTCGATACTGGGTAGCTAGAGTATGGGAGAGGGCTGTGGAATTTCTAGTGTAGCGGTGAAATGCGTAGATATTAGAAGGAACATCAGTGGCGAAGGCGGCAGCCTGGCCCAATACTGACGCTGAGGTGCGAAAGCGTGGGGAGCAAACAGGATTAGATACCCTGGTAGTCCACGCCGTAAACGATGTCAACTAGCCGTTGGGAGACTTGATCTCTTAGTGGCGCAGCTAACGCACTAAGTTGACCGCCTGGGGAGTACGGCCGCAAGGTTAAAACTCAAATGAATTGACGGGGGCCCGCACAAGCGGTGGAGCATGTGGTTTAATTCGATGCAACGCGAAGAACCTTACCAGGTCTTGACATCCTGAGAATCCTGTAGAGATACGGGAGTGCCTTCGGGAATTCAGTGACAGGTGCTGCATGGCTGTCGTCAGCTCGTGTCGTGAGATGTTGGGTTAAGTCCCGTAACGAGCGCAACCCTTGTCCTTAGTTGCTAGCAGGTAATGCTGAGAACTCTAAGGAGACTGCCGGTGACAAACCGGAGGAAGGTGGGGACGACGTCAAGTCATCATGGCCCTTACGACCTGGGCTACACACGTGCTACAATGGCCGGTACAAAGGGCTGCTAACCCGCGAGGGGGCGCTAATCCATAAAACCGGTCGTAGTCCGGATCGGAGTCTGCAACTCGACTCCGTGAAGTCGGAATCGCTAGTAATCGTGAATCAGAATGTCACGGTGAATACGTTCCCGGGCCTTGTACACACCGCCCGTCACACCATGGGAGTGGGTTGCTCCAGAAGTGGCTAGTCTAACCTTCGGGGGACGGTCACCACGGAGTGGTTCATGACTGGGGTGAAGTCGTAACAAGGTAGCCCTTGGGGAACCAGGGGCTGGATCACCTCCTTAACTTATACGTCGATTTGATGTGTAAGCGTTCACACGAATTACTTGATCTGAACTGGTAGTAATAGCGATACCCAATAGGGTCAACAGGCCCGTAGGGTTTTAACGCCGGATTTTTTGTGATTGGCAAGGCGTGCAATGAGCGAGCGAGTGAGCATACCAGCGTATGTGATCGAGTGAGTGAAGCGGCACAGCGCAGTCCAAGCGCAAAAAAGACAAGTTAAAATAGGCCTGTAGCTCAGCTGGTTAGAGCGCACCCCTGATAAGGGTGAGGTCGGCAGTTCAAGTCTGCCCAGGCCTACCATTTTTGCGCTGCTCTTCGTTCGAAAGTCTCTCATGTGCTATTCGCACACATCGGATCTTCCCGTCTCGATCAGCACAAAAATCACCGCCTTATATTGTTCGGTTTTAACGCCGGATTTTTTGTGATTGGCAAGGCGCGCAATGAGCAAGTGAGTGAGCATGCATCAGTATGTGATCGAGCGAGTGAAGCGGCGCAACGCAGTCCAAACGCAAAAAAGACAGGTTAAAGGGGCTATAGCTCAGCTGGGAGAGCGCCTGGTTTGCATCCAGGAGGTCTGCGGTTCGATCCCGCATAGCTCCACCATTTATTGTAAATGGTTGACGTCAATATTCATGATCGTGCTATTACTAAGTAAAGATGCCAGAAAGGTATTTTTTAGAACACTCAATTCGATGAGTCTAAAAAATAGGTTTCTGGTTTTTTAACGACCAGATGTTCTTTAACAAGGTAGATAAGCTGATTAAACCGTTGAATATGTAATTCAATTCTACATATTCAACACGTTGAGTAGTCATCCTAGCCGATGACTATTTGACACTGATGTAATTGAACGTGGTTGTGATGACTGCGATTGATTAGATCAACTGTAATTTCTCAAGTGTAAAAACTGTATGATCCGGCGATCATAAAACATGAGTAGCGGAATTAAGTCCCTGCTATTCATGCTCAGTTTCTTAGATTCATAGATGAAGATGGTTGTTAAAGACTATTTGATTATATGGTCAAGTGACTAAGCGCATACGGTGGATGCCTTGGCAGTTAGAGGCGATGAAGGACGTTGGAGCCTGCGAAAAGCTCTGGGGAGGTGGCAACCGACCGTTATATCCAGAGATGTCCGAATGGGGAAACCCACCCAACATAAGTTGGGTATCTCACACTGAATACATAGGTGTGTAGAAGCGAACCCGGAGAACTGAAACATCTAAGTACCCGGAGGAAAAGAAATCAACCGAGATTCCCCTAGTAGCGGCGAGCGAACGGGGACTAGCCGAGCAATATGAGTTAGTGGAACAGTCTGGAAAGTCTGGCGATACAGGGTGATAGCCCCGTACACGAAAACGATTATTGACGTATTAAGTAGGGCGACACACGTGTTATGTTGTCTGAAGATGGGGGGACCATCCTCCAAGGCTAAATACTCCTAACTGACCGATAGTGAACCAGTACCGTGAGGGAAAGGCGAAAAGAACCCCGGAGAGGGGAGTGAAATAGAACCTGAAACCGTATGCGTACAAGCAGTGGGAGCACCTTCGTGGTGTGACTGCGTACCTTTTGTATAATGGGTCAGCGACTTAAGGTCTGTAGCAAGGTTAACCGTTTAGGGGAGCCGTAGGGAAACCGAGTCTTAATAGGGCGTCATAGTTGCAGGCTTTAGACCCGAAACCGGCGATCTAGCCATGGGCAGGTTGAAGGTGCCGTAACAGGCACTGGAGACCGAACCGACTTATGTTGAAAAATGAGCGGATGACCTGTGGCTCGGAGTGAAAGGCTAATCAAGCCGGGAGATAGCTGGTTCTCCTCGAATCTATTTAGGTAGAGCGTCATGTCTTACCCTGGGGGTAGAGCACTGTTTCGGCTAGGGGGTCATCCCGACTTACCAACCCGATGCAAACTCCGAATACCCAGGAGTACAATCATGGCAGACACACGGCGGGTGCTAACGTCCGTCGTGGAGAGGGAAACAACCCAGACCGCCAGCTAAGGTCCCAAATAGCAATTAAGTGGGAAACGATGTGGGAAGGCCCAGACAGCTAGGAGGTTGGCTTAGAAGCAGCCATCCTTTAAAGAAAGCGTAATAGCTCACTAGTCGAGTCGGCCTGCGCGGAAGATGTAACGGGGCTAAATTGCTAACCGAAGCTGCGGATGCATATTTATATGCATGGTAGAGGAGCGTTCTGTAAGCCGTTGAAGGCAGATTGAGAAGTCTGCTGGAGGTATCAGAAGTGCGAATGCTGACATAAGTAACGATAATGGGGGTGAAAAACCCCCACGCCGGAAGACCAAGGTTTCCTGTCCCATGCTAATCAGGGCAGGGTTAGTCGGCCCTAAGCGAGGCAGAAATGCGTAGTCGATGGGAAACAGATTAATATTTCTGTACTTCTGCATATTGCGATGGAGGGACGGAGTAGGCTAGGCCAGCGCGGCGTTGGTTGT